>JBNMNB010000030.1:0-42734 GCA_051270635.1 Verrucomicrobiales bacterium | reverse complement strand
TGTTCGTTCCCACCATGAAGTGCTGGAACGAGCCGGGAAAGCCACGCCCTTTTCCCAACTGCTGAATCAGATCCCGGCGCACGCGACGCAGGAGAATCCGCTGCTGATAGAGCACGTCGCCGGGCCTGCTCACGCCTTTGTGTGCGGGATGATCGCATCGCACATGAGCAAGATTGCAGCGCCCGGAAGACTGTGGATTCTGGCAAAAGATTTGCGCTTGCAGGAGAATGTGTTCAACGAGTTGACCACTTGGTGGGGGCGACAGGGAACGCTTTTTTTTCCTGAGCAGGAGATCAATCAATTCGTCGATGCCCTGCCCGATCCTGACATTGCGGCAGAGCGAACGTCCCTGTTGCAGCAATTGGCCGCTGATTCAAGGTGCGCTGCTGGCACTGAAGTCGTGGTGCTCATCGGCGATTCGCTGGAAGAAGATGTGCCGCGTTCGACAGCACTTGAAAGTCGCGAACTAGTGGTTAAAATGGGGGATACGGTTGCTATGGAGGCGTTGACCAGGCAGTTGCAGGAGGGCGGCTATGAGAAGTCGCCTGAAGTTTACCAGCGCGGGCAATTCGCACTGCGCGGGGGCATCTTTGATATCTATTCATGGCAAAGTGCCACGCCTGTACGCATCGAGTTGTTTGGCGATGAAGTAGAGTCGCTGCGCACATTTGACCTCGATACGCAGGCGTCGATTCAGAAGGTGAAGTCGGTGCAGCTATTGCTCAGCCAGCCGGATCCTGACCGTGTTTCGGAGTTCTGTAAGTTGCGCGATTATGTCGGGGCGGATGATGTCGTGGTATCGGTCGACTGGCATGAGTTTGAGGATGCTCATGTTCACATTTCTTCTGGTGCGTTTCCGGGTAGCGATACCGAGGAAGATCACTCCGCAGCTTGCTACGATAGTCCAATAGCCAGCACTGAGGCTGGTGATTTCATCGTGCAGCAGGCGAAGCGAGATGGCTTTCGTATCCAGGTGGAGACGTGGTGTGCAGAAGGCTGGGAGGTGTGTATGTTCTTTAACAAGTCGGGCGAAGTCGACCGATTTCAAGAAGTGGTATCGGGTGACTTGTTAGGGAAGCTGATCACGCCGCGGTTGGGGAATCTGAACAATGGATTCACCGTTCCCGGTGCTAAGCTTGCCGTGCTTTCAGATGCGGAAGTGTTCGGCCGCTACCAGCATGCACGCGCACGCCGGATCTTTAACAAGGAAAAACAGGAGACGGCACGGCGCGTTCAGACCGACTGGCGCGACATGTCGGATGGTGACATCGTTGTCCATGCGGAGCAGGGGATCGGGCGTTTTCTCGGTCTCATGCGCAAGGATGGGAAGAATGGTGATGAGGATATGCTCGGCGTCGAGTTCGCAGATCAGGCCAAGCTCTATGTGCCGCTTGAGCACGCGCATTTGATTACTCGCTATGTCGGAGCCGGTAGGGCATCGCCTAACTTGAGTAAATTGGGTAGTGGCAAGTGGTTGCGTGCGCGGCAGGCTGCGCAGCGGTCGATCCTCGAGTATGCCGGGCAATTGCTCGAGATGCAGGCGGAGCGGGAGACTGCAAAATCCTTCTCGCATCCTGAGGACACCAAGTGGCAATGGGAATTTGAGAACTCGTTTATCTACAAAGAAACGCCCGATCAGCTGCGGGCGATCCTGGAGACGAAGCGAGATATGGAGAATTTGCGCCCAATGGATCGGCTGATTTGTGGCGATGTAGGTTTTGGAAAAACGGAAGTCGCGATCCGTGCGGCTTTTAAAGCGGTCATGGGTGGTCGACAGGTAGCAATGTTAGTGCCGACAACCGTGCTGGCACAGCAACATTTTAAAAATTTCAAAGAGCGGATGTCTGACTATCCTATCACCCTTGGGTTGCTTAGCCGATTCCGATCGCCCAAGCAGCAGCGCTCAACCTTGAAAGGTCTGGTAGACGGCTCCGTGGATATCGTCATTGGGACTCATCGGTTGATATCTAAAGATGTCTCGTTCAAGAAATTGGGGCTGGTGGTGATCGATGAGGAACAACGCTTCGGCGTTTCCCACAAGGAACGATTTAAGGAACTATTCCGGATGGTGGATGTGCTCACGTTGTCGGCGACGCCGATTCCGCGCACGCTCTACTTATCGCTTATGGGAGCACGGGACATGTCGACTATTGAGACTGCGCCGCCCAATCGTTATCCGGTGGTGACCAGCATTGTTCCCTACGATGAGCGGGTGATTCGAGAAGCGATTAACCGCGAACTGAAGCGAAAGGGGCAGGTGTTCTTCTTGCACAATCGGGTCAAGACGATTAACGCTTTCAAGCAGAAGATCGAAAAGCTGTGCCCCAAAGCGCGGGTGGAAGTCGGGCATGGGCAGATGGATGAAAAGGATCTGGAGGCAGTCATGCAGAAATTTGTGAATGGAGGCTGCGATGTCTTCGTCTGCACGACCATCATCGAAAGTGGCATCGACATTCCCAATGCCAATACGATCATCATTGATCGTGCGGACATGTTCGGGCTGGCAGACCTCTATCAGCTGCGCGGGCGAGTGGGACGTGCCGGGCACCGCGCTTACGCAATTCTTATGCTGCCGCGACATCTGGTCACCGTGGGTGACGCACGGAAACGGATCAATGCCATCAAGCAATACAGTTCACTGGGTTCTGGTTTCAAGATTGCCATGCGAGATCTTGAAATTCGCGGAGCTGGTAACCTTCTCGGCACGCAGCAGAGTGGGCATATCATGGCGGTCGGCTTTGACCTTTACTGCAAAATGCTGAAGAAGGCAGTCGCTCAATTGCAAGGGAAGCAACTAGTCGACCGTCCGGAGGTCGCGCTAAGAATCGATTTCATTACCACTAACGAGGCGGAATACCAGCAGCGTGCGCACACCGGGATCCTGCCATCCTTTATTTCTGAGGACTATATTCCTGACGCCAGGATGCGCATCAGTGCCTATCGCATGATTTCGGAGGCTGCCACGCTCAAGGAACTGAAAACGTTGAAGAAGAACTGGCGTGACCGATTCGGCGTTTTTCCACCATCAGTGGAAAATTTGCTCAGCTGCATCGAACTCAAAATCGCCTGTGCCAACGTGCGCATCACCTCGGTCGAGATAGAAGGATCGAAGCTCAAACTCATGCGCAACGGAACCTACGTTATGCTCGATGGAAAATTTCCGCGATTAACGCTCAAGGTGAACAGCGAGGAAATGCTCGCCGAAGCAATCGCATTGCTGAAGCAGTTCTAATTTCCTGAGTGGATCACGGCTCGGAAGCCACGGTGGGGTCGCACGGGCCGCACCTGCAGTGGTGGATTCCTTTCTTGCTAAAGGCACTTATGGCGGCAACTTGCGTGCTCTATGACAGTCAACGCGAATGAGCAGGACGCAGTGTCGCCGGTGTCTACAAGCACCGCGCGCGAGGCTGGCCTGCTTTGCAGAGTCTTGTCGATTCCGCACTTGCTCAGTCTCGACGCGCCTGTTGTCGCCGTTGTCTGGGCGCACTTGTTTGCAGATGCATTGCATTTGCCAAGTTTGTTCCCTGGGGTTTACACGATGCTTTTTTGCTCTGTCTGGTGCATTTATCTGAGCGACCGCCTGTTGGACACGGCACCCTGGCGGGATAAAATCTCGCAAACAGCGCGGCATCGATTCTATCGAAAGCATTGGATAAAGCTGCTGCTGCTGACGCTTGTTCCAGTAGCATGGGTGATCTGGCTGGGCGTGGGTGATGCGCTTGGCGGAACCTACGGCGTGCCGACAGGGATCATTGCGGGAGGCGTAGTAATGCTCTTTCTGGTAGTCGTTTATTTTGTCATTCGGTTGACGAACCATCGCTACATGAATGCCATTTGCGTGGCATTTTTTGGAGCCATTCTCTGGGCCGCTATTGCCAGTGTCTTCCGGCTGCCGTTCTACTTTTGGGGTGCTTATATGGTGTTGCTTTGCCTGTGCTGCGTCTGGTGTGTGTCTGCAAAATCGGCCACGTCCCGCATCTTGCCTCGTGAGCTGCTGTGCGGTGTCGTTTTTGCCATGGGCACCGTTTTGCCCGTTTACTGGCACGTCAGTGACGCGATCCTTTTCGGTATTCCCATGGAAATGATCTTTGACGGCAATTTGTTGATCAATGTGGACACGTTCTTGTTTGCGGCGCTCTGTGTGCTGAATTGCGTAGCTATTTCTGTCTGGGAGAAGGCCGCAGATGCTGACGGCAATGATCCGCAGGCGGTGGCCCAGTATTCGCCACAGATCGAACATTGGTTTCCTATGCTGGGGGTATCGCTCATCGTTGTCGCCATTGGTTTGTTGTGGGACGGAGCGCTGGTGTTCTCGGCTACCTGGAAGATCAAAATTGGCATCGCCCTGGCGACTGCCAGTTTGCTGGTGGTGCACAGTCTACGAGCCCGTCTGCATCCGCTGGCGTCACGTGTCCTGGCCGATGCGGTGCTGCTGTGGCCGCTGATTCTGTTAGCTTTGCCATGAGCTCTCTGCGTGCGCGCCATTTTCCCTTATGAGACGTAGAAAAGGGGCGAATTCCCACACTTGCGTCTTAACCGAAATAATTCTTGCGAGCTGGCTGTCAGTGGGCCAAGTTCGACCTCCCGGAGTGCAGCGATTTTCCCTGCTGCAGTCTACCTTTCTCACTGATTCTTAAAGAGTAAACATAAACACTAGCGAATGAATATTCTACTTCTCGGAGCAGGCGGTTTCATTGGAGTAAACCTTACAGAACGGCTCCTGAAGGATGGCGGTCACCAATTGACGGCGGTCGATATTTCCGAAGAGAAGCTTGAGCACCTGCTGAATGCACCAGGTCTCACGTATGCTCATTTGGACATTGCGACCGACGAGGCGAAGATCGAAGAGTTGATCAAGAACTCAGACGTCGTCGTCGATCTGGTTGCTTTTGCTAATCCTGCCCTCTACGTGGAAGATCCTGTAGGTGTCTATGATCTGAATTTCACCCAGAACCTCAAGGTGGTCGATCAATGCAGAAAGAACGACAAACGGCTGGTGCAGTTTTCAACATGCGAAGTTTACGGTCTCACGGCGGCTAAGGCATTTGGGCTCGACTCGAAGGAGAATCCCTGCCCGTTCAACGAAGACGAGACGCCGCTGATCATGGGGCCTATCAAAAATCATCGCTGGATTTACGCTTGTGCCAAGCAACTGCTGGAGCGCGTCCTCCATGCCTATCGTCACCGCGACGGCTTCCGCTACAGTATCATCCGTCCATTCAATTTCGTCGGCCCACGCATCGACTACTTACCGTCAGAAGCAGGTGGTGGAAATCCCCGGGTTTTCAGCCACTTCATGGATTCGCTTCTCTACGGGACAAAGCCAATGCAGCTGGTAGATGGCGGCGAAGTTTTCCGCGCTTACACCTATATCGACGACGCTGTTGATTGCATCGTCCGTGTGATTGAAAACAAGAAAGACAATTGCGACGGCGAGATCTTCAATATTGGGCAGCCAGAGAATGAGCTGACGATTGCGGAACTCGCGGAGCGGATGCGTGACATGTTCGACGAGCACTTCCGCCAGGAAGGTGATCCGCCACGGCCGGAAATTGTTTCAATTTCCAGCAAAGAATTCTATGGCGAAGGCTACGAAGACTGCGATCGCAGAATTGCAGATGTGACCAAGGCCAAAACACTTCTCGACTGGCAGCCGAAATATGGAGTGGATGAGGTGATCTTCAAAACCATGGAATATTTCGTCAATGAATTCCGTAAGAAGCAGGCTGCCGGGAAAGTTGCTTCCACTGCTGCTGCAGTGTGATGCGGACGATTGCCTGATGAAATCGGGTGAAATTCCCGTCGAATCCTTTCGAAGAATAGCGCTGCAAGATTTGCAGCGCTATTTTTCTATGAACAGGGTTGGCAATTGATCGATTCCTACCCTAGTCTCGGATTTGAAAAGCCAGTAAGTGCTGGCTGCAATTCCTGGTATGGATGAATTTGAGTTCCCTTGCCCAAAGTGCGGAGAGTCGCTGATCTCTGATGAAGAGACAGCGGGCACTGAAGCAATTTGCCCATATTGCGACAAGTTGATCGTCATGCCTGACAAGGCGCCGGTCGCTCCTGCCCCTGCAGCCCCAGCTATTTCGCCGGAAAAGTCGCAATCAGGGGCGTCGTCATCGCTCTTGCCGAGTCGCAAGCAATCTGGCACTCCCATGCCCAGCAGCGAGAATATTCCAGCCGATGTGACCAAGTCCGAGGGGGCGCCGACTGAGAATACAGGAGATCCTACGCACCTTCCCAGTGGCCGATCGCGCGAAGCTAGAGAGGACTTTGATCGCCTTTCAGCTATGGCGGGTGGACGCCAGATAGATCCTTTGGCGTCGACACCAGTGAAGGGGCAGATTTCGTTCCACTGCCCGGGCTGCTCGCGGTTGATTTGGATACGGCCAAAAGATGCGGGAATGGTAGTGAATTGTGCTGGATGCAACCAGGACGTCGTGTGTCCTCAGAAAGAGATGGAGGCAAAACTGCTCAATGCCCCGGCGTCGAAGAAGGGCAGCGGAAGCAAAGGTAAAGGGAAAACCGACCTGCCTTCGCATCGATCAGCGGATCATCTGCCTGCAGAAAGGATGAGCAGTAAACGGGAAGATAGCAGTTCGCGCACGATGTTGCCTTCGGGGCCCAATCGACCCGGGCGGACGTTGACAGATTCTCCCGAGACATCACCGCTGCAGAAAACTTCAGTGAAGCCGATTCCCAAGCAGCGGGACGTCGAGATCAGCCCGTCAGAGTTGAAGCGCTATCGCGCTGCTTCACGGGAGCGCAAAATTCAACGCGCCATCACGCCACATGAAGAGTTGAAGTCACCTCCCTCTGACGATGCTACCAGCGGAAAGACGGCGTTGCCGCCTTCGCGTGGGCAATCGCGTCGCGAGAGATCCGCACCTGGAATCGGAGGGAAAGGCATACCTGAACCCGGAGCTGCCGACGGAGGCCACAGGTTGAATGCTGAGCACACGCCTGCGTTTGCTGCGCGGGAAGAATTGGAGCAGCAAATGGCAGATGCCAGTGAATCCGCAGATCCCTGGGGCAATGCGCAAGTGCCCGGCGGTGGCGGAACACGAAGACTGCTGATCCTTGCGCTAGTGTTAGGGCTACCGGCAATTGCAGCAGCAGCGTATTTTTTCCTGAAAAATCAGGATACTGCGAGTACTGTCTCAGTCGTTGATGACTCGTCTAATACTTCTCTGGATGAGGCAAAAGCAGCGGAAAATCTGCTGAAAAAATTCCTTGCTGCAAGAGAGGTTGTCGATCAATTGCCGTTGGTAAGGCATCCAGAAGTCACAGAGCCAAGGATGCAGGTGCATGCAAATCAAGGGCATTCGCAGTGGCCGCAAGTATCGAAATTTGGATTCGCGAACTCGGGATGGATTAATGGCAAAAAGTTCACGGGGATCAATGTCGAATTTAACGACGATAGCTCTCGGACAGCGGTCTTTGAAATGACGCCAGAGGGACCAAAACTCGACTGGGAGAGTTTCGTCTTGTTCGCTGATCCGCTGATGTCGGAATTCGTTTCGACTCAACCCGTGACACCAGGTGTCTATCGCGTGACGTGTTCTCTGGGCGATTACTACAACTTTCTCTACAAAGACGATATCAAATACCTGTGTCTGGATATCCTTGGTGCTGATGAAGTATCCAGCTGTTTTGGTTACGCTGACATCGACTCTGAGGTAGCGCACGAATTGGCGACCTTATTTGCCAAAGAAGGCCAATCCATGAATCCTGACGACCCGCAAAGTAAGCTGGCGATCAAAGTCATGCTGAAAATGCACTTCAAAAAGGGTGAGGATGGGGAATCACACTCGCAGGCGTGGATCGATGCAATCGAGTCGGACTCGTGGATGATTCCGTAGCTTTAAAAGAATGGTTGGCTGAACTGCAGGGGAAATCTCGGATCACCTGTGAATTGTGAATTGCGTGAGTTTACTTCAAGTGTCATCTTTGATGACATGATCAAGGAGAGTTGTGCAAAGCTGTTGGTTGTAGTGATAAGTGCGTGTTTTCTGGCTTTAGATTGCGCTGGGCAGGTTCATTTGCCTTTGAAAGATCTTGAGGTTGTTGCTTCTATTGATGGTAAGGATATTGTAGCGCTGGATGCGGCAACCGGGAGTGTTGAAACGATCTTTGCGAACGATGTGGGCATGTTTTTCACTCTAAAGAATGACGCAGTGGATGAGAGCCCCTGGTTGGATCTAACTTCAAAGGTGATTGATCCCGAGTCAGGCAACGACTCGCGAGGATTGTCTGATTTCGTTCTTTCGCCAGATCACGAAATTGATCGTGCCCTTTACGTCTCATATACACCGACGTCGAATGCGGAGGTGTTAAGGATATCGCGCTTCACGGTCAGCAAGGATTCAGAACCCACCGAGGATGTTCTGATAGACATCGAATTCGCTCCGGGGCCGCAAGATTATCCTGACTTTGGGGGCGATATGGAATTCGGACCGGACGGATTCCTCTACATTGCAACAGGCGACGCTCGCATGCCGGGAATTCAGCAACTATCGGGCATTCCTGCCCCTCAGGCACTCGATACGTTTGATGGTAAAATTCTGAGGATCGATGTTTCGAAAGCCGACGCAGGTCTTCCCTACAGCATTCCGGGTGACAATCCTTTTCTGGGTGAGGACGGCGCGCTACCGGAAATTTGGGCTTACGGATTGCAGAGTCCTCGGATTGCATTTGATGCAGAGGCTGCCAGGATTTATGTGATCGATGACACGAGATTTAGATCGAGCGTGTTGTATCAGGAAATCAACGCTCTGAGCATAGAAGACTCAGTAGGGCGGAACTTTGGCTGGCCGTATTTTCGCGGTGTTTCGGCATCTTATCAGAGACGAGGGTTTCCCCGCCCAATCGATACGGTGACGCCTTTGCTTGATCTCGAAGAAAGCCGGATCCCGAGATTCTACGCCACGCGCGGCTTTGTGAAGGATGGCGTCCTGCACTTTGCCACCGGATCCCGGAGTACTGGGTATACAGTCTACTTTGCTGTGGAGCCGCATTTCGATCGTGATTTTGCGGTAGGACAGGCGACAGATCGATGTTGTAGCACTGGCTTCAGGACTACAGGGATAGGTGCGGGTGGGGAAGCTTACTACGTGTCCAAAGAGGGTGTCATCCATCGGCCGATACCCGTATCGTCGATCTCACCACCGGGAATCGATGTTTCGAGCACTGACAATGGAGTGATCACCAGTGGCTGGGGAACTCTTCAGCTTGGGCCATCTCCTTCCTATCTGGCGGTCTATTACACGATTGATGGTTCTGAGCCTACGATCGAAAGTAAAGCATGGGATTGGGAGAATCCGCCATTGCTCGTCGATAGTATGACGGTAAATGCGATCGCTTATCATCCTTCTACTGGGCCGAGTGAAGTGGTAACGCGAAAATTCGATCCGAAGACAGCTCCAGTTGAGATCGAGCGGATCGATACCAGTCCGAATGTTGAGGCCACCGTGCGACTTATCACCGCCACGCCTGACGCTGAGATCTATTATACACTGGATGGCAGCGCGCCAAAAAGGGAAAGTCTTGTGTATGATCCTGCAAATCCTCCGATCCTCTCTGGTCCCGTAGGAATTTTTTTGAGGGCAGGAGCCATTCGTTCTGACTTGGGTGCTAGCAGGCTGACCAGCCGGATGTTCGATTTTGGTTTGGGTTCTTCCAGGCTGGCGGGTAATGTCACCACTGTCTTACCCGGGCAGGAAGTTGTATTGATTGGCAGTGCTGGTGCGCGCATCCATTATACGCTGGACGGATCGGAACCCACGGAATCTTCGCCGATCTATTCGGATCCGATTCCGGGTGAAGATGCCAGATGGATCCGAACGCTGTCTGTTTTGGATGGCTATGAATCGAGGCTCGGAGATGCCCTCTATACCCAATTCAGAGTTCCCCGCTTTGGCTCTGCTGTATTGCTGGCAGGAGGGGGAAACATTGAGATTCTACCCCCGGTGATGGACATCCCTGCGTTGGATGCCCGGTTTCTCAGTTTGTCTTCGATGGTCGAAGCTGAAGACGGGTTTATCTTTGCGATCCGAAATAACGATCCGAAACTCTTCTCTCTATCTCCAAAAGGGATCGTGAATGTGCGAGAGTTCGATGGAGGAAGTAAGGCCAGTTTCAGTGATATTGCTATCTTGCCCAATGACGATCTGGTTCTTTCCATGTCGGGCTACCCGGGAATCATGATAGTGGATACGTCTGCCGCAGGAAACGGTGAGCCAGTGATTTACGGGAAGGAGAACATCGCGGAAATCAATGATGGTCCGATAGACACTGCCAGGTTTCGAAACCCTCAACATGTGACGACAGGTGATGATGGATCGATCTATGTGGGGGATGGTGATGTCATCCGGAAAATCGAGAGTGGCAATGTGCAAACACTGGGCGGAGATGGTGTGTCCTATGTGGAAGGAGAGCCAGTCGAGCTTTCTCAGGTCAAATTTCGCGAACTGCGAGATATTGCCGCTGCACCTGATGGTAGTCTATACGTGGGCGATCGTGCACGGCTTTTGAGGATTGGGAATGGCATGGTCGCCCTGGTAGCTGGCTCTGACGAACCTGGGCACGTCGACGGACATGGATCCGCTGCGGCATTGCCCTACCTCGCTGATGTGGCAGTTGATCGAACTGGGAATTGCTACGTTCCGACTCCCGTAACTGCTGATGAGCTGGCAAGTGTGCGGAGAATCTCACCGACGGGTGATGTGATGACTCTCTACTTACTGGCCGATCCTCTGATCAATGAGCACCCGAGGGGAGTATATGCTAGAGCTGACGGCAGTCTGCTGGTTTCTGCTGGAGGAGAAGAAGTCTATTCGGTTTCTCTTGATGACGTGGATGAAGATGGAGTGATCGATTCAGAGGAACGCGCACCGTTGGTTCCTGGAGTGGACGATCGCACCATTGACTCTGATCAAGACGGCCGATCGAACGTGGCGGAGCACTGGTTCAATTCGCCAGCGAACGATCCAGCGAGCTTTCCGGACGACTTGTCAGTGATTTCGCTACCGAATGGTGCAATGGCAGTGTTGTTCCCTACACAATCCGGACAGAAATACCGAATCGAAGCTAGCGATGATCTCACAGCGTGGCGATCGATCGATACCATGGTGGGTGGCGCATTTTCTAGAACCCTTCACATGGTATATCCAGAGAAGTGGCGAGCTGCGAATCACTATCGTGCCGTCTCGCAGTAGCCTCGCCACCTATTCGCCAAGTGCCTTTAGGAGGCGCTCGCGTATTGGGGCCGAGATCGAATTGATTGTGCTTCTCACGGCGGTTCTGTCGGGCTCGTTTTCGATTGAGTGTAGCCAGGTCTCCGAGGCAAACGGAAGCGCATCAGCGACAACCGAGATTTTGGCAGTTGAAGTGGGAGCCGCCGGGTTGGGAACGAATGCCCCCAGCACTGACCCCAATGCTGCTCCGATTGATAAATAAAGTAAACAGTTTCTCACCATCGGCCGCTGAATATTGCATTTTTCCCACTCCGAACTTACTAGAGTGGCCGCTCTCTGGTTAAGTCTGTTGGGGTATGTTGTTCTCCTTCGTGAATCCAGCTAAGAATCCCGGGCTGTGACGTTGTGGTATAGTTGAAAATGTTGCCGCAGAGTCGCAAATTGATAAATCTTGCTAGAACGTTGTCTATTGCGATGATCGGTCGCAAGTATTGAGTGCGCTGACTCCGGGAACGGAGGATTTTTTACTACTACAGGGCATGCCTTTACAGAATGTCGGGCAGCATGTGCAGCTCGCGGAATTGCTGACACTGATCTGCGGGGAAGATCTGACTATGCCAGTGTGAACCGCGATACGACAGGAACCGCAGAAGAATTTGCTCTGCTGTTGATCAGTGAGGAACCGGGGGCGCAGGTGATCTACGCTGCTGGACTCTGTTACGTCTGCGTAGGTAAGAATCGAGTTGCCGCAGGCGCAGATTGCCAGTAAACGAGCAAGATGACGCTCGTGCGAACCAGATTTGCTCCCTCTCCCACCGGATACCTGCATGTAGGAGGGGCGCGGACAGCTTTGTTCAACTGGCTGTTCGCCCGCCGCCATGGAGGCGAATTTGTGCTGCGGGTGGAGGACACTGACGCTGCAAGGAATTCTGATGATGCGGTGCAGGCGATCTTTGATGGTCTGCGTTGGCTGGGCTTGGACTGGGATGTGGGACCGGACAAGGACGACGGTCGCGGGCCTTACTTTCAGGGGCAGCGAACAGCGATCTATCAACGGCACTTGGACGGCCTGCTGGCGGCAGAGCGTGCCTATGTCGACGACACCGGCGCAGTTCGGTTTCGAGTGTTAGATGAAGTGATCACGATCGATGATAAAATTTGCGGCAGCCGGTCAGTGAACCTGCACACAGATGGCTCCATCCGCTATGACGCCGATGCAAAGAAGGACGTGGAGGCGAATCCTCACTTTGTTATCCGCCGTGCAGATGGCTCGTTCCTGTTTCATTTTGTCAATGTGGTCGACGACATCGAGATGGCGATCACGCATGTCATTCGCGGTGAGGATCACCTGGCGAACACGCCGAAGCATGCGGCATTGTTCGATGCCCTTGGACATTCACGTCCAGAATTTGCACATATACCACTGATTCTGAATAAGAACGGATCGAAGATGAGTAAGCGTGACGAAGGCGCGAGCATGGATTCCTACATACAGGCAGGGTTCCTCCCGGAGGCGGTGCGCAACTATATGTGTCTGTTAGGCTGGTCGCCGAAGGATGATCGCGAAAAAATGCCGATTGAAGAAGTGATCGCTCTTTTCGACTATGATCATCTGAATCATGCGAACGCCAAGTTCGACATGGAGAAGTGCCAATGGTTGAACAGTCAGTATCTTGCAGATATTGCTCCCGATGCTTTCGTGTCTATGGCGAAGAAGTGGATGGCAACAGCATCCGATCAGATATGGGACAGTGAGCCTGCGGAAGCGGTAGATGCCGCGCTGCGTGTAATGCAGCCGAAGATCAAGCAGCTGCCCGAAATCAATGAACACTGGCCGCGCTTTTTTGTCGACGATTTGACCTTGGAGTCCGACGCTGTGCAAAAGCTGGTGAACAATCCAGACACGAAAAATCATCTCGAAGCAGTGCGTCGTCATTTGCATGAAGTTGAGTGCTGGGACGAAGTTTCCATCTCGGCAGCACTGGATGATGCCGCTGAGGAACTGCAGATGAAAAAGGGCAAGTTCATGTTTGGCCTGCGCCTGATTGTGACAGGAGCAGCACAGGGGACGGATCTATTGCCTACGCTGGTGGTCGTGGGCAAGGAGCGCACATTGACGCGCTTCGACCGCCGATTGCCGCTCATTTTTTCCGCATAGAACAGCCGCCGTCTAATCAGATGCGGGCGTCTGCGCTTGCGCCTTGTCCTGTGCGGCAAGTATTGCGAAATCTGCAGGCCGCTCGCCTTTTTTTAGCGAGTTCATAGCGGCTTTCAGGCGTGTGCGTTCTTGCCCGGCAGATACTTTTCGATCAGCGCGATGGTAGGCTTTCTGGGCCTCGCGTTCTCTCGGCTGCGGTTTCCATGTCCAGTAGAGGGTCATGAGTTCGATCCAGCCGTCTGTTTCCGCAGGATAGAAGCCAAGCATTCGCTTATAGTCTTTCTCTGCATCGGCGAGTCGGCCATTCGCGGCGTAGTAGCGTCCCAGTCGGAACGTGAGCGGTGGCTTGTCAGCCTGATTCGTCGGCATGTAGAGGCTCTCGATCAGCACGAGCAAAGGCCTGCTGAGGATTCGGGCAAGATCAGGTGCGATCAGCGCTGCCGCTGCCACTAGTGCCAGACTTGCCAACCCAAAATGAAGGGCGGTATTCGCGTCAAATTGACTAGAGCCAGCAATCGTTGCTCGGACACTGAAAACTGCCCAAGTCGCAATCCCGATTCCGAGAAGCCATCTTAAAATTTTTATCAACATTGAGAGTGTTCCTGTTATTTATTTAAATTTAACTGTTACTTCGGGTATCTCAATATCCAATAGTTCAAATAGATTGTTCTTGATTAATCATATTTAACACGATAAATTATAATTTCCATCTTGTTGAGGCGTTGTAATGCCTTAATCTAGAGTTTCTTTAACCAACGAAGAGACTGGTTTGGGACAAGTGAGTAAACCACCTAAAAAAGTCAGTATTGTTCGACGCATCATGTTCATGGCATGGTTCGTAGCGATCATTACGGCAGTAGTGTTCGCAGCCGCGACCATCTACTCTCAAAACCGTGCCATCCGCCTGCAACTGGAGGCGAATGCCGTTCGTGTGGCTACTGCGATCTCCGCAGACATACAGATGGCCATGACGGAGAATGAAGTTCAAGCTGCCAGTGGCGGCAACGGAACCAGCAGTTCCAGAGGTAAGAAGATGACGTTTCCTAAGATAACGGCGTCACCAGAAGAGTTGGACTACGTAGTGCTGGCGACGAGGCCGCAGAAGATGCTTTATCTGGTCGGGCAGGAACTTCAGCCGGGTGAGGAACCCTGGAAAGTGGCGCAATTGTTCGGAGACATCTGGTTTCCTGAAAATGAGGATAAAGTGAATGAGAAGGCTGTCGTAGTGGATAATCCACTGCCGTCGATTGCCAAGGCGTTGCACTACCGGGAAGCCTTTAAGTTTCAGGGAAATCTGGTTGGCTGGATACATGTTGGCATTTCCATGGAGGCATACTACGCCAGCATTCAAAAAGTCTATTCGCTGACAGGGATGGTCACTCTGTCGGTTATCATTCTCAGCGCAGTGGTGTCGTATTTCTACGCCCAGCAAATTACCAAACCGATTCGAATGCTGCAGAGATATGCGCAGTCGGTCTCTGCGGGATCGCTGAACGCGCGCGTGACCCTGAAGAGCAATGATGAAATTCAGGATCTCGGTGATTCTCTCAACATCATGGTCGAAAATCTCCAAAGCTCGCAGCACAAGATGAAGGATTCTCTGGAAGCGAAGCAGGCGATGCGCGAGCAGGAAGTTCTACTGCGCGAGATTCACCACAGAGTGAAGAACAATATGCAAATTCTCACCAGTCTGTTGCGCTTACAGACCCGTCAGGCTAAGTCGGAGCAGCTTCGTGTAGTGCTACGGGAAAGTGAGGCACGAATTCGATCAATGGGGCTACTGCATGAGAAGCTTTACCAATCAGACAGCGTGTCGGAAATTGACTTCGCGGGTTACCTTCGGACGCTGACTTCAGAGCTCGTAAGGATGAATACGCCGCAGGGCGAGAAGCGTGAAATTCGTCTCGCCGTTTGCAATATCAAACTGGGACTCGATACAGCATTGCCATGTGGTTTGATTGTGACTGAATTGGTCTCGAATTCGCTGAAGTATGCGTTTCCCGGTCCGGGTCACGATGGAGTGATATTGATTAGCCTGGGGCGGAAACAGGAAGGCGAATACACCTTAGTGGTGTGGGACAATGGGGTCGGCTTGCCGCCGGACTACAAGGATCGCCAGACCAAGTCGCTGGGAACACGCCTGGTAACGATGTTGACTGATCAACTGAATGGCACGCTGACCGTAGTCGGGCAGCGCGGAACACGAACGGAAATTCGGTTCAAAGAGAGCCAATACAGCAAAAGAATTTAGATGAAGGGCCGCCGTATACTAGTAGTGGATGACGAGAGGATCGTCGCTGAGGATATCAGCGAGTGTCTGCTCGGGATGGATTGCGAAGTGGTGGACACCGCGATTTCAGGCATGCAGGCAATTGAACTCGCGCATCGGTATCGCCCAGATCTCATCATGATGGACATCACCCTGCAAGGGGAGATGGACGGCATTGAGGCGGCAACGAAAATTCGGGAACAATTGGGAATCTCCTGTGTCTTTCTGACGGCCTATTCTGATGCTGCATTTCTCGATCGAGCGAAACAGGTGCAACCTGCCGGCTACATCGTGAAGCCGTTCGATGAGTCTGGAATCCGCGCTGCGGTCGAGATTGGGCTCTACAAAGTGGCGACCGAACGAGCCTTGTCAGAGAGTCAGGGATGGTTTCAAACGACCCTGATGAGCATTGGCGATGGAGTGATCGCAACTGATGATCGTGGCTGCGTCAAATTTCTCAATGCAGCCGCTGAAGTGATTCTAGGGCTGAACACCAAACAAGTGGCCGGGCATCCGCTGCATAGTGTCTTTCCTGTCTTAGATGAGCAGACTGTCGCGCAGGTAGAGAACCAAGTGTATGAGGCATTGCGAACAGGGCAGAATAGCCCCGGGAATCGTCAGATCGTCTTTAAACGCCACGATGGTCAAGCGGTGCCAATTGAGGAATCGTCGACATTGATTCGCGACAATACTGGCCAGTTGCTGGGGGCAGCCCTAGTCTTGCGTGATATTACTGAGCGACGCAAAGCTGAGCGGGAATTGCAAAATTACCAGTTGCATCTGGAGGATCTGGTGAATCAGCGCACCGAAAAAATTCAACAGACGAATGCTCAGCTACAGGCAGAAGCAGAAGAGAGGAGCAAGGCCCAGAATGCGCTGCAGCGGCGAGTCGAAATTGAATCTATGCATGCGGGAATCTCCGCATCGTTCCTCAACCTCAAGCACGATGATTTTGATCGTGGAGTGTCGTTGACTCTGGAGAAAGTGGGGCAGTTCCTTGCTGTCGATTCTGTCGCGTTCTTCCAGATTTCTGAAGCTGGAGATGCATTGAATTGCACGCATGAATGGTGCGCTACCGATGTGGCACGCGTTGCGGACACACTTCAATCTCTTCCGGTGGCAGCACTTCCATGGCTGATGTATCAGCTGACGGAGGCAGGTGGAGTGGGGGTGCGATCTGTCGAGGAATTGCCGGAAGAGGAATTCATGTTGCGGCAAATCTTCGAAATTCGCGGTGCGCAATCTGCATTGTTCCTCGCGATCAAGGAAGGCGATACGCTGCGCGCATTCACCGTCATTTCGATGACGCAATCAGAACGTTCCTGGAGTCGCGACGATGTGTCGATGTTGCGATTGATGAACGATGTTCTGCACTCCGCCATCTGTCGGATGAGTGTCGAAGCGGACAAAGAGCAACTTCAGACTCAGCTCACTCAGAGCCAGAAAATGGAGGCAGTCGGAAAGCTCTCTGGTGGGATTGCCCATGATTTTAACAATATGCTGCTACCGATCATCGGTTACTCAGACATGTTGATCGGTCGTTTCGAGGAAATGGGTGAAGACCTGACCGAGTTGGAGGAAATCCGTAAAGCGGCAGAGCGTGCTGCGTCTCTTACCCGTCAGTTGCTCGCTTTCAGTCGTAAGCAGATTATCAAGAAAGTGCCGCTGAATTTGAACCAGGCGATTGAGGATATGCGCAACATGCTCGCGCGTATTATTGGCGAGAATATTTGGCTGAGCACCGACTTGTCTGAATCGCTGGGAGCGGTGAATGCCGATCCCGGGCAGATGGAACAAGTATTAATGAATCTAGTCGTAAATGCGAAGGACGCGATGCTCGAAGGGGGCGATGTCACTATCTCCACATTCAATGAGACGCTGGACGCAAGTTCACCTGTCACCCTGCAGAATCCCGAACTTGTTGGAGACTATGTCTGCATCAAGATTACAGATACCGGTGTGGGCATTCCACAAGAGAATCTGGATCGCATCTTCGAACCGTTCTTCACGACGAAAGGACAGGAGGGGACGGGGCTGGGCTTGTCTGTGATCTACGGAATCGTGGAACAGCATCAGGGCGGAATTTACGTGGAAACAGAGCAAGGGAAGGGGACGACTTTTCTGATCTATCTTCCTGCTACCTCGTCACCCGTGCCGAAACCTGAAGAACCAGCGCAGGCGATGAGGCGTGCTCAAGGGGATGATTCCCTGCGAGGCAAAGGTGAGCGCATCCTTCTTATCGAAGACGAAGTGGGCGTCATCAAGTTCGTGTCATCTGCCCTGCGCAGCCGCGGCTATAAAATTGTGCAGGCGATGAATTACAAAGAAGCGCTGGAGCAGTTCGACGCTGGTGAGTATGACTTGATCTTCAGCGATGCCGTTTTGCCGGATGGAAATGGTGTCGACTTGTTAGACAAATTCATGGATGAGAAGCCCGAAACGAGAGCGCTTCTCAGCAGTGGTTACACCGACAAGACTGCTCTGATGCAGATGGTAAAAGAAAAAGAAATTTCATTCCTGCAGAAGCCCTACTCTCTGCCGCAACTCTATCGCACGGTGCGCGAGGTGCTCGATGATCATCAGAGTCATTTGCTGAGCTAGTGGGGTGATAGAGTGAAAGTTAAGTTTAATCGCGCGTCACGACTTCGAAGGTGTAGTATTCCTCGGTAGTCATGTATCGTGAAGATCTTCAATTGAAGACACAGAAGGGATGTGTCATCGGCCTCGCAGAGTACGGCGCTGCGGATGGGATACCAGTGTTCTTTTTTCATGGCTGGCCGTGTTCTCGACGCCAGGCGCGGTTGCTGCATGAGCCTGCCCAGGCGCGAGGATTGCGCATACTTGCTGTTGATCGCCCGGGCATTGGAGGTTCCTCATTTGATCCAGAGCGAAAGCTTCTGGATTGGCCGCCGCTGCTTGAGGAACTTGCAGAATTACTTGATATAGAAAAATTTGCCGTGCTCGGTGTGTCGGGAGGCGGCCCTTATGCGCTGGCCTGCGCCTATGCTTTGCCAGAGAGATTGACGGCCACTGGGATCATTTGCGGTGCGCCGCCGCTCACCATTTTTGATGATCGCAGTGACTTGCACCCTGCTTATCACATCTTGCGTGCAGTGCGGCTGATAGCGCCGTGGACGATGTCGCCTTTCCTGCCATTGGTCAGGGCAGTGTCGTGTCTTCCGCAGAAGCATCTATTGATCAAGGTATTCATGCGGACGATTCTAAAGGCAGATCGTAGAGCTCTGGACAAGACGGATGCCTACGATGCGGTGGCGTTGAGTTTTCAAGATGCTGCAGAAAATGGCATGCGGCCGTTAATCGTCGACGGCGACGTTTACTACAGTCACTGGGGATTCGATCTGGAGAATATCCAGGTGCCCGTGCAGTTCTGGCATGGTGAGAGCGACCGAAATATTCCTGCGCGGATGATCAAAGAAATCGTCGAAAAAATTCCACATGCGACGGGGACGTGGTTTCCTGATGACGGGCATTTTTCACTGCCGATTCTTCGCGTAGGCGAGATCCTCGATGCTTTTGTTAGAGAAGCTCAAGCTGGCTGACTGGGCTGATCGCTGTGCGAATTCAGGCGTTGCTGCGTTTGGTTCCCAGCTTTTCCATGATGATCACGATAGCGCAGGCTGCGACCATGAAGCCGATCGCTGTCCATGTGGTATTGTTAGAAAAATCTGGAAGATAACGTTCGTAATCGGCGATGACTTCTTTGCCGCTTTTTTTGATCACCGGTGCGCCACTTTCGTCGAGCAGAGGAATCCTCTTCTTCCACGGCCAGATCACCAGCAGGGAGCCGAGCACGAATCCTGTCATGAGAGCGATTGCTGCGTCGTGAAACCGTTTGAACAACCATGAGAGAAAGCGGGACAGTGCTGCAATGCCGATGACGCAACCAATGCCGACGGGAATGATGATGGCCAGTGCTTCGCGCACTTTGGGCCAATCCATTGCTTTGATGCCATCGCCCAGATTGGTGACCGAATCCAGCATGATTAGATTGTAGTTACCCAGCAGGATGAGGACGTAGGAGCCAGAGATGCCAGGAATGATCATGCTCGAAATCGCTACGACGCCACACAGTCCCAGGTAAACGAAATTGCGGTTCTCATCTGCAGCGCCAATCATCGCAATACCGATTGCAATTCCAGCACCGATGATCAGGCTCAATATCGGCACCAGCCCCCATTTATTGACCATCTTTCCTACGGAGAAAATGGACGCGACGATGAGGCCGAAGAAGAACGACCAGACGTAGAGTTCATGCGTCTTGAACAGTTGCTTCAACGCATAAGAGGAGCCGACCAGTCCGACTAGTACACCCAGCCCTAATGGCGCAAGGAACCAGATTTTAGTGTGGGCAGCAAATTCCCGGAACTGAAATTTCCGCAGTAGCGTCAGGGCCTTCAAATCGAACGACTTGATGGCGTTGATCAGGTTTTCGTAAATTCCGGTAATAAAAGCAATAGTCCCGCCTGAGACGCCAGGAATGGCATTTGCGATTCCCATTGCAGCACCCTTGAAAAGGAGCAGAAGCATTCCACCAAGATTCGTATTCATAGAGAGTTTTCGACGGCCACGGTGCCATTGATTGGCCCGTTGGCAATGAAAAGGTCAAGATCTGCCCGGCACGCAGATGACATGGCCGTCATGGTATCGAGGGGTTTCCCGCTTGCCATGATTGGACGGTGGAAGCATGTTCGAGCTTCGCTCGCACGACAGTTTCGATCGACCATGTCTCAGGACGCCCAATCCATTCCCTCAGGACCCATTGCCAGGCTGCTGCGCTCGCGCTTGCTGCCCGGGATTCTTGCGGTCATCGGAATCGATTGCGCATTTCTATATATCTTTTCGATGATTCGTGCGCCGATCACTTCAGGCGAAGTCGCTCTTTTCGTTGAGGCCGCATTCTTTCCCCAATCTGAAGCTGAGCTGGTGTTCCGCTTTATCGAAAAATCGTGGATCGCAGTGATCGTCAGCCTGATCCCGGCGTTTATTGTGACGTTGGTGCGCGTGCGCGGGCCAGCATTATTACTTCCCATTTTGATCAGCAGTGTGCTGGTATTTGCCTTCTGGATTTACTCCGATCTGCATCATAATTTGCTGTCAGCAATGTCCAGCCTGCATGGCGAGTCCCCGTCATTCAATGCCTACATCGCAAAGCTGGTTTTTATTGGCCTGGCAATTTTAAGCCCGCCGATCTTTACCATTTTTTACTATCGCGCTTCGGTCATGGATCAGTATGTGGTGCGCGTTTTTGGTGTTCCGTTTCTCCTGTGTCTTTCCGGCATTGTGTCGATCATGATCATCATGGATCTGGGAGACAATGGGGGAGACTTCATGGACGGCTCAGCCAACCTGATGACCGTCCTTCAGTTTTATGTGATCCAGATTCCGTTCATGCTGGTCTCGGTTGTGGATGCTTCGTTGCTGCTGGGATTGCTCTATGCTCTTGGTAAAATGTCGCGCTCCAATGAAATTATTTCGATGCTCGGTTCCGGGCGCAGTATGCTGCGGATTCTGATGCCACTGATTCTCATCGGCGGATACTGCGCGCTGGTATCATTGGCCTTTAACTACGAGTGGGCACCCAGGGCTGAGCGATTGAAAGACGAGATGCTGCAATCGATTGGTTCCAAAAAGAGTTCGTCGAAGAATAAGACCGACGCTCGCAACGTCGGCTTTATGAACAAAGAGGAACGTCGCTTCTGGTACATGGATCGTCTGCCAATCGATTTGAGCAGGAGCAACAGAATCAAAAACCTTGAGATTCACGAAGAGAATGAGGATGGCAAACCCAGTCGGCAATGGTATGCAAAATTCGCCTGGTGGGAACCACTTGGGAAGAGCTGGATACTGAAGGATGGTCGCTATTGGGAAACGCCAGACTCTGCGGGGAAACCCTTTCTTCTTTTAGAAATTACAGGCTGGAAGGAAACACCGTGGCTCATTCAGAGTGATCAAATAAAGCCGGAATTTCTGGGTGTGCGCGAATTGATGGCTTACTTGAATACCAATGCCAGTTTTTCCGAGCGCCGACTTGCGAAGTATCGCACGACAATGCACTCGCGCTTTGCCATTCCTTTTCGTTGCGTGGTCGTGGTGCTGATTGCGGCACCCCTTGGGATCGTCTATTCGCGCCGTGGACTACTGGGCGGCGTTGCCTGTGCCATCTTTATTTTTGCCGCCGTTTTCTTCCTGACATCGACCTTCACCAAGGCAGGAGAGGGCGGATACCTCACGCCAGTGACGGCAGCCTGGCTGGCAAACATTCTTTTTGCTGGCATTGGCGCGGTTTTGCTTTACTACCGCGCAAGAAACAAGGACATCAGCCATCTCAATCCGATGCGCTGGTTCCGCTTCGGTCGTTCTGCTTGACGTTCGTCGCTTCTATCGCGAACTCACTATTCGCGCTCCTTTCGCAATCGGTTCAGCAATT
Source organism: Verrucomicrobiales bacterium (assembly GCA_051270635.1). GTDB lineage: Bacteria > Verrucomicrobiota > Verrucomicrobiia > Verrucomicrobiales > DEV007 > JAGROY01. The sequence goes on along the minus strand of JBNMNB010000030.1, from coordinate 20,661 downwards.
TCACCCGCCAATTCCACATTTTAACTAACGCATGGCTATTCATCAAGAATGGAAAATCAGAACACGTGCTCGCGAATGTTCCCACACAGAGTCGGAGTTCGCCGATGGTGATCCGCTTTACACCGCGCTGTTCGAAGACCCAGAAACCGGAGAATTGTCACGCAAAGATTTTTCCGTCAGCGCGTGGAACGAAGTCCGAGAGACTCTCACCCCATTTTCATTTTGGAAAAGCGAGTTTGAAGTCCCGGTAGCCAGGGAAACCTCTAAGAATGTGGTGGAGAAAGAAGGCGCGGAGTCACTGCTGCGTCGACTGGTGGAAGACGACGAAGCTTCTACCGAGAACGCTCGATACATTCTGGCGCTCATGCTCGAGCGGAAAAAGACGCTGAAGCAAACTGACAAACGCAAAACAGATACCGGAATATTGTTGATCTATGAACACCTGACATCAGGCGAAGTTTACATCGTCCGCGATCCTCAGCTTAAACTGTCAGAGATCGCATCGGTGCAGGATGAAGTCTCTGTATTACTTGGCGGAAAAGCAAGAACGGATGCTGCTGCCAAACCTCCAGCTGAGAGCGCCGCCGAAGTGACGGTGATCAAAGAAGGGGGAGAAGCGCCCGCAGAGGAACAATCTGCGGCCAGCTGACCGGAGCTGGGAGCTGTTTCCATATTGCACTTGCCTTGGTTCTTATGGTAACTTCTGCGGATGAGCGTAACCACTCTCGAGCAGGGACAACAGATTCTTGATACCATGCTGGGATACCTTGGCTTCGTCGCTCGGGTGGAAGAGGATCAGAGTCACCCCGATGGAGGGCTGCAGGTGTTCACCGAAGAAGCGGATCTGCTCATCGGTCGTGGCGGGCAACGACTGGAAGACTTGCAGTATCTGGTGAATCGCCTCGTGCATGTGCGTGATCCAAAAGCGCCACGTATTCGCATCGATATCGAACACCACCGCACCATGCGGGAGGATGCTATGCTGAAAAAAATTCGCAACCTGGCTGAGGGCGTTCGAGTTAGCGGAAAGTCTGTCCGCTTGCAGCCCATGAATTCCTATGAACGTCGGTTGGTTCACAATGCTTTTAAGGATGATCCCGCCATCGCGACGGAAAGCACTGGCGATCGCGGTCGGATCAAGTGCATTCGCCTGATGAGACGGTCTTAGAGAAAATGCAGCAGTCCAGCGCATGGAAAGTATCCCAACGCCTCAGCATTCGTCCTTCACTCGAATGATCATATTCTTACTCAAGGTTGCCCTGATGGTCATTGTTGTCTTTGGGGTGATGCTGTTCTTTGCGCAGAACTCGATGATCTATCATGGGGCTGCTTACGAGCCAGGCGAGGTAGAGACTTACGTGAAACATTCGGGAGTCGTGTCGCTGGAGTTTTCGACCGAACAGGGCAGGCAGGAAGCGTATTGGATCACTCGGGGTGCTTCGCCAGATTCGCCGCCGAAACTGCCAGATCGAGTATGGCTAGTATTCGGAGGCAATGCCGCGCAGGCTCTCGGCTGGGTTGATTTTCTTACATTGTATCGTGGCGAATACGCAGGGTTTCTTCTAATCGACTATCCTGGCTACGGTTCCTGTGAGGGTGCCCCATCGCCGGATTCCATTCTGCAATCGACTCTGGGTGCAGTAGAGGCACTAACACTGCACTTAAAATGCAGTGAGCGTGAAGACTTGCAGCCCAGACTCGCAGTTCTCGGGCAATCACTCGGTGCCGCCGCCGGCCTGCAGGCGGCCGTTCACTATCAAGTGAATCGCATCGTTCTCATCTCGCCATTCACCACCATGCTCGACATGGCACGCCGCACCGCTGGCCCACTGCACTGCCACGTGCTCCGCCATCGCTGGAACAATGTCGCGCGCCTTAAAGAATTAACAAAAATTTCTCCTCTGCCACAAGTCTCCATCCTTCACGGAAATGCCGATAACATTGTCCCCATCACTATGGGCCGCAGCCTCAGTGAACAATTCCGATGCTTTACCGACTTTACAGAACTCACAGGATTCGGCCACAATGACATCACCTACGGGGCCGCGGAATCGATCCTGGATGCGCTGAGTCGGTGAAACTACACCAGATCGCCGTGCGAGAATGCCCCTCTCGTTGAATGATCGGGGGTGTAAATACCGACAAAGAAGAACGTAAGCGTCAACGCAAAGCGAAATCTCAACGCTCTAAGAAGGGTGCTGGGAAAGCAACGGCGTCGCGAAATGTGACACCGATAGAGATCGAGGCAAAGGCGCGGCAGGTTGAATCGATGGGCGACTATGAGCGCGCGCGGACTGGCCATTCTGCAGAGCAAGATACGTCGAGCTTCTGGATGGTTGGGAATATTGTACTACATCGATCAGAGGAGCCAGATCACATCCGCAGCGGGAACAGTCACCAGATTCTACCACCCCGCGGTTGCACTGAGCGCGCGAGTTGTAGCAGTTGGCTTTTCCACACCCCGGGCACGAAATAGTGAAAGCGCTGGCGCTCTTTACCGGGAGCTTTCTGACCAGAGCCCACTGTCTGTTGGGATTCTGCTGCGGACTTGCTGCACTTGCTCGGGGGTGATGGGTGTTGTTGTTTTGTAGCCGAAGTGAGTGCGCACGTAGGTCAAGACGTCGGAGACTTGGTGGTCGCTGAGGCCGGAGGGGGGCATGATGTTGTTAAAGGGTTTTCCGTTTACGGTGATGGGGCCCTGAGCACCTCGGATAGTGATCTCGATCACGCGATCGATGTTGGTTCCTGTGACCCAGTCGCTGTTTGCCAGAGGCGGATAGATCGCTGGCAGGCCTTTGCCATCGGCCTGATGGCAATTGAGGCAGAGATTCTCGTAGATCGCCTGGCCGGAAGGTTTCTCTTTCTGTGCTCCGGCGTTCTTCTGGAGGAATGTCAGGATGTCAGGATCTACTTCCAGTTTGCCTGTGGCGGCGAGAGGTTGCCAGTAGGCGCGGAGGGCGCGTGCAGCATTGACCAGGGCGTAGTCGATGAAGCGATCGCGTGGCTGATTGAAGACTTTGACCAGAATTGAGAAAGCTTCTTCGGACTCAAGAGTGTTTACGGCATCGACTAATGATGCAAGCCGTGAACGAAGCTGTGGCGCTTGCCTGTTTTCTTTGAGATGACGCCTTGCTTGAATCACCATGCCAAACTCAGGAATCTCAGTCGATGCGTCTGGTCGATCGAATAACAATCCTCTTGCCTGATAGCGGGTCCATCTTTCGGGCGATTCTAGTTGTTGCAACAGGCCGTTGATCTCCAAATGAACAAGGTCAGGTTGTTTGATCAGTGGCCGTTCGTTTGCAGTGATTCGCCAAATGCGACCGTGGCTGTGATCGCGGCCGGGATCGCGATAAGATGTCTGGTAGTGGCCGATGAGGCGGTTGTGAAAGTCGCAAACGTAGAGTGCGCCGTCCGGGCCCATACTGACGTCGACTGGGCGGAATGCTGAGTTGCTTGATTTTAGCAATTCTGGCAGTCGTTCGGATTCGAAGCCCGCACCGTCATCGTGCAAGCGGTAGAGATCGATTGTGTTGGCCATGAATCCGCCGAGAACCGCACATCCTTGAAATTTCTCCGGGAAGTGTCTGGTGCCGATGAAGTCGAGCGAAGTGGTTTTAGCCGGTGCTTGGAAAAGTGCTCCCGTGGGGTGGTATTCGGCGGGATCGTCGAGCTCAATTAGGCCGGGCGTCATCCAGTAGCCATCGGGGCGGTCACCGCTTTTGTGAAATGGTTGATAGTTGTCATCGAAGGCCACGCCCCAGCAATTGTGGCCCGCTTTCGCGCCATTGAAGAATCCGGTGAGCTTTAAATTACGCGGATTCCAGCGCCAGACACCCGATTTTTCCAGGCGTGTGATGCCATGAGGTGTTTCAACCACTGAGTTTACGTGCAGGCCTTGCGTAAACCAATAGTTGCCTTCCGGACCGCGTGAAATCGAGTTGATCAGCTGATGCGCATCTCCTGTACCAAACCCTGACAGAACCACCTCATGTTGATCTGCTCGATCATCTCCGTCGGTATCACGCAGGTGCAGGAGCTCGGTGCCTGCGCAGACGTAGAGTCCACTGTCGCCAGGTTCGAGTCCCTGAACCATAAATAAGCCTTCGGCAAATTTTTCAAACTTGTCAGCGGTGCCGTCACCATCGGTGTCGTGGCAGATGAGGATGTAATCAGCTAGTTGTGCGCCGGGAACAATGTGAGGATAGGTAGGGGAACAGGCGACAAACAACCGGCCACGTGCATCCCAGGCAATCTGCACTGGATTGACGACAGCATTCGCTTCGCCAGCAAAAAGATTTACTGTAAAGCCATCTGCAACCTGCATGGCTGAAAGTGCCTCTGCCGGATCTTCAAGATTTTCAATGGGATCGGAAGTAGATTCTTGCACAGCACTGGTGCGCGCTGGAGCAACCTCTCCACGAGCCAGGGAGAAGATTCGGGCTTCTTCCTGGTCGATGAGCGCCTTGTAAATTGCCAGTTCCTGTGTTAGCCAGGGTTGGTCTTCGATGGGCTGACTGGGCTGACTGGGCTGACTGGGCTGGCCGAATAATTGTGTCGTGCGGTCACCATAGGCGAAGGCCCAGTTCATGGGACGCCAGCAGTTGAACCATAGACGATTTTTCTCGACCACGGCTTCACGCAGGGCTGAGAAGAGTTTTGTTTCTGGCCAAGCTTTTTCAGGGAAAAGGTCTTGTGCAATGTAGAGGGCGGTAAGTTCACACCCTGCTGGCGTTAGATGGATTCGACTATTGTTCCATAGCGGCTGAGACCAATCCTTTTGTCCGATAGAGGGCGAGTGGAAGTCATCGTAGAGATCGCAATAGATTGCTCCACGTTGCTCGGCAATTTCTCGAATTGCTACAGCGTAATCTTTAGAGGGGTCCGTGGCCGGAGGAATGAGAACCACCCTGCGTGTCTTGGTCGCAAACCGATCCAGCAGCCGATGGTAGGCTGCAACGAACTCAGGCAGCCGCTCAGGTCCATCAAGCGATTCCATCAGCCCGAATTGCGCGATGATGACCGTGGCATCGACTGCCTTCAGCTGCTCTTCCCACGAGCCAAAGTTGAGCTCACGCCGTTGCTCATAAACCGTGTCGCCTTCCCATGCCATCGACCGAAACTGCGGTCGTTGCGCGGCAAAAATCATTGCCAGCCGTGCTTCCAGTTCGCCCGATTTCTGCACTCGTACCATGTTTTCCTGGCCGACGAAGACGACCACTTCATCAGCACCCAGCGAGAACCGTTGATCTGCAAATGGTTCACTGAATATCCGCACTTTCTTCTGAGGTTTGCCAAAGCGCGCAGTGACCGCATCAGGCGGCAGATCCTGCCCCATTGCTGGTGCCAATGCAGCGCCGAGCCAGGCTGCTGTGAGCAAAAGCCAAAATATGCACTGTGGCCGGGGGGATCGGGCAATCGAAAACATGGATTCAGTCTGAACAGTGAGGCGCTCAGACGCAAGAACCGTGTGTTTTTTGTCCTTCTACTTGAGGAGTTCCCTGCTATCCTCGCACCATGAAATTGAATCTGAAATCTTTGATCAGTGGGAGTGTCGCACTCAGCGTTTGCGTCGCGCTGTCGGCGCTCAGTGGCTGTAAGGAGCAATTCAGCGACGGCGGTGGTCTCGAAAGCCAGGTCGTTGCCGCTGAGGCAGAGGTGGCGGATCTCACCGAAGAACTGGAGGAATTCCGTGCGAAAATGGAGCAGAAAGCCGCCGCTGCTGCGGACACTGATCCCGTGGCCATTCAGGCGGAGTTGGATCAAGTCCAGGCGGCAAATGCTTCGATAAAGAATGCATACCAGGAATTCGAATTGAAACATCCGATGCCGGATTGAGACGCGCACCTTCGCACGGTCGGCTGCTTCCTGCGGTAGATTCCTCATACTGAGTCCTCATGAATTAGCTCAATGGATGGCGCAATTGAAATTGATGGCAAGGATCCACCTGTCCCGTTAAAAGACGTGTGTGTGCTCGGGAGGAAGCTTACTGTGGATGTAGTGATTGACGATCAGCGCGTGTCGCGTGAGCACGCAATGATCCGTAAGGAAGGGACAAGCTATCTGCTGTTCGACTTGGATAGTGCCAATGGCACAGTGCTCAATGGGGTGCCCGTCGCGCGGCCCACTCGCCTGCGTGACGGTGATCAGATCGAGATCGGCAATAGCCGCATTCGATTTTGTACCCAAGATACAACCGATACCTCTCTTGTCGGGATGGGAGATGCGACGATGATTGGTTTTGCGGAACAGCCGATGCTGTTTCTAGTGGCCGATGTGAAAGGATACACGCGTCTGTCTGCAGCACTTTCTGAAACTGAATTGACGGGATTGATGCGCATCTGGTATGCAGATTGCCAGGAGATTCTTGGCGGAGGCGGTGCCATCATTGATAAATTTATTGGTGACTGTGTCTTTGCCTATTGGACGTCAGTGCGAAGTGAGAATCGCACGCGTGCCGTGGACGCAGGGTTCCAATTGCTGGAGCGCACGCAGCAGCTGTCCGCCAGGCATGCGACGATGCTGGATCAACATGGAATGCTGCTGGAATGTGGCGTCGGCATCCATTGCGGTCGAGCTAGCCTGGGGGCCATGGTGCGGGGCCAGAAGACGGCGCTGGGAGATGCGGTGAATCTGGCGTTTCGCATTGAATCGCTGACCCGCACGGTGGGCAATCCACTGGTGCTCAGCGAGGCATTCGTTGCTGGATGGGAAGAGGGCAAGGGGCGGTGTCGATCCTGTGGCGAACATGCACTCAAAGGAATTCCTGCTCCGGTGAAAATTTTCATAGTAGACTAGCGAGCGACTGCGGGACATGGTCAGACATGACCTTGAAGGGGCTCGCCGACTATCACACCCACAATGCACTCTGCCATCATGCAGAAGGAAAGCCGATCGACTATGTGCGTGCAGCGCAGGCAATGGGAATGGGTGAGATTGGCATTTCTGATCACAGCCCGATGCCGACAGAGATCGACGACTGGCGCATGCTGCTGGAGGATTTTCCGCGTTACCTTGAGTTAGTTGCTGAGGCTCGAACTGCGTATCCAGATTACCCTGTAAGGCTTGGCCTTGAAGTCGATTTCTTGACCGGGCACGAGCCATGGATCGAGGAACTCGCGGGCATGGCGGACTTTGATTACCTCATTGGTGCGGTGCATTATATTTCTCCGGAGTGGGACATCGATAACCCCAAGCATCTTTCGCGCTGGTCGCAGAGTGATGTCACCGATGTCTGGCAGCAATATTGGGACGCCTATGCTGCCTGTGTGCGCACCGGGTTGTTCGACTTTTACGCGCATCCTGACCTGGCGAAGAAATTTGGTCATCGACCGGAAGGGGACTTGAGAAGTTACTACGAACCAGCAATTCAGGCGGCGGTTGATACAGGTGCCGCATTCGAGATCAATACCGCTGGTCGATACAAGGAAATTGAGGAATTCTATCCTGCAGCTCCGTTTCTAGAAATGATGGCTGAGGCAAAGTTGCCAGTCCTCATCAGTTCAGATGCTCACGATCCAGCGCACGTTGGCCGTGATTTTAGCGAGGCCGTTGAACTTGCGAAGTCCGTGGGTCTAACAACCACACTGCGCTTTGAGAATCGGCAGCGCACTGAGCTGTCGCTGCCCTGACATGCCTACTACTTCCGCTACTGTTACTATACGATGACGCCGTTGAAACTTGAATTGCCACGCTGGTTTGACCTGCACACCCATTTTCGGCAGGGGCCCGCGATCCCGGACTATGTGCAGGCGCACATTGACATGGGATGTGCTGGAGCTCTGGCAATGCCGAATACTCGCCCGCCGATCGCGCGCATCACCGGGGCGGCGACTGAGGTTGCGTGGAGTATCGAATCTTATCGCGCAATGCTTGATGCTGCGGGCGCGGATCGCTTTGAGAAGACGATCATTCCTCTGTATCTTACGCGAGAGACCACAGCGGAAATGATCGCAGCTGGGGCAAGAAGTGGAATGCTGGAGGCTTGCAAATACTACCCGCCGCACGGTACGACGAATTCTGAGCATGGCGTTCCGATGGCAGAATTCATCGGCGGTGATGTTTTGCGTGCGATGGAAGAACACAGAATTGTACTCTGCATTCATGGCGAACAACATGCGCTTCCGGGCGACGAATATTTGTCGCGAAAGCAAAGTGCTGAGTCGCTTTTTTATCGCGATTTTCTGCCACGATTGCGAGACGCGCATCCCAATCTGCGCATTGTGTGTGAGCACATCACGACGCACGAAGCCGCAGCATATGTGCAAAGTGCGGATCGTAACGTTGCCGCAACCGTGACTCCTCAGCATCTGCTCTACACGCTCGGGCATTTGATCCAGGGCCTCCGCTACCATCTTTACTGCCTGCCGATCGTGAAGTTCGAGGACGACCGTGCCGCTTTACGGGAAGCAGTGACCCGGCCCGGGCAAACCAAATTTTTCGCAGGCACTGACAGTGCGCCACACACGACCAAAGCAACTGACTGTGGTTGCGCTGCAGGATGCTTTACGGGAGGCTGCGCGCCGCAGCTTTACGCCATGGCATTTGAGGCTGCAGGAGTTGACCTTGCATCAACGCAAGGCGCAGCGAGCTTCGCTGGATTTCTCTCTAACAATGGTCCCGCGTTCTATGGGTTTTCCGCTTCCAAGGAGAATTTTTCCCTGATCCGTGAGCCATCAACCTCGGTTGCGATCGATACTCCAGAGGGAAAGGTGACGCCGCTCCCGCTGGGAATGCAGTTGGAGCTTACCTGGCGGATTGGTTGAAAGTCCGCGCTACGTAGACGGTGCTCGCAGAATCCTGGCCAAGCAGGGGATTTTCAAATGTCACAATATGAGATTCGCAGGACGCGAACACACTTTCCAGTGTCACCATGAACGCGGTATGTGGTGGATCGTCTGACCAAAGTGCAAAGATTCCGCCAGGATGCAGCCGTGTCGCCAGGCGCTTCAAGCCATCGGTTGAATAGAACGTGGCATGGCGGTCATGGAGAAGCTTGGATGGCGAGTGATCGATGTCCAGCAGGATGGCGTGGAATCGCTTTTCCGGGTCATCCGGGGCAAAGCCAGGATGTCCATCATCTGCCAGTGCGAGGGCGAAGAAATCGCCATGCACGAATTCGCAACGGTCGTCATCTGTCAGCATTTTCCCCAGAGGAACCAGTCCTGTGCGGTGCCATTCGATCACAGGTTCCAGGTAATCGACCACGTTCAACGTGCCAACGGTTGGATCTTTGAGTGCCTCGACCGCTGTGTAGCCAAGCCCCAGTCCGCCGACCACAACATCCAGAGCCGCATTTCCTGGAAAAGATTCCGCTGCGGCGGCAAGGCCCAGCGTTGCCAGCTCCTGTTCAACTACAGTGAACAGGCTCGACATTAAAAACGCATCACCAAGAATGATCTCGTAGACCTCCCGGTTCTCGAGCGAAAGAATCGTGCGCCGACGCAGGATCAATTCACCGAGTGGAGTCTTGTGGTAGGCGAGTTCTTCGAATCGGGGTTTAGGATGCATCGTGCTGAGTGCTGTGGGATCGCCGTTACTCCCACTCAATGCTGGCCGGTGGTTTGGTAGAGATATCGTAAAGGACGCGGTTGACGCCGGCGACGCTATTGAGAATCTCATTCGAAATTGAACCCAGTAGTTCGTATGGCAGGTGTGCCCAGTGGGCTGTCATGGCATCTTCCGAGATGACGGCGCGCAGGGAAACTGCAAATTCGTAGGAACGTTCGTCGCCTTTGACGCCGACGGTGCGCACGGGAATGAGCGCGCAGTAGGCTTGCCAGACCTTGTCATACCAGCCGCTTTCTTTGAGCTGGCGCATGAAGATGGCATCGCCCTCGCGGATGATTTCCAGTCTGTCAGGCGTGATAGCTCCCGGGCAGCGAACCGCAAGGCCGGGGCCAGGGAATGGGTGGCGGTAAAGGATAGGTCTAGAAATCCCTAACGTTGTCCCCAACTGGCGGACTTCGTCCTTAAAGAGTTCGGCCAGAGGTTCGACGACGCGACCTTCTTTTTGCAGATCGAGTATGCGGTCGACCCGGTTGTGGTGGGTTTTGATCTTGGATGCTGCTGACCCGCTGGAGGCGCTTTCAATCACATCGGGATACAATGTTCCCTGCGCCAGAAGCTGGATATCGGATGCCGCATCAAAGAAGACATCAATGAATAGATCGCCAATGATTTTGCGTTTCTTTTCGGGATCGGATTCGCCTTCGAGCGCCGAAAGAAAACGTTCGGATGCATCGATCAATTCGATTTCGATGCCAAGTTCTTTGAATTGTGCCAGGACTTCCGCGGGCTCATCTTTCCGCAGTAATCCATGGTCGACAAAGATGGCCCGCATGGGAATCTTTGCCTCGTTCAATAACACGGCGAGCACGGTGGAGTCGACACCACCAGAGACGCCGCAAACGACTTCGCGGTCTCCCACTTGCGCCTGAATTTCCTGAATCAGATGGTCTTTGAAGGACTCGATTTCGAATGTTGGCGCGTCGGTTGCCAGGTCGATAAAGTTTTTTAAGACCTGTGTTCCTTCATGAGAATGCGTGACTTCCGGATGAAACTGGATGCCGAACCAGTCATCTGAGAATTGCAGCGCCACCGGTGTGCCATGCTGGTTTCTGGCAACGATGGATACAGAATCAGGCAAGTCACCGACGGTGTCAGAGTGGCTCATCCAGATCTGGGATTCTTTTGAGATACCATTGAAGAGGCAGGAGTCAGAGCCCGTTGGAATAAGTGTGGCAGGCCCGTATTCTCGGCGGTCGGACGGCTTGACATTGCCACCGTGTTTAGTGATGAGCAGTTGCATGCCGTAGCAGACACCCAGCACGGGGACATTGAGTGACTTCAGGTAGTCGAGGTCGATGTCCGGGGCATCTTTTTCCGAGACGCTGCGCGGGCCGCCCGACAGGATAACGGCTGCCGGCTTTCCCGTAAGGTGCAGTTCATCCGGGCCGAATAGTTTTGCGAAGCGACCGAGTTCGCGAACGCGGCGGACGATGAGTTGGCTGTATTGGGAGCCGAAATCGATGACGGCAATAGGAGAGAAATCACTCATAGGAGAGGAAGGGGAACCCGGGCAGTGTGAGAATGCGCTACTGCTGGTTAGAGGCTTTGGTAGTTGATCGGTTCTTCAGTGATAACGATGTCGTGCGGATGGCTTTCCCGCAGACCACCACTGGTGATCTGGACAAATTTGGCGCGCTGGCGCAGTTCGTCCAAATTGCGCGCTCCCACATAGCCCATGCCGGAGCGCAGTCCACCCAGAAGCTGGAACACGACATCAGACAGGCGCCCTTTGTAGGGGACTCGGGCCTCGACGCCTTCTGCTACCAGTTTGCCGGAAGCATTCTGACCGTAGCGATCGCTGGACCCTTGACGCATGGCTTTCAGTGATCCCATGCCGCGGTATTCTTTGAAAGTTCGCCCCTGGTGGTTGACCATGCTGCCGGGGCTTTCGCGGGTGCCTGCAAGGATCGAGCCGAGCATCACGCAGTCGCCACCTGCGGCCAGCGCTTTGACCAGGTCACCTGAGTAGCGGATGCCACCATCGGCGATGAGTGTGAGCCCGCAGTCCCGGCAGTAGGAGGCGACCTGCTGAATGGCTGAGAATTGCGGCACTCCGACTCCGGCGATCACGCGCGTGGTGCAAATCGATCCAGGGCCGACTCCCACTTTGACGGCAGCTGCACCTGCCTGGTGCAAGTCGCGTGCGCCTTCAGGGGTGACAACGTTGCCCGCGACCACAGGAATTTTTCCTTTGAATGTGCTGACTAGCATTTCAACCACTTGCACAACTTTTGTGGTGTGGCCGGTCGCGGCGTCGATGAATATGGCGTCGACGCCCGCAGCGACGAGGAGCTTGGCTCGATCAAGAAAATCTTCACCGACACCGACAGCAGCACCGACCTGAAGTCTGCCTTGAGCGTCCTTACAGGAATTTTGGAACTGCAGGCGTTTTTGAATATCCTGTGCGGTGATCATTCCCGCAAGGCGACCATTTTCGTCAATCAATGGCAGCTTTTCGATACGGTTCTTCGACAACAGAAGGGTGGCATCTTCGATCGCAGTGCTAACTGGGGCGGTGATCAGCCGTTCCTTGGGCGTCATGACATCCGCCACAAGTGTGTCTTCGGATTCGATCAACCACATGTCCCTGGTGGTCATCATTCCGACCAGTTTATGGTCAGAATCCACGACTGGAAATCCGGCCACACCATGTTCCTGCATGATTCCATAGACCTCTCGCATAGTCAGGTTTTCCGTGACCGTGAGCGGATCCTGGATCACCGTGTTTTCGGAACGTTTCACCTTGCTCACCGCCTCTGCCTGCTTGTCGGGTTCTGAGTTTCGGTGAATGACGCCCAGCCCGCCTTCGCGCGCCAGGGCGATTGCTAATTCGGACTCCGTCACCGTATCCATCGCCGAGGAAACGATAGGAATCTTAAGGTGGATTTTTTCGGTCAGGCGTGTGGAAATTTCCACATCAGAGGGCAGCACAGCGCTGTGCTGAGGGACGAGTAAGACGTCGTCAAAACTAAGACCGAGGGGGATAGGTGGTATCGGATCAGACATAAGAACAATTTCTCCGTATACCGTCCCTTTGCTACAGTCGCCATGTAGGGTCTGTCAAATGTCGCTTGTCGGTTTTTTTGATCGTGGCTGAGAACGCTCTTGCAAGTTTGGCTGCTATGGAAATTTTGGATCCAATGGGATCATCCCTGTTTGCCGAACTTCCGCGCCAACTCTGACCACGAGATTTGGATGAGGGTGGGGTTGCCACTTGGGCAGCAGTAGGGCATGTCGCAGGCGAGTAGATCGTCGATGAGTCGACGCACTTCTTTATCGGACAAAGTGTCACGCTGGCGCACGGCCTGGCGGCACACGGCCGTGGCGATGGCTTCGTCGCTGAGCCTGGAGGATCCCGATCCACGGAGCTGATGCAGGCCTTCGATCACCATGTCGAGAAAGGCCTGCGCATCGGTGGTATTACAGAAAGCAGGGAAGCTGTCGACTTTGACGGTGTTGGCTCCAAATTCTTCGATCCCGAATCCGAGTCGCTGGATGGCGGGAATATTCTGGCGGACGAAATCGAATTCTTTCGGGCTGAGCTGAAGCATGACCGGAATCAACAGGCCCTGAGAGGGCGTGTCTTCGTCCGTGTGTTGGTTCTTCAGTGCCAATTCAAACAAGACACGTTCATGGGCTGCGCGCTGATCCATGAGCACCAGCCCTTCGCCGCTTTCAAGGATTGTATAGGTGGTTCCTAACATTCCCACCAGGCGAAATTTTTGCTGTGCTGGTGCATTGACGCTGGCACCGTCATCATCGGCTGGTGGCTGCAGTTTCGGCTCGGCGGTAGCCGCCTTGTCCGGTTCTGGTGTGGGATCGACGGAAGGTGGTGTCGGCGTTGGCGTTAGCAGTTCTGCCTGCGACGGAGGATTAATCCACTCGCGGTGGACCCTGGGGGCTGGGGATGACGGGATGCTGGGCTTCTTCTCATGCGGAGCTGGAAGCTCGACATCTTCCACAGGAGCTGGCCGAGGATCGGGAGACGCTGCCGATTTGGATGCGCCGATCGCTCTCACATTGTTTCGCAGGCCGCGCATGACGGCAGAAGTGATCGCATTCTGGACTCCATTGCCGTCAAAGAATCGCACCTCTCGCTTAGCAGGATGCACATTGACGTCCACTTCTGCGGGATCCAGAGTCAGGAAGATAAATGCAATGGGGTATTGTCCCTTTGCCAGAGCACCATGGTAACCATTGCGTAGTCCATGTTGGATGGCTGGGCTTTCGACTGGTCGGTCATTGAGAAAGCTGAGTTGAAGGCTGCGATTAGAACGACCGTAACCGGGTTCGCTAATGAACCCACGTATGCCGACGCCATTTGCCCTGCCAATTGCCCCGGCATCGGTCTCAGGCAGTTGGATCAAGCGCTCGCACGTTTCGCGGCCGATCAGTCCTTCGATACGCTCAATCAGGCGCGTAGTTGCGGGTAATTGAAACACCAGTCGATCATTGTGCAGTAGAGTAAAGCTGACCTCTGGATGGGCGATCGCCTGCAAGCGAATGTAGTGCTCGATGTGGCTGAATTCTGTTGATTCCGTGCGTAGATATTTGCGTCTCGCCGGAACGTTGTAGAAGAGCGTGCGGACTTCGATCTGCGTTCCTGGCGCGGTGCCGCTGTCGCGCACGTCGCCGACTTTTCCTCCGTCCACCGTGAGTTCAGTTCCAGCGATCGCTTCAGCTTCGCGTGTGGTGAGAGTGAAGCGGGAAACGCTGGCGATGCTGGGCAGCGCTTCACCTCGAAATCCCAGTGTGCGAATCGCGCCGAGGTCTTCGGCAGATCGAATCTTACTGGTCGCATGGCGCTCCAGGCAGAGCAGCGCGTCCTCGCGGCTCATGCCGCAGCCATTGTCGATGATGCGAATAAGGGCAATGCCGCCGCGCTGGATGCGGATCTCCACGTTGTCCGCTCCGGCATCGATGCTGTTCTCTACCAGTTCTTTCACCACGGATGCCGGGCGCTCGACTACTTCACCAGCAGCAACCTGGCTGGCGAGAATGTCGGAAAGCACTTGAATCTTTGCCATTGTGGTAAGGATGATGGGGAGCAGGGAACTTGTAGAACAAATGGGAATCCACACAAAAAGGCAACGACTAGTAGAAAATTGCGTGATTTGCAGGCGACCGGTAGCAATCAGAGGCAACCAGTAGATTATTCAAGAGGCATTTGCTATACGACTCACTATCAACTATTGAAGGCGTATGATTACGCTTACTGACAACGCAGTCGATCACTTGAAACAGACGCTGGCGAGTTCTTCAGATGAGGCGAACGGTGAAAAAGGCCTGCGCCTTCTCGTGGAAAAAGGCGGCTGCGCGGGCATGCAGTATGCGATGAAAGTGGATACTCGTGTTGAAGGTGACTCTGTTTTCGGGCGTGAGGGTGTTGAGGTATTTGTCGATGCCGAAAGCCTGATTTTTCTGTCAGGCGTGGAGCTTGACTACAATGATGATTTGACCGACAGCGGGTTTAAGATTGTCAATCCGAATGCGGCGCGAAGCTGCGGCTGCGGCACTTCATTTGAGCCGACGGTGGAAGGGAAGGCACCTGCATATGATGCGAGTATGGATGGCGCCGTCTGCGGTGGTGGAGATGAAGAGGGCAAAGCTTAGATGAATCTGAGGGCGGATGATGAGAATCAGAAAATCAACCTTGCCTAGTGATCAGGGAACACGTATCTTTTTAGACGCTTCGATTTCCTCAAACGTCACCTCCCACCACTTCCACTCTTGCGCCTGCCAATCCGACTTGAAGCAATGACTAGCACCCGCCGACCTGCGTATGGTCAGGGTGGGGATTTTCAACGGCGCACGCGCGATGCGGGATTATTCTGGTGGACGATTCTCATTACGTTCCTTTTGGTGATGACCGCTGGATCATGGATCTTCAGCCTGTATTTGTTCGCCTTTCCCGAGAAGCCGTTTAATTACAAGTTGCTGGCTAAACTGGAGAAGTTGGAGGCGCTGGAGGATTTTACTTCAGACACGGTTCCTGATGGTCGATTCAATGACGCGCGGGCACTTTATCGAAAGTTTTACCACTTCAGCAGTGATCAACTTGAGGGCACCAATGGCAAGCTGAAGAGAAATTACTTGTGGAACTTTAATGAGCAGCAGCCGATCTATGTTGAAGGCAGTTTTCGAATCTCTGATGTGAGGGAACTGACAGCCGATGATTATTTTACGTCAGGTGTAATAGTGCAGGCGTATGCTGTTGAAGAGGTAGAGGATAGTGTGTCGCTGACGAGCCAGGGGCAGGACAAGGTGAGGCGGATTTTTCCCAATGCGGTTTTTGAGTTCGTTTTTCCGGCGACAGAAATCCCGGAAACCCTGTTTACTGAAGGACAGGAGATTACGGTGAATCGATCGCGTGACTTTGCCGCAGTTTTAAACATCAAGAGGCTCGGTAGTGATCACTTGTGTTTTACGGCGTTGCCACTCCTCTACGGCACTTATCAAGTGAGTGACACGGAATCCCTGTCGATGACTCCTCCTGGAGCATTGAACATTGAAGCGCCGTGGCCATTGTCCAAGAAACCGATTCAGCGTAATCGTGCGGTAAATGCTTCAGGCACGACGCCCGGGAAATCGTTGCTGAAAAAGGGAGATGCGCGCAGGGGGGCGTTAGATCCGGTGAGTAAAGCAAAGGTCGCTGGCTAGTCGCCAAGCCTGTTAAACTGAGTTGTTCACGCCACTTTCAGCACTTTGAAAAGTGGGTGATCAAAAATACGGCATCACTCAAATAGCGGCGCCACAGGCGGCCAGGCTCCATGGCCAGCCGCCAGACCCATTCCATGCACAGTGCGCTGAATATCTTCGGGGAACGGCGGGCTTTATTGCTGATGAAATCCAAGCTGGCACCAATGCATAATGTCATCGGTGCAGCGCAGGCACGATGGTAATTCTGTGCCCATAGTTCCTGCTTGGGAGCCCCCAGGGCGACGAGAACGATGTCTGGTTGCAGTGCACGAATGCGATCAATGTAGGGCTGGTTCAATTTGTCGTTCTCCGATAAATCCTTGCGGTAAGGTGGCGCATCCCAGCCGACGATTGCATCGCCATAACGTTGCTGCACTTTCTTCAAAGTCTGTTCGTCACTTCCGAACAGGTAAACAGTGAAGCCCTGGTCGACTGCGTATTGAAGAATCTGTGGCGTAAGGTCAGAGCCAGACAGCTTCTCAGGAACCGGGCGTCCTTTGAGCTTGAGTAGGTGGTAGAGGATCGCACCATCGCAAAGCCGCAAGGAGGCGTTCTTGAGCGCGCGGTGAAATGCTGGTGTGTGTGAAGCAATGCGGGCGAAATCGAGGTTTGGAGTGACAACGTACTGGGGATCTCGGGCGCGAATTCGATTTCCCAGTTGTCTGAAGAACTCTGGCGCGCTGATGGCGCTGAAGCCAATTCCAAACGCGTGCGATTCTGGCAATGCGCTGCTGACCGCCAGTGGCGTTTCCTTCAAGGATGAGGAAACGGGCCGTGCTGGTACTGGATTGCCAATAACAGACATGCGCTATTGAGGATGCGTGAGTGAAAGGTTGGGCGAGACCTCGGAGCGAACAATCCGATGCTTTTTGTCCGCAAGGAGGTTGGCTACCGGACTATGTTGCCTTAAATATTCGGATAAATTAATGAGAATCATCTTCAGTGGTATTTTCTATAGCCACGATAATTTATCCCATTCTTCCGGTTGTTGCAAATATGAATTCTAATTTTTACAATTTTCTCGTTTCAGAGAAAATCGATTGAAGAAGTTTTCACTTGGACAGTCTGCTTTGGTTGAGTTCTGGAGGTAGCTCGGGAACCTCTCGAAAGTCGCGAGCGATTTTACAGGCCGCACTGGAACTCGCGGAACCTACGCTTCTGGCTCGCTGACCTCTGATCCCACTCCAAGGAGCTCCCAGCAGAGAAGCTTGTCGATTACCAGATTACGCTTTCCTGGGGATCCAAGACTGGACTTCCACGACAGCTGTACTGTGGCATAGCGGGTGGAATTCAGAATGTTCTCGGACCACGGGAGCTTTTCTTTGATTTCATCGGCTAGCGCACTTTTTTCTGAAATGAAGACGTAGGGCTGTTTGGGCAGGGAAACTATATCGTCCAGCTGCACGCAAAGGGTGTGCGCCGGCTGGGATTTTCCAAAGTAGTGCGCTCGTGTCAATCTGACGCGAAAGATAGCGGGCGAGTTCGTATCATCCTTGAGGAATTGCCGAAGTAGCCCATCTTTCGCTTGAATGTAAGACTCCCAGTCCAGCTTGATCCCTTGAGGCGTTTGCTTAAAGAAGGCGATCATCTGCAGCCGCTGAGTTTCTGGATCAGCTGCGTCAGGAGTTTGTTTTACAAGGGCAACGATGCCGCGCCGAATATCGTCTACCCCTATTCGGGCCGGAGCCGTGAATCCTTTCAACGAGAATTGGGAGGGGAGCGGGTTTTTGTCGTAATAGGTAAGCAGCTTCTCACGAATGGCCTGCGGGCGGAGCACCCATTGTAGTTTCTCTTCGGGCGTTTCAGAGAAATGAAACTGATTCAACACAGCGAATGCCCCCGTCAACAAGCGGTTGCCAACGTCCATGGCGATGACCGGCTCCTGAGTGACGGCAGCCTCGGGAATTTTGATTCCCCTGGTAAATTGATCGATAGGATTAGGCTCCTTTCCCATGAATGAAAAAAGTCCGGCGAGGTGCACGGCCAATCCAATGCCGCCCGCGATAAAGAGGAGTGCGGCGATGCGTAGCACGTCGCGTGACTTGAGGAACACCATCGTGTCAGCAATCAGGCTCGAAAAGTCACTTTTCCGTGATGATGAAGTAGCTGCGGACTCTGTAGTGGGTGCGGCAGTAGCGGGCGCGCTGACGGGTTCTTTGTCGCGTGGTTTTGGTGTTTCTGCGGCGGGTGCTTCGGAAAGGTTGGCACTTAAGCGAATTTGTCCGCCGCACTGTGGGCACTCCAGTGCTGGTACACCTTCCAGATCCGACGGCAGCTCACCTCGCTCGCGGCAATGCGGGCAAGTAAGAAAAAAGACGCGAGCAGTGGATGACACACCGAACTTCTAGCATAGTGAGGTATTTCGTAAACCCGAAAGAAATTTGATTGTCGAGTATCCAGCAGCTCGGAAGAGCTCGGAAGGCCCTTTTCCACACTTTTTGGATCATATTTATTTAATCTGGAAAGGCAAGTGGGCTCGCCTTCCTGACCTTACCGTGCCCGACTTGATTGCTCCGTGATTCCTCAGAGGCTTCATCTTGAAAGATATACTGCACTTTGAGGAGGCGTGAGATCAGGGCGAAGAGTTCACTGTGCTTAAAGGGTTTGGTCAAAAAGTCGCGACAGCCCGCACTGACAGCGGCACGGCGTGTATCTTCAAGAGCGTAGGCCGTGAGTGCGACGATCGGTGGGGCTTTTTCGGGCCCTCCGGCCTGCGCGATGATACTGCGGGTTGCTTCGTTGCCATTCATGATCGGCATATCTTGATCCATAAAGATCAGATCAGGTGCCCATTTGCGCCAGTTGTCTAAGGCGATCTTGCCATTCTCTGCCTCTTGAACGTTGAACCCAACAGTTGTTAGAACCCGGCGCAACAGGACGCGATTCACTGGCTGGTCTTCAACGATCAAAATCGTAGGAATTATCTGTCCCGGTGCCAGTGAATCGACTGTTCTATCGAGAATCTCCGTCTGCACATTGGCGTCATCGATATCAGCAATGGCCGGTTCACATTCGATCGAGAATTCGAAAATTGTGCCGAATCCGTATTCGCTACTGACTTTGATGGTGCCGCCCATCAATTCAATAAAGTGGCGGGTGATGGCGAGTCCTAATCCCGTTCCCTGATGGGATGTCCTGCCTGTTTCTGTCTGGGCGAATTTCTCGAACAGGGAAGGGAGCTCATGCGCTTCAATTCCCCGGCCGCTGTCTTCGAGAGAGAAATACAGGATAGTGGTCTGATCATCTTTAGGTTCGGCGCGCACTCGGAGCTCGATGAAACCACTGTCAGTGAACTTTACAGCATTGCCCATCAAGTTCACCAGAATCTGCCGTATTTTACTGCGATCTCCGAATGCTTCAGGTGGAATTGGGCCGTTGACTTTAACTCGTAAATCGAGGGCTTTTTCATCCGCCTTCATTTGCAGCATTTCATGCACGGAATCGATCAATCGCCGTAGCTCATAGCGATCCCGGCGCAAGTCGGTTTTCCCCGCCTCAATCTTCGACATTTCTAAGACATCGTTAATAATATCAAGCAAGTGCTCGCCACTGCGATTAATAATATTGAGTGTCTCCCGCTGGGATTCTGAAGTGGTGGTATCGGCGCAGAGCACTTGACAGAAGCCAAGAATCGCATTGAGCGGAGTGCGTAGCTCATGCGTCATTTTGGCGAGGAATTCGCTTTTAGCGGAATTGGCTACCTCTGCAGAGCTCTTTGCATCTACCAGCTCAAGACGATGCGTTTCTTCCTTTTCGCATAGATCCAGCTGCGCAAGCGCAAGTCCAATCTGACCTGCAACGGTGGAGACTAACTCGATCTCATCCACTTGCCATTTCTTTCTTTTCTGCGCCCGCGTCTTGTCTTCGGATAGTTGCTCAATGAAGATAACTCCGTTCGGTTTGTCCAGATAGTTCGTGCGGACTGCCAGCAGAGCGCAGGGTGATGCTTTTACTTCTTCCGTTGCTTCGCCCACTGTTTCTTCATCGATTTTTGAGAGTGTGAGTGTTTCTTCACTGGTGAGCAATTGTTTCAACCAGGGATGATCACTGGAGAGGAAATCAGTCGACTCAGTGTCATCTGTATCATTCGCAAAGTAGCGTGCACAGGTCCGTGCTCCGGTGATACTTCCGTCACTGGCATATTCCAGTTTCCAAAGTCGGCAGCGGTCCGCCTTTAGAAATTCAGCCAGTTGTTCGAGTGAGGACTGGAAGATCTTCTGCATGTCTGAATTCCGACTCGCTGCAATCATTTCGCCATCGACAAGCAGACTCTTCTGCAATTGCCTCGCCAGGGTTGCTTCAGCCTTGTCACGTTCGGCGTGGAAGCGTTCTTTGCGTCGATTGATTTTAGTTATGTAGACCTGCATGGCTCCTGCTAGCAGAAGAATCACT
>JBNMNB010000029.1:0-44258 GCA_051270635.1 Verrucomicrobiales bacterium | reverse complement strand
TTGAACCACCTCCAACACCCGAAGGTCTGGACTACTTTCTAGGAGACGCATGAAGATCGAAGACTGGTTACAGAAAAACACGTTTCACCATAGCGAGTTTTCGGACATCGCTGCTCTAGTTGCAGCGAAAGAGAAAGCCGGGATGAGCATTTCGTTATGCATTCCAACGCTCAATGAAGAGAAAACGATCGGCAAAGAAATCGTCATTCTCAAGAGTGAGCTTATGGACCGGCATGGGCTGGTCGATGAGTTGGCAGTGATTGATTCCGGCTCTGGGGATGCGACTTGCGAAATCGCAGCACAATTCGGTGCGGATGTTTATTTGTCTGCCGACATTTTACCCGATCAAGGCTTCAAGCGAGGCAAGGGCGAGAATTTGTGGAAAGCGGTTCACCAGCTGAAAGGCGACGTGATTTGCTACGTTGACGCTGACATCTCTAACATTCATGCGAGATTCGTCTACGGTCTTGTTGCGCCACTGATTAAGCGGGAAGAAATCCAATACGTCAAAGCGTTCTACGATCGTCCTTTGGCATTTAGTCAAGGGATTCGTCCCAGTGGAGGTGGCCGTGTCACGGAGATTTTAGTGCGGCCGCTGTTCAGTTTATTCTATCCAGATCTCACAGCGATTATTCAACCACTGTCTGGTGAGTATGCAGTCAGGCGGCCAGTGCTGCAGGATATTCCGTTTCCAATCGGCTACGGCGTCGAGACTTCACACATTCTGGATGTCTATCACAAATGGGGGCTGGAAGCGTTTGCTCAGACCGACCTGGATCAGCGCGTGCATCGTAATCAATCGACGCAAGCGCTGGGGAAAATGAGTTTCGGTATCTTGCAGAGTTTTCTCAGCCGGGCAAAAGCGCACGGGATTATCAGCGACTTCGAAGAAGTCAGTAACCTCTACCGCGCGTTTCAAGCAAAGGATCAGCGCTACGAACAGGTACTTACGGAAATTATTGAAGAGGAGAGACCGCCGATGATCTCGATCAAGGACTACCGCGAAAAATTTGAGATCTCTGAGAACTGATGCGAATCGCGATCGTCCACCATCATTTGCGACCTGGCGGCGTGACTCGAGTGATCGAGAGTGCCGTTTTAAGTCTCCAGCCGAAGGGGCATGATATCGTTGTTCTGGTCGGCGAAGCGTGCCCCCAGTCGTCGCCTATTGCAGACCATGTTAGGGTAGTAGAGGGGCTGGGTTACGGAGCATCTGTGACTTCTCAGGAACTCAGCCAGCGTTTGAAAGATGCGGCAGGTGAAGTTGATTGCTGGCACTTTCATAATCACAGTCTGGGAAAAAATGTGGCACTGCCTGATGCCATTGCAGCACTTGCCGAAGATGGCACACGAATCTTGCTGCAGATTCATGATTTTGCTGAGGACGGTCGACCTGCGAATTATACAGTGGCGGCTCAGAGTGATGTTCTGTATCCATCGAAAGAAGGCGTTCACTACGCGGTGTTGACAGGAAGAGATCGCAGCATCCTGACCTATGCCGGCGTGCCGGAAGAGCGATTGCATTTGCTGCCCAATCCTGTGATGAACTCCCTGCCGAAAGAAATTTCGGACGACGACAAGGTGAAAGTCGGAGGTCGATTGTTCCTTTACCCGACGCGTGGAATTCGACGAAAAAATATAGGTGAAGCAGTGTTCCTGGCTGCGTTATTGAAAGGGGAGGGCGTGCAGATTGCGACAAGTCGCGCTCCGCTCAATCCTGTGTGGCTGAAGACGCACCAACGCTGGGAGCAATTTGCAAGTGAAAGAGAATTGCCGATCGCGTTTGCAGTGGTCGATAATCCCGCGCACGGCGAACATTCTTATGAATCGTGGCTGTCGGCGGCTCGAGGTATTCTGACGACGAGTATTGCGGAAGGGTTCGGCCTGGCTTTCCTTGAACCGCTGCTGCTTGAGAAACCGGTCATTGGGCGGGATCTGCTGGAGGTGACAACGGATTTCCGGAAAGTTGGGTTGAAAATGTCGGGACTTTATCAGGCATTGCTTGTGCCTGAAGGCTGGGTTGATGTGGACGCAGTGCGCGATCGATTGCAAGAATTGTTGCCTCCTCACTTTGCTGCCTATGGCATGAAGTTTTCGGAGTCGATGGTGGCGCGTGCCTTTGAGGTGATCTCACCATTGTCCAGATGGATTGACTTTGGTGCTCTCGAAGAGCCTTTCCAGGAGGCGGTGATTCAACAATTGGTTGACGATCCTGAAAGTGTTGATGACGTCCGGACCATGGACGTTGATCGTGTGCTTTCTCCAGCAATTCCATGGTTGCGCAAGCGCATGGACATGGGTGGCGATCTGACCGCGACTACGCGTTCCATTCTGGATGGAGTCTTTTCTCTGGCAAGCTACAGCGATCAACTGGACAGGTGCTACCTGCACATGGCAGGCGATTGCGGAAGTTGTGCCTATGTTGATAGTACGGCGATTCTGAACGTATTCCTGGCACCTGAACGATTCCATTTTTTAAAGTCCTGATCGATGGCGCTCCACAGTGACGAGCTATTGAAAGTCATGGCTGCGCAATCCGCGCGGCTCGATCCATTGCCGACGGAGATGTCCCCACGTCTGAAACAGCTGGAAGGAATTCGTGGCCTGGTTTTCGATATTTACGGGACGTTGTTCGTCTCGGGTTCTGGTGATATCAGCCTCGCGGAAGTGGTTGATCGCAATGCCATCCTTTTGTCAGTGTTGGAAGAATCCGGAGTTCGCTGGAAAGATGTGAATGTTAGAGTCGGAGATACGTTGATTAATTTGATCAGAGCCTCGCATGCGAAGGATCGGTCCGACGGCATCGACTTTCCTGAAGTAGAGATCCGTGAGATCTGGCGTGAGTTGTTGCGATCGGCTGAATGCCAGGGAGGTGTCGCTGACGAAATGATCGAAGTTCTGGCCGTTCGCTATGAAACTCGAGTGAATCCAGTATGGCCGATGCCGGGATTGGCTGAGTTGTTTGAGCGATTGCGCTCCATGGAGTTGCAGCTCGGGATCATATCGAATGCGCAATTCTACACACCACTCCTGTTTGAGCATTTCCTTGGAAAGTCACCATCTGAAGTTGGATTCGATGATTCTTTGTGTGTGTGGAGTTATCTGGAGCGTCGAGGGAAACCCTCATCGGCGCTGTTTGCCGACAGCGTTGTAAAGCTTGCCGCTGCAGGGATTCGTCCCGAGGAAGTCCTCTACGTAGGAAATGATATGCGCAACGACATTGTACCTGCGGCGGCAGTCGGAATGCGTACGGCCCTTTTTGCCGGGGATGCCAGGTCGCTCAGATTGCGTGAACACTTGGCCGATGCGATTCCCGCAGATCTAATCCTCACGCATTTAGATCAGCTCACTCAGTGCCTGGGCTGATCGCCATCATGGCGCAGCGACTGCCGCTTGGTCGTCATCTTCACGATAGACGTACTTCACATTCAGATGACGTTCGAAGAGGCCGAAGAGTTCGTCATTTTTGAACGGCTTGGACAGGAAGTCGTCGCATCCAGCGGCCAGAATTTCTATGCGAGCTTCCTCCATCGCGTATGCAGTAAGGGCGACAATGACCGGAGGAGAATCTGTTCGAGCGTGAATGGCCTTTG
The DNA here is from genome assembly GCA_051270635.1 of Verrucomicrobiales bacterium. Lineage (GTDB taxonomy): Bacteria > Verrucomicrobiota > Verrucomicrobiia > Verrucomicrobiales > DEV007 > JAGROY01. Next base: position 40,665 of record JBNMNB010000029.1, on the reverse strand, counting down.
TCGCATCCATGCCATTCATTTCGGGCATGTCCTGATCCATTAGAATCATATCGGGTTGGAATTCTACCCACTTCTCGAGGGCGTCGCGCCCGTTCTCCGCTTCCTGGAGCTCGAATCCCACTGGCTTGAGTATGCGCATCAATAGCATGCGGTTTACCATCTGGTCATCGACTATAAGGATCTTTCTGGGAGTCTCGCCTTCAGCCAGACCAGTGATGTGCTTGGGAGCCGCAGCAGCTGGAGCGGATTCCTGTGATTCGCAGACATCGACGAAAATGTGAAAATTGAAAGTCGTCCCTTTGTTCACCTCGCTGGTGACGCTGATGTCTCCACCCATGTATTGAATGAAGCTGCGGCTGATGGTCAGGCCCAGTCCGGTTCCCTCACTGGAGCCTTTCCCTGTCTCCGTCTGGACGAATTTCTGGAACAATTTAGGCAATTCTTCTTCGGATATTCCTTTGCCGGTATCGGATACATCAAACGACAACTTTGCCCTGCCAGCTGGCTTCATGCTGCACCGAATTTTTAGTGTGATCGTTCCGGTTTCGGTGAACTTGAGTGAGTTGCTCAACAGATTGATGATCACTTGGCGCAGCTTCGCCTTGTCAGAAACAATGTAGCGGGGCAAGTCTCCAGCCTTGCGGAACACTAACTTCAACCCTTTCTGCTCTGCCTTGAAATCGAGCATGTCGTGAACGGATTTCAGCATCTCCACGAAGTCGAATCGCTCGTTCGTCATTTCGACACCACCTGCTTCGATTTTGGACATCTCCAGAACGTCGTTGATAATCGACAACAGGTGTTCGCCGCTGTTGTGAATGATGTCGAGCGTGCCTCGTTGGTGCTCGGTTGTCTCGGAGTCTCGCCGAATTAACTCGGCGAATCCCAGGATGGCATTCAATGGAGTCCGTAACTCGTGCGTCATTTTCGCCAGGAATTCACTCTTGGCGAGATTCGCCTTTTCTGCCATTTGCCGCGCAGACTCCGCTTCCACTCGGGCAGTCTCAGCGGTAGACTTCGCATCTTCCAGTTCCATGCGCTGAAGTTTGTCACGCTCCGTCAATCGAATCTGAGCAATGGCAATTCCGATCTGCCCGGCAAGAGCTTTCAGAATTTCTGTCTCGTCCTTCTGCCAGCGACGAACGCGATCACATTGATGCAGAATGATAATGCCGTTTGGCTCATCACCATAGGCAGTGCGCATCGCCAGCAACGAGCGAGTTCCAAGATTTCTGAGTTCAGCAGCCGCCTGTTGAATGGAGAGGCTGCGGTTCACATCAAGACAGGTTATGGGCTTGTCAGATTCCAGCGTCTGCTGGACGAATGGCAGCCCGATCGTAGGGAATTCCATCTCGCAGACGGATGCCACATGAAATCCTCGGACATGTTCATTACTGAATTCCAACGTATCCGGCGAACTTTGATCGAACAAGTGCAGGTGCACACGGTCAACTTTGAAAAATTCTCCAAGTTGGCGAATGGCTTCTCCCAGCGAATTCTCAGAGTTGCCGTGCATTTCTTCTGCGGTGCGCTCGATCAGCATGCTTCGTTGCAGCTGCTTCGAAAGCTCGGACTCGGCTTTCTTGGTGTGCACTTCCAGTTCTTGATGGCGTTGGCGAATACGAAATGGGCGAAAGTAGAGCGTCCAGGCGAGAAACAAGCTGGTCATGCTGATGGCGGCGGCACCTGCGCTCCACTTTGCCCACCAGCGTTGATACCAGACAGGGATTACTTCCAATTCGATACTTGCCGAGTTGGCACTCCAGTGATTGCCGTCAAAGGAGGATTGGACTTCGAAAGGATAAATCCCGGGTTCCAATGCGAAATAGGAAGCGCGTCTCTCATGGGCAGCGTAAACCCAGTCCTTGTCATAGCCATTCAGTCGATGTCTAAATCGACTGTAAGAGGGATTTGCGTAGTCCAGTGTTGCGAAGGTGAATGCCAGTCGGTTGCGGGGATCGTAGTTCAGCGTCACGCGCTCGGTCATTCGCAGAGGTTTCTTGAGGATGCTCTTGTTGCCCGGCACGACCGCTTCCCCAAAGAGTTCCATTCCTGTGAGCACTGGCTGTCGTGGTGTGATCGATTGAGGAAGATAATCTGGATTGATAATGTTAAATCCTGACGGACCACCAAAGTAAAGTAATCCATCATCATCTACGAGCGCTGCATTCTCGTGAAACAGCGTCGATTGCAGGCCATCTGCTTCAGTGAAGACACGCATTTCATTGCTTGCCTGCGGGCTGAGTTGGGCAAGGCCGTTCCCAGTGCTCAGCCAGAGAGAGCCGCGCTTATCCTCGACGATGCTCATAACGGAATTATGTGGCAACACGCTATTCGTCGTATCGATGTGCTCGACCTTCTTGCTGAGAGGATCGAATTTTATAGCGCCTTTTCCTTCTGTTCCTACCCAGAGGTTGCCGTCACTGGTTTCTAGAATCGCAGAAACGGTTTCTGTTCCCAGTCCATTCTCGGGAGTGCCCCAGGACGCGAAGCGTTCAGTCGCAGGATCAAATCTAAACATGCCGGTTCCGACCGTTCCAACCCAGATTCGTTGATGACTGTCCTCGGTGATGCATCGGATGTAGCTGCTTGCATTGCCGGGGCGACCCGGATCAGTTGGGACACGTTCGAATCGGCCGCTTTTACGGTCAAATTTGGCCATTCCTCCGCCATTGGTGCCAATCCAGAGATTTCCAGCGCTGTCTTCTGTAATCGCAGAAACCGCGCCGGCAGGCAGGCTGGAAGAATCGTCGAATCGATGGCGATAAGGATGAAAGCGCTTTTGCGATCTTTTAAATTGAACCAGTCCCGCACTTCGTGTTCCGACCCAAAGTGTGCCGTCTTGCGTAATGGTGAGGACTCCCGGAAGTGTTCCAGGAAGGTCGTAAGCGATTGCTGGCATCGACACAAATTTTCCAGTCTTTTTATCGAGCAAGTCGATTCCACGAGTAGTACCAACTGCTATCGAACCGTTCGCCATTTTCGCCATGCTCTGAATGGAACCATTGCGAAGTCCGCCCTCCTTCTGTGGGTGGTAGCGGAAAACCTCAAACCAGAAGCGGTTGGTGTCAAAGCGACTGAGGCCCGCATGAGTGGATATCCATAAGATTCCAGTGGAGTCTTCTCTGAGATCAGTGATGAGGTCACTGGCGATACTGTAAGGATTGCCAGCTTCATGGTAGTATGCAGTGAACAATCCTTCTGCTTCATTGAATCGGTAGAATCCCTGTGTTGTTCCAACCCACATCTGCCCGTTCTTCGACATTACAGCCGAAGTGATCTCTTGACTCGCGATGCCTGCCGACATTTCTCGCGCTGTCATATCCTCCGTATCGAACAGGAATAGTCCATTTCCGCGCGTGCCCACCCAGAGGTGCGTTTCGTCGGCTTTGTGCAGGGCACTGATCCCAGCGCTTGCCTGCCAGGCGGTCGCGAATGCTCTGCCGTTGCTCTCAAGGCGCGTGAGAAATCGTCCAGCCGTCCCAACCCAAAGTTGATTCGTGTCGTCAATCAGCAGGGAGGTGATGTGGCCCTCTGGAAGTGCTGTCGCATCGCTTGGATCGGGGCGATAAGTTGTCGTCTTGCACTGGACATTGGTAGCGCTAACTCGTGTCGCCTCCAGTCGGCAAAGTCCAGCCAGGGTGCCAATCCACAGGTCGTTGTTCTGATCTTCAACGATTCGTGTGACACTGGGGTGTGGAAGTCGATTGTGGTCGACTCCGCTCAGATGGTCCAATGTTAGAATTCGCTTCTGTGACGCGGGATCATAGCAATGCAGTCCCGCCGACTCAGATCCGACCCAGAGCAACCCGCGGCTGTCCGCAAATAGCGTGGTCGCTCGCTCGCCGCTCACTTTTTCAACCTTGTATCCGTCGAATTTGGAGACACCGCTGTTGCCGGCAATCCACACGATGCCATTGGTATCACGTACGCTGCACGTGATTTCCCCAATTGGCAGACCATCCCGAAAGGTGAGGTTGGTGAACGCGACGTTAGGTTCCCGCCCATACGTGTTCAGGGTGAGAGCTTGGCACACGACAGCGCAGAAAAGGAGCGCAATTGTTTGAGCAAGACTAGAAGTGGGCATTATAAATATGAGATAAATATATAAATACCATAACAATATGTCAATTACATTCCATGGATTAAGAGAATTGTGCGGGCGGCCCGTTTGCCCGTCACTAATTTCTCCAGCTGCTGCTCGTCAATTCTGAGAGAAATCGCAACGGTGAGAAGTTGGCGATATTCAAGGATTTCCGTTGAAACCCGGTAACTTGTTTAGGCCAACCGCTACTTGCTCTAATCCTGCGCGGTGATGGCGACGAGAAATGGTCTGCCATCTCTTCTTCCTGAAGCGAGAAAATCCAGCGATAGGATTCTTAAATCAGGTTTGGGATTGTCCCAGCTCGTAAGAAAAAGCGTGGCCGTGTCGTTGGCGGCATCGGAACTGGTCATGCCACTCCACGCGATGGTGACGTTGTTATTTTTTTCTTCACCATCTTGGGATGGCGCATTTACTTGAGCTGAGCGCCAGTTTCCAATTTCGATACCTGCACGCAGAGGGACGGACTCTCGGCTCCCGTCTTCGAAATGAATGATATATTCTCCGATAGTGGGCGAGGGATCTGAGTCGGCATCGGCATCTGTTTCAGGTTGCCTTGGAATCATTGCGCCATGCAGAAAATGGAGATGCCCAGCTGATTGGTTGACAGGGATTCCGACAGGCGTGAGCGATGAAACTACTTCCTCCGACCTGCCTTGCCTTTCGCCCTCGGAATCAGTGTTCGGAAAGACGATTCCTCGGACATCGAATGCGACTCCTTGCCTGCTAGTGAGAATTCCGGGACGAATCGCGAATTCAGGTTGGCCCATATCGCCTGGGCCACTGCCAGAAGTGAATGGTGCGTCAGGCACTAGATGCAGTCCACTTCCAAAGTAGTGCGAAAGGTCCACCATCTCAGGAGTCGCCTTTGCTGGTCGAGATGTGATGCCATTGGCCGCCGTAAATGCCTCGTGCGCATCGGCGGCTCGGCCTTCGTTTAAAAGGAGTGCCGTGCGAAGTTTCTGCAGGCGGCGGTAGTTGGCTGGATCGTCAACTCCGATTTTAAGGGCCCAATCCGCCGCGTGAAGTGCGTGCGCCTCCTGTCCAAAAATCGACTGAGCAAAGGCGCGCTGAATCCACAACGAAGAAGCCATGGAGATATTTTCAGTTTCGTCCGGCGGGCGCAGGAAGAACAGGAGAATAACTCTCAGCGACGTCGGCAGCTCACTGGCGGATCCGACGATGCCCATGAGATCGCTCGTGGAGATTGATTCGATCATTCTTTCGATCGCACCGAAGCGGGAGCCCCTGCGGCGTCTGAAATCGGGGCGATGCACTCTGCGATTGTCTTGATCTGCCCGACTTTCCCCACTCTGTAAGTCTGCAATGATAGAAAGAGGAGCGACTGCGTCGTCATAGCCCTCTTCCATCAGCATGGCAAAAATCAGCAGAGCTGCCTGCGTAAAAACATCCGGCGGCGTCGAGGCCACGTCTTCCTTGTTGCTGAGAATTCCGATCCGCTGAAGTGCCAGTCCTGTTGCGAACCATGTGCTCAGATCGCCAGGCTCTTGTTCCAGTGCCTGGGAAAATGCGGCGACTGAGTCCGTATAATATTCCAGTTGTCTGGGATCATCTGGATGGAGTCTTTCCATCATAGCCAATGCCTTGGCCACTTCACTGTAGCGAGAACGGGAGTTGGATGCTGTGCGCCGACGGGATGTCTCTGACTTGAGAAACTCCGTCGACATCTCCGCGAACCAAGCAGCCTCTGAAGCAGCGATTGCCGTTCCGCTCCTTTCACTCGCTTCCATTATTTCAAGGAAATACAGCGTGCTGACACGATGATTGTTAGGGTTCCGCACAGAGGCCTCATGCAGTGCCGCGAGGCTGTCTTGCGCGATGAGGTATTCAGTGAATTCGTTGTTGGTTACTTCTGATGTAGGCGAAATGTGGCGACCGTCAGGGGTGGCAAGTAGCCAATCGGCCCAGCGCTCCACCTGATTAGTGGGATGTGCATTAGCGGTGCGATTTTCGGCATGGCGCCGTGCTAGTTGCGCAAATTCTGAATACGGAACTGGCGAAAGCACATCCATTGGCATTGCTGATCCTATGCTGGGCAGCATGAGTCCACCGATGGTGGTGGCCAGTGGAATAACCTCAGCCGACACGCCTGCAGAATCGAACGCAGGAGCAAGATCCCACGTCGTGGTGTCTCGCCGATAGTTAAGCATGATTTTTGACATGTCAGGGCTAAACATCACTTGGGCAGACACGCCCGATCGGGATTGCGCCCATCCGTTTTCAGTTTCCGAGCGATCCACATGACTGCCAAAAAAACGGGCCGGGGGCGCAAGCGTTTCTCTGCTCCTGAGATCCCAAACCTGAACCCGAGCAGTTTCGTTTCCATCTAGCGATGCCGTCGCTGCTGCCGCGGTCAATTGATCTGCTGCGAAAGCAACAGCAATCACGGGGCCGGATTGTTTCAATGGTAGAGTGCGTGGTGTGCCATCGAAATTCCACCACTGCAGGGTGCCTTCTGTCGTGCCGATGATAAAGTTCGTGCCATCCTCTGACATGGCCAGAGCTGAAGTGATGGAGACACGTTTAATCGGCTCGCTGGTAAAGCCGCCTTTCGGATCTAGTTGCCACACTTGAAGCGAGAGTCGGGCAGAGGTCACCATACGGGAGCCATCCTGGTTCAAGGCGACGGCAGTATTCTCTTGATCGGTAGGAATGCCGGGTGCCAGATGGTAACTGGATTCCTGTTTCCTCCAGACTGACAAATGATATTGAGGTGGACGCTGACTTTGATCTTGAGTCACAACTGCAATTGTAGAGCCATCTCCGCTGATCGCTCGCAACTGGACACCCTGAAGGTCGCCCAGTCGATAGTGATTTTCACTGCCGGTTTCGACATTGCGCACGGTGACGGATCCATCTGTGCGGACTGCGATCAATTGTATGCCATCACTGGTAAATCGGCTGCCAGCAATACTGGCCCCCGCTGCGAGTGGCTTGCCTTTCACCACCCGTTGCCAACTCTTCAAATAGCCTTCGAATTCCTTGTAGCCAGGTGTTACAGAAACGGCGGCCGTGGTGAACAGCGTCTTCCAGTCAGGGCTGATAGCAGAAAAATGGTGGCCATTCTGCGATGGCAGTCCTTCACCTTGCGCCGGGCCGCCCGCCAGGTTCCACACTTTGACGATTCCATCAAAGCCCACCGTGACCGCCAGGTTTTCACTGGAACTGAGGGCACTATTGAGAACATAACTGTCATGTCTCATTGGCTCTGAGATCGGAGTGCCGCGACCAGCGTCCCACAGCCGAGCGGTTTGGTCGAGGGATCTCGTCAGCAACTGCGCGCCGTCCTCGCTGATCTCGATGCCGATAATGCCTCCTTCGTGTTCAAAAGGGCCGACAGATTCTGCTCCTTTGTTCGTCGCCATCTGATGGACAAACGCAGTGCCACCAAAATATCCGATCGCGAGCTTGTTTGATTTAGGGCTGAAGCGGAGTCCTGTAACTAAATCGTTGGCTCTGGTAAAGGTGTGAAGCGGCTCTGGTTTCTCAAATTTTGTCAATGTTAGAAGCCAGACATTGACTGACCCATCGGGTTCCGGAACAGCAGAGTATTGACCATTGGGACTTACCTCAACGTCAATGGGAGGGCCAGATGAGGAGCTTCCGCGAGAGCACGTAATCCAGATGGAATCGTTCTCCGGGCGGCGTCGAGGTTGGTCGTCTGTCGGTAGCACTGCTTGATTAGATACAGGAGATTCTTCCGTGCTCGCTTTTTTAATCGAACTGTTCCAGATAGAGACAGTTCGGTCGTCAGGGCCCATCTCGGTAATGGCAATGACGGATTGAAGGGTGCCATCGCTTACGAACCCTTCGAGCTGAGTCACTCGACCGCGTGGTGCTGGTAATGACACTGTTTCGCCATTCATAATATGATGAAACGTGAGCTGGATGCTTCTCCCGCGCGGTCCTCTCCTGTCACTTTCCACGTCCCGGCTCTGTTCTCGCACCCAGATCTTCCCATTCGCGATAAAGCCGCTGTGCCCTTTCACAACACCGAGTGAACGGCTGCTTTTCCAAACCCACTTAGGCGTCTTTTCCCAGATGTGGAGGGTGGTCTCACGGTTATCTCCCCGCGTCGTAAAGCAAAGCACTTGATCGGAAGCAAAAGCGATATCCAGAACGCGCTCTGATGGAGCGGTCGATTCCCATTGCAGTTGTTCACTGGAGATGACGGAGTCTGTCAAATTCCAGACGTGCAGCTCTTCGCCATCCTCGCCGATGGACAATGCAGCAAGCTGAGTTCCATCCGGGCTGATGTCATTCGCAATTGGACGATCATTCTGCCGCCCCAGAGTTTTGATGGGAGGCAGTTTCAGCGGCAGGAATCGGCTCATGGCCAGGGTCGCCATGAGTTTTCTGCCGGCTGCCAGATTTTGGGGATCGTGCTCCACAGCGCGCGCCAGATAAGCGAGTGCCTCTGAGCGGCGATCCCGTGCAAGCAATTGCCCAGCAAGGCGAAAGTCAGATTGACTGGCCTGCGTGCGTAGCTGCTCGGAGTACTTATATGCCTTCTGACTCTGAAACACGGCTTCATCTTTCGCGTTACTTTGTTCCACGTAGCCCGTGGCTAACAGGGCAGTCAAAAGTGCCAGTCCACACGAAATCGAAACCGTCAAAATCATCGTCCGCTTGCGCCGCCGGGCATTCTGCTTCAACCCTTCCACGCGGAGTTCTTCTTCTCGCTCAGCGTGGCGGGCGTCGAGTTGTTCTAGATGCTCTGCCAGATGGGATGCACTCTGAAAGCGCCGTTCAGGATCAACATCGACACAACGTCGGATATCATCCGCCAGCAAGGCGTCGGGAATGCTGCGCCGCCAGCCGGTTCCCATCGGGCTGTTGAGATCACCGACGGCCAACTGATAGAGCATGACTCCAAGTGAGTATATGTCGCCCCGGACACTGGCCGGTTTACCCACCAGGTATTCCGGTGGCGCATAGAGATGAGTGAACGATTGACTGCCTTCGCTTTCCAGTATCACGCTTTCCGTAAATCCATTACTGGTGATACCCATCGATCCCAACCGAGAGGTGTCGGCCAGTGTACCAATTCCGAAATCCGCGAGCCGCGGTTCAGGTATCCCGCTTTCTTCTGAGATCAGAATATTGGACGGCTTAATATCCTTATGAATGATACCCACCGAGTGTGCAGCAGCAGCGGCCCGTGCCGCTTTCGCCAAGATTTGCAGGCGTGTGTTCAGTGGCACATTTTCGATTCCGCCTTTGCTGTCGGCCCACTGCGAAATGTTGCCCGTCGGGACGTACTCACTTTCCAGATAGTAAGGTGGCGATTCAACGGATACTTCGTACAGCGCAGCGATGTCGCGTCGATTTCCCAGTGCGTCTTGCAGGAGGCGGAAGAGTGTCAATTCGCGCTTGAATGAACGCAGGCGATCAGGATCAAAACAAAATTTAAAGACCCGCTGCATGCGTCCCTTTGAATTTGCCGCCAGCCAGACCTCACCAAATCCCCCATCACCAATCTTTTTTTCGATGATCCAATCCTCCCGCCGGGGAATAGCGAGCCCTGCTCCCGGCCGCCAGCCGAGGGTGGCTTCCTCATCTGCCGCCACGGCGCGTTTGGCTTTCTCACTGCCTTCTGGTCGCACCAGTGGTGTCACCCCTTCGGCGCCGACGCCGTAGATATCCATGGGCTCGTCGGTGCCCTTAAAAATGTAACGCCCGAAGGCAGGCCAGAGCAGTGGCGGGAGAGCTGAGGCATCGACGCCATCGATTTCTGGATAGCTGCGCGTGAACTGACGCGCGTCATCGAACACGGCTCGCGTCATCAAGATCTGGCCTTCCGCCGCAAGATCCATGATTCTGGCAGCCAAATTGATCGCCATCCCTACAGCGCGCGTTTCCCCGCGGATGCTCTCCTGCATTTCGGTGATTTCACCACTGTGCAGACCGATCCGAACAGCCATCGGTTCTCCTTCGCAAATTTCCGAGTGCAGCCGGAATTGCAATCTGAGGGCAGTATTGACGGCATCACTGGAGGAATTCATCCGCACCAGAAAGCCATCGCCCGTTTCGTTCAAGATGCGGCTGCCAGGTGCCTGCTGCAGGCAAGCCTTAAATATCTCGTCGTGGCGGGAGATGTAGCGCGTGTAAGCCGCAGTGCCGAGCTTTTTTTGCAGGCTGACAGAGTTCACGATATCCGTGAACATCAGCACTGCAAGCTGGAGCTGCGCGGGATCGTCTGCCATTGTTACGCAAATATAGTGGGCGATAGGGAACCGCGCAAGGCAGCATGAGTGCATCAGTTGACACAATTAGAAGATTGCATGACGTAGTGGTGTTGACCGCAGATCCATCGATGCCGGATTTCTTTCAGCGCCAGCCCTAGCCCCAATGATTTAAAGTCTGTGATTAAGCGAGGAAAATGGTTCAAACGCCGTGAGTTGCTGCTGCCGAGATGGCCGCTGGTATTGATTTTCTTTGTCTTCCTCGCCGGTGCCGGCATGATTGCTGCGCGCGTGATTCATCCATTTCTGGCGGTGACGAAAACGATCGACGCGCCTGATTTGTTAGTGGTCGAAGGCTGGATGGCTGACTACAATCTGCCGCTCATCGTGGAAGAATTTCGCAAAGGTCCCTATCAACGAATCGCGGCAACGGGAATCGCCCTGGATCGCGGATCCTATCTGGAAGATTACCAGAGTTACGGAGAAGTAACCGCCGCATCGCTCAAAACGCTAGGCGTGAAGGATAGCAATCTAATAGTTGGGGCAACCACTGACACTCGCCGCCATCGGACATACACTGCGGCAAAAGCGCTGAAGCAGGCGATCGATGCGTCAGATCTTGAAGTAGATGCCTTTACCGTGTTTTCGCAGACGGTGCACTCGCGCAGAACACATATCATCTTTCAAAAAGTATTCGGAGATTCTGTAGAGATCGGCATCGTAGCGTTGCCCGACGAGAGCTACGACAACGACCGTTGGTGGGGGAGTAGTGCCGGAATTAAATCTGTTGGAATGGAAGTCCTGGCGCTTGCCTACGAATGGCTATTGGATTCAGGCCGCACAGAATATTAATCCTGAATCATCCCGGTATCGTTTCCACTTTATTCCGTCGCAATGCGATTTCTTTGAGCCTACGTAGAATTGACTTCGTAACTTCCGGCAAGTTTTAGTCTGAAAGGGTGATAATGAGCGCATGAAATCATGTTCGGGCGGTCGGAAATCTGAGATTACAGTGAGAAAGCACGTTTCAGCAGTGTTCGAGCACCTTATCCACTTATCTCAGCGTTCCTCTGTGGGGCCGAAGGCGTTGAGGAAGGCGACTTCGAGCGCGAGGGGTTCGCTCACATTGGTACGTAGGTGGCGCATCAAAGCTTCTACGGCTTTGAGCCGTTGATGAAGTTGGTGTGTCGGAATGTTTTGCGCTGCTGACTCAAGGGCTGCTTTGTAGTCGATGAGATCGATGCGCGACCACTGCACTTGCAAGCGCAGCATGTCTCCCAGCCAGAGGAGTAGGATTTCCAATTGGCGGTCGCGCTGCTGCAGGTAGCGGGCTTCTGCCAGGGCTTTGAAGTGGTCTTCGCGGCGCTTGAGCCAATCGCCCTCTGTCTTTTGTTTATAATGGGCGCTTTCGGCTTTCGCCACTTTTTCGAGTTGATCACTGATGTCTGACTTGATGCTGGCAAGCCCTGCCGAGAATTGTCTCATCAGGGCGAGTGCCCGTGACGTAGTCAATTTTCCTGAGAAATGAGCGCCGAGTGCGTCTAGTAGCGCACTCTGGCTGGTCGTAAATTGCCGTGTCTCACCAGGAACGGGAGCGAGTGCAACCGAAATGCACCGAGAGCGGACAGTATCGAGCAATTGCTCAGGATACTGTGTTAACAGCAGGAGAAGGCAGCCATCGGGTGGTTCTTCCAGAGTCTTGAGGAAGCAATTGATCGCTTCGGTGGTCATGCGATCGGCATCGATTACGACGCCGGCTTTTACTTTGCCTGGCGCAACGCCTCCAAGATAGAGCGAGCGCTCGATTTCGCGCATTTGTTCAATCTTGATGCGGCGAGATTTTGATTCAGGAGCAACGATGCGAACTCCTTCATTCTGAAATTCCTCCAGAGACGAACGCGTGCTCTGGTTCACAGTCTGGAGAAGTTTGACCGCAAATTCTTCGCGATCGGTGCCCTCAAGGCCAGTGATTAAATAGGCGTGGGCGAGCCGCCCATCAGCATGGGCACGGGTGAGATAAGCGAGAGCTGATTCGGGGAAGAACGCCATGGACGATAAAAGCCCACTGAACGCTCTCAGTCAAAAGATGGAAAGACTAAAGATAGGTTCTTGCTGACAAATCGCGAACCAATCTGTTGGCGCACTCTTTCCTGTCCGGGAGGACAGGCCCGGCAGTCTGGAAACTTCGCCTGAGACGCTTCTTTACAGATTAGGCTTCGACCTTCGATGTTTCGAAGATCTTGGCGATCATCTGCAGGAAAACTTGCTGATCCACTGGCTTCCTGAACGCAGCGACTGCGCCGCGTTTCTTGAGGTCTTCCTCATTCAGGTGGGGATCGCCGCTGAGGACAACGACTGGAGTTCCGCACAACTCGACACTGTTGGTGACGCTATCCAGAACAAACTGGCCGTTTCCAGCCGGAAGATTCAAATCCAGTAGGATCATGTCCGGGTGCTGGTTTCGAGCAACCCGAAGTGCCATCGTTCCATCTTCAGCAGCCAACGTTTGATAGCCGGCATCGCGAAGCACCCGCACCAGTAGCACGCGGACTTCAGTATCGTCTTCAACAACAAGTATCGTTTTCATTATGCAATCCTCAGGATGAGAGGGGTAAAAGTGTCTGAAAAGTTTTAAACCCCGCTATGTATTTCATAGAATATATGATTACCATAAATATTGTCAATGGCTTTCTTGGCGTTGAGAACTATTTAGATTTGTTAGAAATTGGATTTACAGCCCTCAATGCAATGAGTGGAATTTATAAGTGATTGGTTATAAGGTATTTTCATTGAGTGAAATGGCGACTGTGCAACAATCAGTGTCGACATTGAAGCTGAAGAGATTTAGAGAGCTCAACGATATCTTCGTCGGCCTTATCAAGGCAGGGAATTCATTTAGGTGAGGCAAAAGCTAAGGTTGGTGTTCCATTTTCTGGCTGTGGTGCGATTCCTTGCTGTTTGGCTTGGCGAGGACTCGGTATGCAGCGAAGGACTACGCGGTAAGCAATGAACCAGAAAGATGACATTTCTGCTCCCGAAAAGGCAGACGCAAAAGACCCGCTAGTAGCACTGGAGCGCTATTTTGGGTTCCGAAAATTTCTGGATGGCCAAAACTCGGTTGTTGGAGCAGTGCTTGGTGGCCGCGATGTCCTGGCTATTATGCCGACGGGGGGGGGGAAATCGCTGTGTTATCAGTTGCCTGCGATGGTCATGGATGGCGTCACCGTAGTTGTGAGCCCACTGATCGCACTGATGAAGGATCAGGTGGACGCATTGCAGCGCAAAGGGATCGCGGCAACAATGATTAACAGTTCACTGGGAATGGCTGAACAGCGTGAGCGCCTGAACGAGCTGCGTGCTGGGAAACTGAAATTGGTCTACATCGCTCCCGAGCGGTTTCGTTCCTCCAGTTTTCTAGAAGCGCTGCAAGCGGTGCCGGTGGCATTCTTTGCGATTGATGAGGCGCATTGCCTGTCGCAGTGGGGGCATGATTTTCGTCCGGACTATCTTCGCCTGGGTGAGGCGTTGGATCAGCTGGGGCGACCGCAGACGGCGGCATTTACGGCTACCGCTACTCCCGAAGTGCGCAGGGACATCTTGCGCAGTCTCGGACTGCGTGATCCGTTCGAGTGTGTCAGTGGATTCGAGCGACCAAACCTCAGCCTGCGGGTGACACCGGTGGAGAAAGTTCGGCAGAAATTTGTCCGTCTAAAGAAGATCATTGAGAAGCACCGCACGGGAATCATTTACTGCGCAACGCGGCGGAAGGTGGAAGAGGTGGCGGAGACCCTGTTCGACTGGAACGTTCCCTGTGTGGCATATCATGGGGGGATGAAAGATGAGGAGCGCGAGCGCGCGCAGAATCTTTTCATCGAGCGCCGACGCGACGTTGCAGTAGCGACAAACGCTTTCGGAATGGGAATCGATCGAGCAGATGTGCGATTCGTGGCCCATTTTGAGATGCCGGGCAGCATTGAAGCCTATTACCAGGAGGCTGGTCGCGCGGGTCGAGATGGTGAGCCGGCTGTCTGTGAACTCCTGTTCAATCACGCCGATTCCCGCACTCAGGAATTTTTCATTGAGGGCAATAATCCCAGTCGCGCGTGCATCACCGATGTCTATCGCACATTGAAAAAACTGACGAATAGTCGCCATGAGTTGATCATGCCGTTGAAAGAACTTGCGGGTGCCGTCCCCAGTTTGAGCAACGAGATGGCGCTGAGTTCAGCGATATCGACGCTGGTGCGTGGCCGATATGTAGCGCGATTCGATGTTCCCCGCGGGCGGATCAAGGGAACGCGTCTGCTGCGTCCCGAAATTGACCCTGATGCGCTAGAGCTAAACTGGGAAGCGATCGAAGAAAAAGAGCGCCGGGATCATGAAAAGCTGCGAGCCATCCTGGATCTCTGCTACTCGAATTCCTGCAGGCAGCAGTGGATTCTCCGTTACTTCGGCGAGCAGGATGCCGGGATCTGTGGTACCTGTGATGTTTGTCTGAAGGGAGTCAGTGCGGATTTCAGGGATGCCACCGAATGGGAACTGGTCAATGTGCGAAAGCTGCTGAGCGGCGTCGGCAGGGCATCGATCAGATTGCCCGGTGGGCGCTGGGAAGGACGGTTCGGTCAGGGGAAAATAGTGCAGATGTTAGTGGGTAGTCGCTCGCAGGAAGTGCTGTCGGCGCGGCTGGATGAGTTGACGACGTACGGGATTTTGAAAGATCTGGGTGCCGCCTATGTGACCGAGCTTTTCCGTGAGCTGCTGCAGGCCGGTTACATTGCCAAGAGCGGCGGGCAGTATCCGCTGATCGTGCTCACAGAGCGCGGCGCATTGGTCATGTTTGGCAAAGAATCAACGTGCCGCCTGAACTGGCCAGGATCGGCGACTGGACGTGAGTCGGACGCTTCGAGCGTGAAGGAATTGCCTGCAGGACTAAGCCTGGATGGCGACGAAATGGGGTTCGATCAGGAATTGTTCAACAAGCTGACTATTCTGCGGGCCAATCTAGCCCGTCAGGAAGGCGTGCCCGCCTACTCCATTTTCCAAACGGCCACGCTGGAATTTTTTACGCGACTAAAGCCGCAATCAGCAGACGCCGGAATGCGCATCCGCGGCGTCGGGCCAGTGAACGGTGAAAAATATCTGGCGCACTTCATCGAGTGCATTCAGAAGCACGATTCAAGTTCCGTGGAGTGAGGTGATGAACCCGGTCACTTCGGCTGTGGCACGGCAGCAGGAGTAGGAGTAGTAGTAGTAGTAGCAGGAGGAGTAGGCACAGTCGCAACGAGTTCCACTTTTGCTGGCTTTGCGAAGGCATCGTAGGTCGCTTGCATAAAAGGAACCGGAGGCAGGGCACCGATGCCAATGACGAAGCGGTAGCGCAGGCGCAAGCTTTCACCTTTTTTGATCGTATGAGTAAAGAATGAGCCAAAACGGCCATACTCACGGTATGCGGAGTAGACATTGCCTGCAGGATTATCCGGGTGGTTCATGTGCTGAACAAAGAATCGATCTTCGCCAATGCTGAACCCCATGGTGACCCACGGTAGATCCTTGTCTTTCTTCGGATCGGTTCCTTCCTTGTGGAAAACATACTTGGTGGCTTGAAACTTAGGCGCCTTGCCATCCATTACTTTTTTGGCGAGGAGCGCAGTCTCATTGCTGGCTCGGAAGTGGCAGCCAGCATGTTCAGGGTCCCCGCCGAGAACGACGTCACCATTGTTCGCGGTCAGGATCGTATCGATCTCCATCATGCCGTAACCTTTGTTGGTCGGATGCAGGCCCTTGATGGTGCGCATTTCATCCAGAATTCTCTGCCCGTCACCTGTGTTCCACGAAATCTGCGCCGTGTAGTCTGCATACATCGGGCCGACGTTACTCGACACCAGCTTCTCAAATTTCTGAGTCACGCCGTCCTTCATGTGCCATGTGTCATAGCTTTCTCCGTTGAAGCCGGTTTCTGACCAGCCCAGGAAAATTCCCCGGTGATGGGGAAACACAGCGCCTTCTTCACCGGAGCTGGTGATGGCTTTGTATCCGCGGGTGTCCATGACGTTACTGAAGACCTTCATTGGATCTTTCGTCATCAACCGAGTGAGTGGGATGGAAAGTCCCCGCTTACTGTAGAAAATATCAACGCTGTCGTCCTGCCGGGTGATGTTGAAGACCTCAGGCAGCGCGACGGTTGGCTTGTCGAGAATGACATCGAATGTTTGAGATTCCCCTGCGGTTCCCTTTTCGAGAATGAACCGCAGCTCCGTGCTGGATCCCCGAGGAACGACTTGTCCCATCAGTTGATACTGTTGTCCGGCTGGCCGAATGCCCACTGCCGACAATCCTTTCAGTTTTCTGCCGTCGATTGCCGTCGTGACCACTTCTGCATATTCCACTTTTGCCTGCGGTGTCACTTTGATCGACTGGACGTTTTCAGCTTGGCTCAGCGTGATTGAGGCCGTGCTGAGTAAAAATACGAGATTCCAAGGGGAATATTTCATGTGTCGAGAGTAGGCCACTGCCTCTGTTGATGCAATGGGATTTGGACGTGGCAACGCGGGTCGATGCAGATCAGAAATCCCAATTTTCGTGCGCCAAAACTGAGCCAACTGCAAATGACAGAAAAAAGGCGGGGCACTTTTATAGGGCACTCTGTGCTGGACACCCCAGCCACCTGCACTAGGATTTCTAGATCTTCGAAGCGAAAACTGCCCGAAGTTCACTGCAAACCGCACAAATTTTGAATCTGACGGCAATCATTTCCAAAGGGGCAAACGGAGTCACCATTTCTCTTGCCGCCTACTTTCTGGTGTCATGTGCTGGTGGCGGTGGAATGAGTGGTGGGACTTCCGATGGTGTTTCGACTCCTAAACACGGTCTGCCGCGCCATGAATATCCGTTCGATAGCGACGGAGAGTATAATGAAGAATGGGCAAAGGAAGGAGAGCGGCGCAAGGGCTGGGGATCCAGCCAAAGCTACGCGGACGTTGACTTTAGCCGCAGTGGCACAGAGGAAAAGCCGAAGAAACTGGCATCGACACGGAACACCCGCAGCAAGCCAGAAAAGAAGGAAAAGACGCGCACGGGATTTTTTGCCAGTCGAGAAAAGAAGGTGGATCCGCCAAAAGTCAAGGAGACGGTGCGCACTCGACCAGCTCCAACGACTACCCGTGTGCCACGGGAACGATTGTTGGCATCGAACACCACTTCATCATCTGGCAACAGCTGGGATCGCAGCAGAATTCCTCAATCTGTCAGCACCTACCAGCCACCGCGTAGCGCGCCGCCGGTTATTCAGCCAGAGCCGCGCCGTGCCCCACGCGTGGAGGTCGCGCAGCCCGTTGCTCCAAAACCAACGCCTAAGCCTGTCGTTCGAAAGCCAGCGCCCAAGCCGAAGCCCAAACCAAAGCCGGCGCCTCCAGCGAAGCGCTACCATACCGTCGCCAAGGGAGACACGCTCTACAATATCAGCGGGCGCTACAAGTCGACTGTGGGCAACATCAAGTCGCGCAATCGCTTGTCCTCAGATACCATCCGCCTGGGGCAAAGGTTGGAGATTCCTTGATAGTTGGTTCATTGGAGGGTTTGGAGCATGCTAGCTTGTGCCACTTGAGAGAATTCGCTACCGTCCTGACCACGTCGGTCATGTCGGCCGAACGGAGTAAGCAATCTGTGCAATGTGTCACACTTTTTTAAAACGCTTAGCTTCTGTAAATGGTGCTGCATTCTGGATCTGTGCAATTCAGTGTACGTTTTTGACTCTGCTATGTTCCTGTGAAAGTGAGCGGGAAGCTGTGCGTCCTGCATCGTCGCCTGTGAATTCTGAGCAAGCTGCCCCGATTTCCGCAGTTGCTGAGTCGACAGACTCGCCCAAGGTGACTTGGGATGCGGAAAAGGCCGAAGCATTCCAGGATGCTGCACAGGAACAATTGGTCTTCATTTTGAATTCTCTTGAGGCGGTGCGCTCTGGTTCTGAAGCTGCCAGTAAGCTGGAAAAGTCGGTGGTCGATTTCGATCGCTCCGCGACAGGTGCTCTCCGTCCTTCGGCAGAGAAGGGCGAGCATGTTTTTGATCAGGATGGTATCCAGGTGCTGCGCTGGAAGGCTGTAGACGGTGCCACTGCGCAAGGCTTAACTACCGCATACCGAGAGCTTGCTACAAACTGGCCAGCGAACGCCGTGCCTCGCATTGCCGTTAAGCACTTTAGCGTTCAGCTGGGAGAGCATGGTAAAGTAAGCACTTACACTGACTTTAATGCGTCCATTAAAGGAGAACGATCGTCTGTGCAGCAACAGGGCAAGTGGAAGTGTTTGTGGCAATCGGGCGGTGCGGCAGATGATCCGCCACTTCTTGTCAGCATTCAAATGATGGAGTTTGAGGAGTTGCAATCTGAGACTGATAGTATCGGTAGAACTCTGGTGGATGTAACTCAGTCGTTGCTGGGATCTCTACCCTGTTATAAGGACAGTTTGAGCCGTGACGCCAACTACTGGGTGACTCGTTTGCCTCGATTGAAGCATCGGTTTCAGCATGGTGTTGCGATTGGAGATGTGAATGGAGACGCCGTTGAGGACGTCTATCTATGTCAACCAGAGGGGCTGCCGAATGTGCTGCTTGTCCGTCAGCCTGATGGCTCTGTCAGGGATGCCGCTACTGAGTTTGGCATTGCTTTCAAAGACAATACCACCAGTGCGCTGTTGGTGGATTTTGACAATGATGGCGATCAAGATTTGGCCGTCGCGTTTCGTTCTCCATTCGAGATTTTTGAAAACGTTGGCGGCAAATTTGAGCCACGTTTTAGCTTGCCGCCGCTGGGACAGATATTCTCGCTCGCAGCAGCAGACTACGATGCGGACGGATTGCTCGATCTCTATGTTTGTCGCTACCAGAACTTTGATGATCTGGGGCGACCAAAGAATCCGATTCCCCTGCATGACGCGAGGAATGGTGGTGCCAATTCTCTATTTCGAAACGCGGGCGACTGGCAGTTTGAAGATGTCACCGCTGCTGTCGGAATTGATGAAAACAACTCTCGCTGGTCGATGGCAGCGGCCTGGGAAGATTACGATGCGGATGGTGATCTCGATCTCTATGTGGCAAATGACTACGGTCGCAACAATTTGTACCGTTGTCAGAGTGACGGGGATGGGCAGTTGCGATTCAGCGATGTGGCAGAGTTAGAGGGAGTCGAGGACATGACCACGAGCATGGGCGTATCCTGGGGCGATCCGAATCGCGATGGCACGCCAGATATCTACGTGAGCAATATGTACTCGTCCGCAGGACGCAGGATTACTTATCAGAAAAATTTTAAGCGAAATATTGCTGGAACCGATGAAAAGCATGTTGAGGGGTGGAGGCGTGCAGCAATGGGGAACTCGTTATTCCAGCGTTCCGATGAAGGTCAATTTCAGCATACGAGCGCTGCTGCCGGGATTCAGAAGGGCCTGTGGTCATGGGGGACGGTGTTTGCAGATATCAATCACGATGGCTGGGAAGATTTGCTGGTGACCAATGGATTTGTCACCGGGCCGGCTGATGCGCCGGACTTGTGAAGTTTTTACTGGCGACAGGTCGTGTCGCAAGCACCGGTGCAGGCTTCGGAGTATCAGGGGATGGCAAGGGACTATGCAGAAGCCACAGTTGAATTGAATCGTCAAGTGGACGCTGGAACTTCCTGGAGTGGCAACGAGCGCAATAACTTGTTCTTGAACCTCGGCAAAGAGGGCACCGTCCCCAGCTTCACCGATGCATCAGCACTGCTGGGATTCGATTTCCCTGACGACTCACGGGGATTGGCATCGCTGGACTGGGACTTTGATGGCGATCTCGACTTTATCACCACGAACCGCACGGCGCCGCGGGTCCGGATTTTCGAGAATCGTGTCACCGCGCGTCACGCTGATTTTGTATCTGTGAAGCTGGTGGGAGAGAGTATCAACCGGGATGCGATTGGCAGCAGAGTCGAGCTGACTCTGGCCACTGCGGATGGGAATAGGGTTGTGTTAGTGCGTAGTCTGCATGCCGGGCAGGGATTCATTAGTCAGTCCTCTAAGTTGCTGCATTTTGGAATTCCACAAGGCGCGAAGATCGTTCGGCTGCTGGTGAAATGGCCGGGT
This sequence comes from Verrucomicrobiales bacterium, assembly GCA_051270635.1. GTDB lineage: Bacteria > Verrucomicrobiota > Verrucomicrobiia > Verrucomicrobiales > DEV007 > JAGROY01. The sequence goes on along the minus strand of JBNMNB010000029.1, from coordinate 20,248 downwards.
TCTCAGGCCGAAGAATTCTCAGGGATCACCGCAGGAAAATTTGTAATGCTCCGTCAAGGGACAGGAAAGTCACTGGTCTGGGCGGCGCTGAAGTTGCCGATTGCGGAATTGAAAGTTATCTCTGCTGCGACTGAGTCCACCACTGAAGCGGCTCACTTGGAGCGACCAATTCCAATGCCAGCAGTCCCCTACAGCGATCTTGACGGGTTAGTACATGAGGTCGGGGCAAAATTGGAACGTCCATTGGTGCTGAACCTTTGGGCTACGTGGTGCGTTCCGTGTTTGGCTGAGCTCAAAGGTATGGCCAGAGAGGCAGAACTCTTCCGAAGTGCGGGCGTCGATGTTCTAGCACTGTGTGTTGACGTGGCAACCGATGATCCGTCTGCAATTGCCAAAGCCAAGTCAATCCTGTCAGACACAGGGTATCCGTTCTCAGCGGGAATTCCTCATGGTAGAACGGTTGAGCTACTGCACCTGGCGCACAATGTGGCGTTCGTGCGACCGGACAAATTACCGGTTCCAACGACATTCCTAATTGATACAAGCGGGTGCATCGCCAGTGTTTTTCGAGGCGCCATTGAGCCTGCGGCATTGTTCCCTGCGATCGCGGCTCTGAAGGGTAGCAGCAAACAGTGGGCTGCATTTTCGAATCCGTTCGAGGGAACGTGGCATCACGGCGCAGATACCATTTTTTATGTCGGAATTGCCAAAGAAATGCTCGATCGAGGATGGGTAGATGAGGCAGAACGTTTCGTCATTGACCATCGCCAGTCTTTGCTGTTGGAAGGTCAGAAGTATGCCGAGCTGCTAATGGTGCTCGGGACGCAGTTTGTTGAACGTGAGGAATATGTGCGAGGAATAAGACTCCTCGAAATAGCAGTCGAGGTCGCTCCTGAATTGGCTGTTGCGCGCAACAATCTAGCAGTGGCCATGCTGCAGTCTGGGCAGGCCTCTGCTGCTGTGCCCCACCTTGAAACCGCCATCAAATTGGATCAAGAATTTCTCGACCCCGTAGTCAATTTGGCGCGTATCCGTTTCGCGCAAAAGCGCCTCTCAGATGCAAAGACGTTGCTTGAGGGAATCCCTCTGAAAACGTATCACCCTGGCGCGGTGAGGCTAATGGCTCAGCTGCAACTGGCTGAAAATGATGCCGCTGCCGTTCTGGTAACATTTTCCAGAATCGTGGAGCACGAACCAAACGATCCAATCGCCTGGCTCAATTTGGGGAAGCTACAGGCTCAGTTAGGGATTACAGTCAATGCAATAGCATCTCTGGAGCGGGCGCAGTTTCTTGATCCTGATAGCGCCGAGATTCGCACATGGATTGATCGCCTGCTCGATCGCTCGTCCCAGTAGTTGAATTGAAAAGCTGATGCTAATTTTCCGGGTGCGGTGCAGAATAGTATTGTCCTTCCGCTATCAGTTCGGATAGATACGACGCGTGAACCCTCGTGCAAAGTTCTTACTGGGAGGCATGTTTTGCCTCGTCCCCTGGTCGTTGACCTCCTCGCAAGAGTTGATCGATTCCTCTACTATCAGTGTCGAAGCTGGCTCAGTCTTCGATGATTCTGGGACGTTCGATGCGGAAAATCTACTAGATGAAGAGGTAGAAGAAGGGGCTCGGGACGCCCACCTGGGGACGCATTGGATCGCCGCAGAGGGCACGTTTACTGACACAGTGACTTTCGATCTGGGTGCAGCCTATGACTTGGCGCAACTCAGAATTCTGAATACTTCCAATTCTGGATGGAACGATTCTGAAACCGATACATTCACGGTTGCTTTGTCAACGGACGATGGAGCGACATATTCGGATCCGAGTGAACCGATCCGATTGCTGGATTTCAGTGAGGGGGAGCAAACGGTAGTGATTTTGGAGAGTGGAATAACGAACGTCCAGTTAGAAGTCACGAATGAGGATCTGGATGATCAGGGGACAAATGATGTGCGTGTCGGATTAAATGAAGTGCAGTTTTTTTCCGGGGTGGACAGTGATGATGACGGCATGCTTGATGCCTGGGAGGAAGCGCAGTTCGGGGATCTCTCCAAAGATGGAACTGAAGATGAGGACCTGCCGAAGCCGGACGGGCTGACCAACAAGGAGGAGCACGACATCGGGACGAATCCTAAAGTGTCAGACACCGACGAAGACACTCTGACAGACGGTGATGAAGTGAACATTTTTGGAACCAATCCACTGGTGGCAGAAGTGAATGATGGCGAGGAAATCGACAGCGGTGAGGTGACTGCGGTGGCCGGTTCCGTGTTCAACGACTCAGGAACATTCGATGCGTCGAACCTTCTGGATGGCGAGACCAATGAAGGAAATAGAGATGCGCATCTGGGCACTCACTGGATCGCAGCTGAGGGAATGTTTACGGAGACGGTAACTTTCGATCTAGGCAGTAACTACGATCTTACTGGTCTGGATATTCTCAATACTTCGAACAGTGGCTGGAACGATTCCGAAACAGACACATTTACAATCGCGACGTCCACGGACGGTGAAAATTTCTCTGATCCTTCTGCTGCGATTACTGCGGTTGATTTTTCCGAAGGCACTCAATCGATTCCGTTTGCAGTTGAGAATATCACTCACGTCCGATTGGTTGTCTCCAATGATGATGCAGACGATCAGGAAAGCGATGATGTAAGGGTAGGGCTCAATGAAGTGCAGTTTCTTGGCAACCCAGGGCCTGCCCCGGGGATACTGATCGATCCTGAAACCATCACTGCCGAAGCCGACTCGACCTACAACGATTCGGGAACTTTTGATGCGAGCAACCTGCTCGATGGCGAGACCAATGAGGGGAACCAAGACGCCCATCAGGGAACTCACTGGATTGCACTTGATGGAACCTATACAGAAATCGTCACTTTCGATTTGGGTGGTTCTTATGATCTGACCAAGCTGTCGATCCTGAATACCTCGAATTCTGGTTGGAATGATTCGGAAACGGATCGGTTTACGGTTGCCACTTCCGGTGACGGCGGCGGTTCCTTTTCTGCTCCTGGTGATGAAATTGAACTCCAGGATTTCTTAGAAGGAGCCCAAGAAGTTCCTCTGGGAATTTCGGGAGTGACGCACGTACGTCTGGAAGTGACCAACGATAACCTTGAGGCCGATGCAAGGGTGGGACTCAATGAAGTCATGTTCTTTCAAAACCCGGCCGCCGACAGCGATGGCGATGGAATGATCGATTCTTGGGAGCTCGAGCACTTCGGAGATTTGACTCGAGACGGAACGGAAGACGAAGACGAGCCGGCGCCGGATGGACTCACCAATAAGCAGGAGCACGATAAACGAACAGATCCCAAGGATCCAGATTCTGACGATGACATGCTGACGGATGGTGATGAGGTCAACACGTACATGACCAATCCCAATGCCTCGGACACGGACGGTGACACGTTGTCCGATGGTGCTGAAGTGTTGACTCACATGAGTAATCCAACTCTGTTCGACTCCGATGGGGATTCGCTGTCAGATGGCGATGAAGTGAATATCTACAATACCCGTCCAGATGTCGCAGACTCGGACGGAGATGGTCAAGATGACGGATTTGAGATAGCGTTGGGTTCAGACCCGAATAGCGCCGCGAGCAAGGCAGACGTTGTCGTCACAACAGCAGTCTTTACTGGCGCGGATGATGAAGGGCTCGATTTTGAGGGGGAATTCCTCTATGCGGTTAATGCTAGTAGTCTTGGTGAGGCTGGTCAGGTAGGAGATGCTTACTTCACCGACGAGCTGTCGACAGACGGCTATACCATTGATGCTGTGAATGATATTCCTGCCTGGGGTGGAGAAATGGATTTCGGAGATGGAGATGATAATGACAATCTTGAAATGGTGATGTCAGGAATTCGCTGGAGTCCCGCTCCAACTGGAGTGCTTCTGACAATGGAGAACCTTGAGCCCGGTCGCCGCTACAAGTTACAGACGCTTCACGCTGAGCGCTGTTGCGATCGAGGATGGAATACTTTCATCAATGGGGCGAGAGTAGTCAGAGACTTCAATGCTGGCCGCCTTCAGTTGGGCGATTTGGATAATCCTGCTGGTGACGCCGGCGGTGAAAGTGGAGCCGTGGTGGCGATCGAGTTCATTGCAACGTCCGCCACTCTGGAAGTAGAGTTAAATGGAGCAGATGTTCCTTTTGCAGATGGAAATGCGATTCTGAATGGTGTTACTCTCGAGGTGCTTTCTTCTTCGATACCGTTTGCGATTTCATCGATTGTCAAAGACTCGGGAGAGGTGACCCTCACCTGGAATAGTTCGCCTGGTCGGGAGTATGCAGTGGAATACAAAGACGATCTCGCCGCTGCTGTCTGGCAGGAACTGGATGACGGAGTAGTCTCTGAAGGTGCGGAAACTGCATTCACTGACGATGCACCTGCAAGAACGGGTGCTGCGATCGGATGGTATCGAGTTCGCATCAACTAGCGTATTACATTCAATCAGTTTCAAAACCGAAACGGACTGCCCATCGCCGGGCAGTCCGTTTTCGTTTGCTGAATGTCACGGTCTTGGACTTACCGTCGTGGCTTAACTAGTCTAGTGCGCACGGCCAACGCGGACGGACTTCTTAGTTTTCCATCTTGAAACTACTCGACCGTAGCAGTCAGATTTGGTGTGCAGGTAAGTGGTCTCTTTGTAGCGGTCGCATCCTCTCACGACGTAGCAAGTGTGAATCGCACGGCAAGTGGTGCGGTAGCCTGAATCGTGACGGCGACCGCGGTCATAGCGATCGGATCCGCCTCTGCGCTCGCTGATGTTACAGCTGCTGCGTCCGTAGTTGTCGCCGGAGGATTCGTATCCTCCGCGGGAGTGGCGGCCCTGTGCGTTCGCTGTGAAATTGGTGATTGTCAGGGTCAGTAGCGTGACGCTGGCCATCAGGATGGTTTTGATTCTTGTCTGCATGTTAGTCCCTCTCTTTTTATGGGGTTTCGTTTTGTTCAATGAAACAACCATCATCGTGATGGCTGCTGTTCATTGGACGGAGAGGGCGCGCAATCATTCGATAGTTCGTTAAAAAACGATCGATTTGAAGAAGTGTAAGCAGGACGCGGGAGGCGCGAAATTATTCAAATAAAAATGGCGTGCCCATTTCTGCGTTCAATTCTTTCTCTTTTGAAAGGTAGCGATCCGCCAGTGGCTCAAATTTTTTCTCTGCCTTGAATCTGGTAAGGAACGTATCGATCTGAGTTCGCAGGGCGTCATTGCCTTTGCGAATTCCGATGGCCCATTGTTCGCGTTGAAATGAATCTAACAATGCTTTGGTGGTTTCCGGATGGCTCTTATGATGCTGCCAGATGGAGAGTTGATCATAAATCCAGGCGACGGCTTTCCCTTGCGAGACTTCCAGTGCGCATGCCGCGTCCAGCGTGAGTGAGGTGAGTTCTGCGTTAGGGAGATGTTCCTGCGCATAGGTCTCACCAGTGGTGCCGCGTCTTACAGCGATCTTAGGTGCACCGATTTTCAAATCATCGATTCCGGTGATGCCCGAGTCTTTGCCGGCGAGGATTGCCAGTTCGGTAGTGACGTAGGGTGTCGAAAAGTCGATCGATTTGCGGCGCTCGGCGGTTGCCGTCATCGATGAAATGACGAGATCGATTTTCCCGGTGCTCAGGCCTGGGATGAGGCCTTCGAATGGCATCGATTCGACAACCAGCGGACGACCCAGTTCTGCGGCGAGTGCTTCGGCCAGGCGGACGCTGACGCCGTCAGGATCGCCGTTGCTGTCCTTAAACTCGAAAGGAGGATAGGTGAGGTCCATGCCCACTCGCAATGGTTCAGGTCCGGAATCACCACATGACACCAGTCCGAGGGCAGATGCAGCGACGGCGGAGAAAAGGAGAGCAGTCAGACGTATACGCTTCATAGCCTGATCTTAACGCGATCACCCGAGAACGCACGCAGATTGATCGTCCGTTGTGTGCGGAAACCTTCAACAACGGGCAGTTCTGCGCTTTTTGCCTATTCGGCCTGCCTTCTCAACCTTACGTATGGCAGCTGTTGCATCGGGGACTTTGCAGGCAGTGTTGCCCTGGTCGACGGTCACACTTCCGATCGCTTCAGCTGCGCGGAGGGATCTATCCTTCAGTTCAGGAACAAAGCAGCCTGCGGCAATGACGAATCCGTTCATCGAACTCTTCACGTCATTGCGTTCATCAGGAATTTCATTCACTACGCGATCCAACAGCAGGCAGAGCCAGTGTTCATCGATGGTGCTGTTGTCGATAACTGAGAGGTAACTGGACACTGTTTGCCAGCCTGTTGACGCGATTTTCTCTTGCCTGGCTTCGATCCATTTTTTTGCCAGAGGGAGCGCATGTCTAGACTCGCCAGCAACCCAGGCGACGCTTGTGCTGATCATTCCCCACGTCGCCAGCTTTGCCCATCGATTCAAATTGGTTCGCGTCATCAATGTTTCGTCCGCAATCAATGCTGCCAGATACATCGCATCTGAGTTGCCGGTGGCGAAAAGTTCGAGAGCCAGAGGGTGATTTTTCTTTAGCCGTTTCTGGATGATTTTGAGGTCTGCGATCGAAACACCATAGAGGTTTTCTTCAGGGGCACCGTGCCGAACGAATGTTTTGCGGTGCGACTCTTTTCCGAGCTCTTTCAGCTCGGCCATGATTTGCTTGCAGCTATCGATTTCTGATTGCGATCCCATTTTCTGGTGTCGATTCATTCTGCGACGAATCGGTAATAGAGTTCATTAAACGCATGTAGGGCGCCCGTATCATGAGCGCGAAGGATGCCGTTGCCTTCGAGTCCCGTGCCAATTGTTTCCCAGTCAGCAACGCTTGAGCTTCTCTGCAATCGGAATGATTGGCCTGGATTTGTGATGATTGACAAGGTGACGTCGCCGTTGTCGCGGTTCAGCGCGATATTCGGTTCCGGATTCACTAATTCGGGCACCCGGAAGACGTTGGCCTGCATCGTGCCGATACTCGAATTGCGTAGAAGAACGTCGCACAGGCGTGTGTTGAGGAGGGCTTCACGAATGTCATCGAGTTCGGAGTCAAAGGTGAAAAAGAACCGGTCTCCTGCCGCCAATTGCTTGAACTGCAGGGCAATAACGGTCGCCGCCAATTCGCCCACTGCTGATCCGGGCATGTGATCTTCGGACAACAGGCCAACCCAAAGATCGATGTGATCCACATCTGAGTAGGCAGCCATCAGGTTTGATTGAGCCACGGGATCGCTGGAAATAGCACTGATGTCTGCCATGGCTTCCAGTCCTGCGGCCATTCGCACCGTATTGTAGTCGGCCAATCCATGATCCCTTCCTCGCTGAATATTCAGAGCTGCTAGATCGAGACCGCCTGAACCTGGCGCACCAAACAAATGATTGCGAAAACTGTCGACCAATCGTGAGTCGACGTTCTCTTGAAAATGCATGGAAAGCCCCTTGAGTAAATGGTCGACCATTGCGGGCTCTGTAACAATTCGTTCAGGCACAAAAAAGGAATCCGCTACTGCAGTGTGCCCTTGTTCTGTTGGACTACCATTGCCGTTCATTAGCAGCAATTGCTCCGGAACCATGGTGTGGCCGATGCGGTAGACTGCTGAAGCAAATTCATTGCTGATCACTGCTTCCTGTTCTGGCTGGTATGTTAGACTCGATAGATCAGGCGCCATAGGGCCCAGCAGTGCGGGAAGAAATTCTTGATAAGTGATCGCTTGCACTAGTGCTCCGACGATCTTGCGCGACCGCTGATACAGTTGCTCGTCTGTCCATGTTGGATTTGCGTTCGCCAATTCGCCTGCCAGGCGATTGTGCTCGCGCAGGAAAATCGTGTGCATGGCGATCAAACCGAGTTGCTCGTTGCAGCGCACATCGCCGGCGAGAAATAGGGAATCTTCGGGAGCTCCGATGTCGTTGGCATTAGGGAATCCATCGGTGTTCAGTGGCAACAATTCATGGCCATTAACATCCATGCTGCGCAACCGACCGCCGGAATACGTGCGCAGCCAGGAAGCGCGGGAGTCAACCGAACCGTAGACCATCGACGCATCCAGGTAACTGGAGATACTGTTGATCTGCTCCCTGGGATTGTCCGTGCTCATCCCTGTTGCGGGGTCGTGAATGGTGCGCATCATGGGGATCCGAGGTGCCAGCGGATCGCCCTCTTCGACCTCGATAGAGAATGCTTCAGTCGCTTCCCCGGATCCCACTGACAGCGTCAGGTCATGATCGATGAATTGTCCCCACTGCCAGACAAAGTCCGATAGCCGATAGGCATTTCCGGTTGATCCCGCAGCCGCGCAAACCGTATTGCTGACCATGCGTGCGTTTGGCATGGATTCATGCATGGGAAGCGCCATGCCATCGGCGTAGTGCGCTGCTGCAATTCGGGAAAATTGATTACCAGCCATGCCCCAATCCGGGTGCGCAACATTGTTCGATGAACCATCGATTGAACGATCTTCACCGCCAGCGAGACCAACCACGACTGCCAGCGTCAGTGATCCAATACAGGAAATCTTAAAAGCGGATGCCATACTTTCAGAAAATTCAATTTGTCTTAGATTATAAAGGAATTCAATATTAGCTGAACTCGCCCGTGATTTGAAGGGAATTCGCAAGATCGCGTGGGATTTTTGGAAGCAATGCGCAGCCTGGAAACGAATGTCTGTGGGATAGTGATTGCAACTCCCTCATTTTCGGTTTCGTTTGAGGCCATGAAGTTTGTGAGTGCTTTTCAATCGTTTTGCCAGCGCCTCGGCTTCTTTTTGATGCTGCTAGGGGGAATTCTTCTTGGGGACAATGCACAGGCGCATCCGAATCATGATGCGATCGCTGAAGCTGATTGGAATGAAGAGACGGGCTCGCTGGAGGTGGCGCTTCAGGTGAATGCGCATGAGCTGGAACGTGCCGTATCTCTTGAAGCAGGGGAGTCGCTGGATCTTGATTCCGATGAGGCCTCAGTGCACTTGAAGAAATTCATCGCGGGGCATGTCCGCTGTATAAAGCAGGATGGTGAAGCGGTAAGAATGAAATGGCTGGGAGCGGAGATCAAAGTGCGCTCTGCCTGGTTGTATTTTGAGTTTCCACTGGGAGACAAAACAGCCAGTCAGATCACCGATTGCTCGCTGGCGAACACGCTCTTTTTTGATCAGTATGAGGATCAAAAGAATACCATTGCCCTGCGACTTAAGACAGAGGCAGCACGGCGCTTCCTCCGCTTCTCGAAAGATCAACCAGTGGTTCATGTGAACGCGACGAAGAGTGAAAGCGTTTCTGCTTCGGCGCAGTCGACTGCCAGTCAATGATGACGGATTCCCCCCAATCTCCTCAGCCCGCCGGGCCAATTGATCCAGATAGCGAGTCAACAGAGGAGCTGGCGACAGAGCCAGCATCGACTGTCTGGCAGCGGGCGAAAATTCCCGGGATCGCGATGGCAGCACTTTTCTGGATCGTCGTGGCGGTCTTCTGGGTGCAGCACTTTGTCAAGCAACCGGAGCCCCCAGTACCGGATCGAGTGCGCTTTGGGAATATCGCGACGCAGATGCAATTGATGCTCCAAGGCAAGGTTCTTATTGCTCAGAGTATGGCAGCGTCTCAGGGTGGGCTTGCGACTGATTTGCAGACATCTCTAACAACTGTCGAGGAACAGATTGAAAAACTCGACGGAGCAGCAGCGCGCTCGTTAGCCTCGATTCAACTTTACCTTGAGCCTGAGAATATCGACGGGGCACTGGCGAAGCTTGAATCTATTAAAGAATTCGAACCGGGGGAGGCGGCGATTCAAGCAATGGTACGTCAGCAGATTACGGCACCTGGCACGCTGACGCAGGCCGAGCTGGACGAATTGCAGTATCAGATGCACTGGTTCGCACATCCATTGCTCCTGGCCAGCGAGGACGCAGCGCATCCAGATAGAGCGAAGCTGATGGTGAACGTGATGACCCTACTTGGATTCGGTGGCGTTGCCATCCTGTGTTTCGGCGGTGGACTTCTGCTGGGAATTGTCCTTCTCTCGATCGTTGCGGTGCGGGCCATCAAAGGGAAATCACCATTGCGCATGGATCCGTCACAGGGCGGAAGCCGCGCTCACATTTGGGGATTTATCGCTTACCTCGCGATCATGGGATCTCCCATCATTTTAGTCTTCTTTGCTGATGAGAACGAAATGCTTGGGCAGATTTCTCAAGTGCTGGGCATCGCCGCCTTTGTAGTGTCAGTGGTGGCGGGAGTCGTGATTGCGCTGCTTTTTTCAAGAGGATCCTTTCGAGAGCGCCGACACGCCATCGGTTTGCATTCGGGACGCGGTATTTTCCGCGAAATTGGCAGTGGAATCATCGGCTACTGTTGCGTCCTTCCGATCGGGCTTGTCGGTGCGGCAGTTTCAGGTGTGATATGGTGGATCACCAGTTTCTTTCCTGCTGAGGAAACAAAAGAGGCCGTGACGGGACACCCGATCGGAGAATTGTTTTTTGATGCGCCTGTCATTGTTCGTATTGGTTTGCTCTTGCTGGCCGCAGTGGCGGCACCACTGATCGAAGAAACCATGTTCCGAGGCGTTTTGCATCGTGGATTGCGGCGCAGTTTCTCGTTGCCGATTTCGGGATTGATAGGTGCGTTCTGCTTTGCCGCAGTGCACCCACAGGATATCGTCGCGTTGCCAGTGCTGGCTGCTCTGGGCTTTGGATTCATGCTGATCCGTGAGTGGCGAGATTCGTTGATTGCCCCCATGATTGCCCATGGCCTGCACAATGGAACGCTCATGGTTGGACTGTGGATCATGACGATGTAGCGGAGAGAGAGAACTTTTCTCTAAGATGCTGCCGTCTGCGGAGTCTCAATCCAGTAGTTGACGCTCTGCCGCCAGATCTTCTGATTTCAGGATTGGAAGAATGGAGGTAGGTTATCTGTCAGGCCCTGATCTATATGGGCCTTTTTTTCACGCTAAGGCACCCTATTTGGAAGATGATGTATCGCTTTAAATGTTCACTCGCCCCCGTTTTTCTTTGTATCCTGACCATCATGAGTAGTTCAGTATCGGCACAAGATAGCGAAAAAATTGGATTCATTGAGCGATTCGCTCTTGCTGATGATCGTGCAGATGCTCTGAAAGAATTGATTCCCGGCACCGAGGAATACTACTTCTTTCATGCGCTGCACTATCAGAATTCGGGTCAATTGGAGGAACTTTCCCCAGTGCTCGATCAATGGACGAAACGCTTTGAACATTCCAGCCTGCGCAAAGAGATCGAGAACCGTCAGGCGCTGCTAACCTACGAGTCCGATCCGCAAGCGACGCTGAGATACCTCAAGCGCGAGTTGGGGCTCGTATTCAATCACCAGCGTGAGCTGCAGCAGACGAATCCTAACCTTGCCACATCACTGGATCAATCTTCCATCGCATTGGAAGCAATCATAAAACGTTCACTGAGGAATGAACGAAACCTTGGCGAAGTAAGCGCGGCGGGAATTGACTGGCTGATGCGTCACTGGTCGGATGTCAAACTCAGTGTGCCGCAGAAACGAGAGCTGCTCGGAAAATTGATTCGTCCAGATTATTCAGCGTTGGTCGATGCGCTGGCAGAAGATTTCGCGCGCAAAGAAAGTCGTGGGTTTGGTGAATTTAATGTGCACGGGATGCTGCTCCTGAAGCAGTTGGAAGCACTGACAAAGGTGCGACCAGAATTGCTCAACGACCAGAACTTTGTGCTGACCATGCTCGGTAAGCTGCGGCCGGGAGCCGATGTGGACATTGGCAATGACCGGCTCGCCCTGGAGGCCTATTTAGATCGGGCATGGGAGTTCGTGGCGACGCTCAAGCCTGCATTTCATTCGCTCAAAGCGCATGTCCTGTACCGACGACTGCAACGGGATCAAAGCCGTGGAGAATACAACGACGAACGCTTTCTTACTTACCTGCAGTTGCCCAGGCCGGTGGCCAACGTCAATCCGAAATTCCGCGAGAGGATTGAGCTGTGGCGGCATCCTGTAGATTTGAATTTTGATGCCCGCGCAGCGACTGGTTTTCCTCCCATTCAAGTTGATGCAGAACTGGTGCGTGATTACTTACTTCACTTGCTTGCAGGTCAGGATGCTTCCGAAGTATTTGCTCCTTACCTCACAAGTGACTATTTGAAGGCAACGCTGGCGGAGGCCAATATTGTGGCTGGAAAGGGCGATGCTGAAAGGTGGTCGTCACTCCTGACGCCGGGTGCCTATCAGGAATTGAAAGATCGCGTCGACCTCGACTTTGATCCCACTTGTAAGGAACATTTCAACGATGGCGAAACAGTGGAAATCGACCTCCACGTCAAGAATGTCGAGAACCTTATCGTCAAGGTCTACGAGATCAATCCTTTCAATTACTTTCAGAACTTCAGCCAGCAGATTAACACCGATCTCAACCTCGATGGCTTGGTAGCGAACGAGGGAATGAGTTTCGACTACAACGATAGTCCATTCTTAAGAACCAGGCGATCATTTAAGTTTCCTCAGTTGAAGACGGCGCGTGGGGTATGGGTGATCGAGTTCATTGGCAACGGCAAGAGCAGCCGAGCATTAGTGCGTCGGGGGAATCTGCAATATGTTACCCGTAGCAGCACTGCGGGGCATGTTCTCAGAATTCTAGATCATCAGCGGCAACCAGTGTCCGGCGCTTATGCCTGGCTCGGAGGAAGGCGTTACGAACAAGATGAGGACGGTGAGATCACGATTCCATTTTCTCGCCAGCCAGGTCGATCGCAAGTAATTCTCGCTGATGGCGAAGGCTTTGCGGTGCTGGAAAACTTGTCGCTGCAGGGAGAAGCATATGCTCTCGAGTCCGGCTTCTACATCGATCGAGAAGAATTACTGGCTACCCACGAAGCGAAAGTTGCTGTGCGGCCGAATTTTACTCTGAATGGTGCGGCGGCAGATGTGGAGTTGCTGGAGGACGTGGTGTTGACGATTTTGTCAACGGATCTCGATGGTGTGCAGTCGACGGCATCGGTGCCTGATTTTAAACTCTTCGCGCACAAGGAATCGACCCATGCCCTGCGCATACCAGAGCGACTGGCAACGCTGCAATTCCAGTTGACTGCGAAGGTGAAGAACTTGAGCAAGGGAATCGATGAGTCGCTGACGGCAGGAGATTCGGTGATGATCAATCAATTTGCGACGACCGATGCCGTGGCGGATCTATTCTTCGCGAAGGTCGATGGTGCCTATCAAGTGCAAGTGTTAGGGAGGACAGGAGAGCCACAGAAGAACCTTGCGGTGAATCTTAATATGCGCCGTGATGATTTTCGCACCGATGTCAGGACAACTCTCAGGACAGATGACACTGGCACCATTGCACTGGGCGTATTGAACGGCATTTATCGTGTCAGTGCGACTGCCCCCAATGGCCAGGATCATCGGTGGGTATTGCCCAGGGAACAAGTTCACTACCCTGCGACGATTCATGCCAGGGTGGGGGATGTGGTGTCACTGCCAGTGATTGAGGCAGAGGAAGGGAGCGAGGGGTATTCGCTGCTGGAAGTAGTGCATGGCACATTCGTGAGAGACTTTAGCAGTGCGCTTTCTGTGCAGGACGGATTCGCAACCCTTAAAGATTTGCCTGCTGGCGATTTTCAATGGGTTCTCAAACACTCTGGCACCGAAGTGACGATTCGTGTGACGGAAGGGGCGGCAACTACGGCAACTGCTGGGTTCGCGTTGTCGAACTCCCGAAATCTGGAATTGTATAATCCCAAGTTGCTGCATGTGCATCCACTGCAGGTCGACGGCGATTCGCTAGTGATAAGTGTCGACAATGCGACGCCTCACACGCGGCTCCACATTTTCAGCAGTAAGTTCGTTCCAGCCTTCGATGTGTTCGCTGCGCTTGGCAAGGGCACGGCACTGCAGCCGCTCGCAGGTACCCCTTCTCGCTATCGCAACTTGTACGTCTCCGGGCGAAGCATCGGCGACGAGTATCGTTACATTATCGATCGTCGCTTTGCGAAAAAGTATCCGGGCAACATGCTGAGTCGCCCCGGGCTTTTACTCAACCCGTGGGCCCTGCGCGATACAGCCACGGCAAATGATAAGGCTGAGGCAGGGCAGGATTGGTCGCGCGCTACGGACGGCAAGGCGTCATCGCTGAAGCGTCAGAGGCAGGATCAAGGTAAAAGCTCGAAAGGGCATTCGGATTCGCATGCGTTGGAATTCCTCGCTCAGCCAGGGAGCATCAGCTACAATATTGCACCGGGAGAAGGTGGTATCGTCAGGGTTAAACTGGAGGAGTTGGGAGATCGGCAGTTTGTCCGAGTGGTCGCTGTGGACAGTGGCGCAGCAGTTGAGCGACATCTTGCACTTGGGCCAAAAGCAACGGCGCTCAAAGATCTGCGCCTTGCCAGTGGTCTGAATCCGAAACGTCATTTTACCCAGCAAGATCAGATCACGGTGCTCGAACCGGAAAAGGCATTCGTCATTGATGATATTTCCACGGCCAGCTTCGAAGCCTATGAATCCATCGGCAGCGTCTATCAGCTTTTGAAAACACTGAGCGGCAGTAATATTACACTTGTCGAGTTTTCATTTATCACCAGTTGGCCAGAACTGGATGCGGAGCGTAAACGGGAACTCTACTCGAAATACGCTTGTCATGAGTTGAGCTTCTTCATCCAGCGCAAAGATCCTGAGTTCTTCGCTCAAGTCGTGTCACCCTACCTTAGCAACAAAAAGGACAAGACGTTTATCGATCACTTCCTCCTCGCCGGTGATCTGAAGCCCTACTTGCAACCGTGGAAGTTTGCACAACTGAATGTCGTCGAGCGAATCCTGCTTGCGGGAAGCTTGCCCGAGCAAAAGGACTCGATTGCGCGTGACGTACAAGAGTGGCTGGCAATGTTGCCGCCCGAACTGCGGCTCGATTTGCAAAATTTTGATGCAGGGCTGGCGGGCTCGGCACTCGCCTACTTCGACGATTCGCAGGATGGTGCGAATCCGGTTAGTCTGGGCAAGAAACTAAGATCCGTCGAATTGGCACAAACGAGGGGAGCGGTGGTCGCAAGTGTACCGGCACCGGCCGCGCCGCCCAGTAGCAGGATGACTGGCAGAGATCTGGCCGCCTTACAGGATGCTGAAGAAAGTGACTTGGGAGAAAGACAGGAGTCACTGTCAAAGCATGGGATATCGAATCGCAGACTGGGCGAGGAAGTGGCGGACGGGCAGGACGTCGATTCTGCCAGTTTCGAAAGCGGTCTTGAGCGCAAGAAAGACCGTTTGAGTCGCGCGAAAACGCGCCACTTTTACAGGGAACTCGAACAGACGCAAGAATGGGCGGAGAATAACTACTACCAATTGCCGATTGAGCAGCAGAATCATGAGTTGGTCACAGTTAACAAGTTCTGGAACGATTTTGCTTCCCGGGATCCGGGATCTCCTTTCTATTCCCAACACATTTCAGAAGTGGCACGCAATTTTTCCGAAATGATGTTCGCCCTGGCAGTTTTGGATCTGCCTTTCAAAGCTGCCGTGAGCGAAGATGGGGCCATCGTTAAGGGGGCGAAGCTCACACTGACACCCAGCGCGCCCGTAATTCTGTTTCACAAGGAAATCAAAGAAACGGCTGCGGCGGGCCAATCGACTGAGTTGTTGATCAGCCAGAATTTCTTCCGACAGGGAGATCGAACGTTGGAAAGCAACGGCGAACAGCGCGATAAGTTTGTCACAGAAGAATTTCTTTCCGGCGTCGTTTATGGGTGCCAGATTGTGGTTACCAACCCGACTTCTTCAGTGCAACGGCTTGAGCTGATGCAGCAGATTCCAGTGGGCGCGATTCCGGTGATGAACAGTAAGGTCACCTCAAACGCGTCCATTCGTCTCGAACCCTATCAAACCCACACTCAGGATTACCATTTCTACTTCCCAGCTGCTGGAGAATTCCCGCATTTTCCCGTGCATGTGTCAAAGGAGCAGATAATCGTTGCCTTTGCCGATCCGTTCACCTTCAAAGTGGTCGATGAGTTGTCCAATATGGATACGTCCTCCTGGGCGTATGTTTCTCAGTGGGGCGCAGAAGAGCAGGTTCTGGATTACCTGTCGGCTAACAATTTGCGCCAGACGAATCTTGCTGAAGTTGCCTGGAGATGTCGTGAAGATGCCGCTTTCTTTGGGAAGGTAATTGCGATCCTTGATGCGCGTCATCACTACGATGCAACTCTGTTCAGCTACGGTCTTCATCACAATGTGCTGCAGCCCATGCGGCAGTATTTGCTGCATGCTGATGCGTTTCTTAGTCAGTGCGGCACGGCATTGGAGGCACCGCTTGTGACCATCGATCCGATCGCGCGCAAGAGTTACCAGCACCTTGAGTATAGTCCGCTGGTTAATGCGAGATCCTACGCTGTCGGTGGTGAGCGCAAGATTCTGAACGATCGATTCCGTGAACAGTATGGCGAATTAATGCGCATTTTCAGTTATCGCAAGAACCTGGATGCGCACGATCAAATGACGCTGACGTATTACCTTCTTCTCCAGGACAGGATCGAGGAAGCATTGGCTGTGTTCGCCAAAGTTGACAAAAATGCCCTGTCCACTCAGCTACAGTACGATTACTTTGATGCCTACACTGCGTTCTATCGTGAAGACACCGGCGCCGCCCGTGCCATTGCCACGAATTACGCCAACTACCCAGTCGACCGCTGGCAGAAGATCTTTCGCGAAGTTGCTGCACAGCTAGACGAGATCGATGGTGGACGCGCGCAGCTCACCGATGCGAATGATCGCGAGCAGCAGCATGAGCAACTCGCATCGACCGAACCAGCATTCACTTTCAAGGTCGAAGATCGCGAGGTGAACATGCTTTACCGAAATCTCTCGACCGTGACCGTGAATTATTATCGGATGGATTTGGAGTTCCTATTCAGCACGAATCCTTTTGTCTCATCGGACAGTTCTCGCTTTAGCATCATCAAACCTAACCGCACCGATCAGCTGGATCTCGATCCGGCCAGCGAGGGCATGAAGTTCGATTTGGCCGCCGAATTCGAGGGAGAAAACGTTCTTGTGGAGCTAGTCAGTTCAGGCATTCGCAAATCACAGGCCTACTACTCGAACACGCTCGACGTCCAAGTTGCCCAGAACTACGGTCAGCTTCACGTCACAGAAGCGGGCGGTGATTCAAGGCCGATTTCCAAAGCCTACGTAAAAGTCTATGCCGAGATCAATGGTGCGCCGCGCTTCTACAAAGATGGCTACACCGATCTACGAGGAAAATTCGACTACACCAGCCTGAGCACCAATGAAATCGACAATGTCAGTCGCTTCAGCATCCTTGTCATGAGCACGGAAAATGGTGCTCTCGTCACCGAAGCGAAGCCACCACAGCGGTAACGTGTGAGGGTTAGAGGAAGCGATCGAGTGTGCGTTTGACACGGCCGGTTAGTATTTCTCGTCGATCCGCGACAAGATTGTCGTGAATACTGCGAACAGTTTCGACTCAAGCTCAAGGTTAGCGGGAGTGTGAGGAGTAAAAGGTGTCATAGTTTTTGGCTCCTCCCACCGCGCTCTTCGTCGCATTCCGAAAGCGGCAGAGGGCTAGAGGGCTGCCGCAGTCCACAGCCTTTTTTTAAACGGACTTCCTCCGTTCTATACTAGTAGGGAATAGTACAATTCTCTGACTTGAGCTCCCCCCAATCATCAACAAGACGGAAAAGGCCGCCCGGTTAGGGCGGCCTTTTCGAACTTTCGGATAAAGTTGTAAAACGGCGCGGGTGGCTTACTTCAGTAGTAGGATTTCTGCGGGCACTTGTGCTTCGCTGATCTTTTTGGTGTTGTCAGCACCTGCGTCGATCCACCATTTCAGCAGGGCAATTTCCTGTGCGGTGAGTTGCTCTTTTTTCGCGGGAGGCATGTGATCGTCGTCATCTTTTTCAAGGTTAATGCGCTGAATCAAGGTGCTGTCACCTGATTTGCCAGCAACCACCGTGTCGCCACTTTCGCCGCCTTTTATGAGGGCCTCAAAGGTGTGGACGGCGAGTTCCCCTTTCTGTTTCTCTTCACCGTGGCAAGCGACGCACTTGGCTTCCAGCACTGGATGGATGAGCTTTCCAAATACCGTATCGTCTTCTTTTTTCTCTTCAACGATGGCCGGAGCATCCACTTTCGCGATGGCCGGTTTCTTGCCGATTTCTTTGTCCCATCCCAGGTTGATCAACAGTTCGGGCAGCTTGGTTGTTAATTTTTTGGCGCCCTCTTCGGTGACACCTGTCTGCCAGAGATACAGTCGCTTCAGTTTCTTCAGGCCACTGAGCTTGTCGAGACCAGCATCGGTCACCTTGGTTCCGTAAAGGTTGAGGTATTGCAGATTCTCAAGTTCACCGAGGTGCTCCAGTCCGGCATCGGTGACGCCCGTCAACTCGAGGCGAAGCGTCGTGAGGTTTTTCATCTTCGCGATGGTGCCCAATGAAGCATCCGTTACCTGCGTGCGGGCGACATTCACTTGCAGTAAATTTCCAGCCAGTGGCTCGAAGCGATTCAACTTCGTGTCGTCAAAATCTTTTGCCACATTGACGGCGGTGAACGTGAGGCCAGGATTGTCCTGCGATACCGGAAGTATGACAACGTTCAATTCTTCCTGAATCTTAGCGATTGCTGCTTCCTGCTCAGCAGTCGGAGCTGGCACGACTGGGCCAGTGTCTTCCTTCGCTTCGGTGACGACAACGCCTTCAGGATTTTCTTTCGCGATCTTTACCACGAGGTCCTTGATCTCGCCCGGAATGTCACCTTCGACCAGCGGACTGTCGGCACTGCCGCCGGAATCGATCCACCATTTGATCACATCCACCTCGCCTTTGCTCAGTTGATCTTTGCCCTCTGGTGGCATGTGATCTTCGTCATCCTCGGGAAGAGTTACGCGGGCATAGAGTTCACTCTTGTCTGAATGATTGGGAACGATGCTGGTTTCGCCGCTTGAGCCGCCTTTCATCAGCAGCTCGAACGTGTGCATTGCCATCTTGCCCTTTTTCTTATCCGGCCCATGGCAGGCAACGCACTTGGCGTGGAAAATCGGGGCAATGACATTGCCGTAGACAGTTGGAGCATCGGCAGCTGTGGCAGTGCTGCCCCCCGTCAAACTGAGGAGAAGAAATCCGCCCCCATAAAGCGCGACGTTTCGGAAGTATTTTTCGGCGATCATTGGAATAGTAAAAAGCTTTCGTTATTCAGATACGGATTAGAAAGTGCCAAGGTTTGCAGTGTCAAGCTTCGCTCAATTTGCGAATATATCCAGAACACGTTAATATGTGCCAGACGTCCGCGCGTTCTGGCCGTGTCCTACATCATGGAAAACGATTTACCCCCCTCACAACCAGCTCAGACTTTTAATTCCAGTGAAGAATCTGCTGGTGCACCCTGTTGCTGCAGGGGATGGGTGGTTTTTGGCACGATTTGCTCCTGTTTGATAGCGATTGCTGTCATTGCCCTTCCTTTCGCCTGGCCTGGGCCAGATGGTGCCAAGCTGAACCCGTGGACAGAATATTTCGGCACCTTGCATCCGTTGGTGCTGCATTTACCGATTGGAATCGTCATTTTGGTCATCACCATGGAAGTCCTGGGCTGGCTTTCGTTCGGTCGATACAAGCCGCAGACGACGCTTGCGCTTGGCATTGGATTGCTGAGCGCTGTGGCTGCAGTGTCCCTGGGCTACCTTTTGTTCATGACGGGAGATTACGGCAAGGGGGATCTCGACAGGGATATAGGAAGGCACTTGTGGGGAACGATTGCCTTTACAGCGTTGCTGGCGGCTGCCTTCGCGGCAAAGATCTGGAATACCTACGACGGGCGGCGTTCGGTGCTTTATGGCGTTTTGTTGATGGCATCGGCAGGTGCATTGACGCTGGGTGCGCACAAAGGAGCCGTTATCACCCACGGCAGTGATCCACTTGAGGGTTTCCTGCATCTCGTAAATCCACTTGAAAAGCCAGCGCAAGATGAGGGCGTCACGCTGCCGCCCGTAGGAGAGGAGGACGGCCAGCCCGCTACGGGTGACTTGCTTGCTTACGAACAAGTCATTGTTCCACTCTTGTCGCGCTATTGTTACGAGTGTCACAGTGAAGCGGGAATCAATCCTGTCCATGCTGCCGGGAAAGTGAAAGGAAAGCTTTCGATGGCCTCGATTGAATCGCTGGAGAAAGGGGGATCAAGTGACGAACCTGCTCTGGTGCCTGGAGATTCTGAGCAAAGCTTCATGCTTGAAGTGATGCGCTACGAACTCGACGATGAAGAGCACATGCCGCCCGAGGACAGTCCGC
>JBNMNB010000028.1:0-45311 GCA_051270635.1 Verrucomicrobiales bacterium | reverse complement strand
ACCTGGTTATCTGAACAGACTAGACTCTGGCGATGGCGAAATCACCAGTGATCCCAATGGCACTGAACTGGAATGGCACGATGCTGGAGAACCCGCTACCGAAGTCTCACCTTCCAGTGCACGTCGGCGATACTACAGGGTGCACAGAAAACATCCGCATCGTCCGGATACTTACTCCCCTGCTGGTCGGACATTAGCCTTCAGATCAGCATCAAAATCAACTATTCGCTTTTGCAACTTGGCCACCAACTCCGGATGTTGATCAGCTACGCTGAAGTTCCTACCAATCAAGTCAAAGTGCTGGTCAGGCTCACTGGAATATGCAAGCCCCACCATTGTGTTAGCCAGCCAGCTTAGTCCTCTGGTGCTGTCGTCACAATCAACGTCCCGAGCATAGATCGCCAGTGGCCGGGATAGGTGCAGACGATCGGGTAATCGCCGGGTATCAGCGGCGCCTTAAACGTGAGTTTCTGGCTTGCTCCAGGTTGCAGCAACTTCGTCGACTGGAGAACTTTATCTGAATCCGGAACGTAAGCTCTCGCGATCGCGTCGGACTGTGCCGCCATCAGATCGGCCGCCGCACCGACTTCCTGAACCGCACCCGGTTTGACGAGGACGAGATTGTGCGGCATCAGGTCGTTGTTCTCAAAAATCAAACTGGTCTGCACTCCGCTGGCGACGACCAGTCGGGTGTGATCGTAGCGCAGCTGGCCCGGGATCGTCTTAATGAGAAATGTCGAGGCGCCCAAGCGATCCAGGGCTAGTTCCAATTTTGCACGCCCGGGTTCAGGGAGCATCGCTGCCAGCTCCCGTCCGAGCGCCATGCTCTCGAGGAACCCGCGCGATGTGTGCTCCGCGGGCGGCACCGATGTGAGGTAGGTGATAACGTTCTCGGCCAACTCCACAAGCCGATCTGGCAGCCACGTTGTCCTGTCGGCCGCCAGCAGTGCGGCCGATACAGCCACCCGATTCTCGCCTCGCTTGATCTGGTTGATGAGCGCCTCAACAGTCGCCGCCCGATCCCCCGCCGAGTTGTCGTAGTACATCACAACCTGCGCCAAAGCGTAGTCCAATCCCGGATCCATCGCGTGCTTCTTTACTTCGAGCGCTACGGCTTTCGCCCCTGGCGAATCGCTGTCGCCAATCGCCAACAACGCGTGGAGGCGCACGCGCGCGTCCGCGTCGTTGGCGCGCGCGCGGATCAGTTCGATCGATCCCTCGATGCGGTACTGCCACGAGCGCAGCACCTGCGTCGCAGCGAGACGCGCTTCGGGTTTTTTCGCGGCGAGCAGCCGGCTGAGCAACTCGGCGTTCACGACTCCGTGCCCCTGATAGACCCAGAGTGCCTCGATGAGGTGGTGCTCGTAGTCCGCATCGGTCGCATCGAGCTGGCCGACCCACTTCTCCACTGCCGGGATGACTTCGTTCCTGCTGCGGCCGCGGAGTTCGGCTCGCACCAGATCTCTGGTGAAATTCTCGTACGCTTTTAGCTGCTCTAACAACTCCAAAACTGACCGACCCTCGATCGTCGGAGCGGCGAGCGGAGCGGCACCGTTGCGAGAGATTCGCCAGATACGCCCGTGGGAGCGGTCGCGACCCGGGTGGCGCTTCGAGAAGTTTACGTTCTCAAAAATGTGCGTGTAAAAATCGGCGATGTATAGCGCGCCGTCCGGTCCCCATGCCATCGCGACCGGGCGGAAGGTCCTGTCCTGACACGTCGCTAGCGGGGCATGTCGTTTCGCCTCATAGATCGATCCCTTCGTCTCGATATCATACCAGTGCGTGCCAACGTCGCCCTCGCAGTGGTTCACCAAGAAGCGACCTTGCACCTCCTGCGGGAAGTGGCGGTTGCGGACGAATTCACAGCCGGCAGCGATCGACCCACCCGGTGCAAACGAGAGGTGGTTGGTGCGACTTTTTTCCTCCGGAAAAACGTAAGGGGTCGAGATGACATCCATCGGGTAGTACTGCCCGGCCGAAGCATCGAGCAAGATCCCGCGCCCCCAGTGATCGAAGACTTTCCCGTAGGGATTCCAGAGCGCGTGAGAGACCGGAATTTCAAGGCGATGCTCGCGCGGTGTGTAGCGAAAAACCGCCGCATCACGGACTCGTTGCGGGCCGTAGGGCGTTTCGATCTGCGTGTTGTAGAAGATGCCTTGAGAAAAATAGAGCGACCCACCGGGGCTCCAGCGGAAGTTGTTCATCGCATGCTCCGCGTCCTCGGCGCCGAACCCGTGCAGTACGGCCCGTACCCAATCCGCCTTGCCATCACCGCTAGTGTCTTTCGCGAGAATCAGGTTCGGCACCTGCGCCACGAATGCGCCGCCTCCGTCCGCGAGGCCGAAGCCGTGGATCAGCTTCATCTTATCGAGGAACACCGTGTGTTTGTCGGCGACACCGTCGCGGTCGTTGTCCTCGAGGATCACGATCGAGTCCATCGGCTGCTTGCCGGGCAACGAATGCGGCCAAGTCGGCGTGTTGCCGACCCAAAGCCGACCTTTCGCGTCGAACTTGATCGCGAAAGGATTCGCGATCGGGAAGCGCTGCTCCGAGGCGAACAGGTTTACCTCGTAGCCTTCCGCCACGTCGAACAACGCGAGCTGTTCCTGCGGCGTGCGCAAGTGTTTGTCGGGCGGCCCGTCGCCTTCGACCTCCCACTGGGCCTCGTCCTCTTTCGCGACACCAGGGATCGCACGGCTGCTCGGGGTCGGGAACCAGATCGGCTTTCCTTCGACCGGTTTGATCGCCCACACCTCGGACAGCTTCGGTTTCTCCATTGCCCAAAGCTCACGTTCGGCTGCCTCGATCAAGAGTTTGCGCTGCTCGCGCTCCTCTGCCAGATGCAAGGCTCCGAGCGTCTTGTTGCGGCCGCCGTGAATGTAAGAAGCATTCGGCGGATGCCGCCATGCGAAGTAGTGATGGTTCTTCTCGTAGACCGAACGTCTGAATTTTTCCGCAGCCGGATTGGCCATGGGGATGATCGGATCGAAGTCCAATAACCCGAGTCGGAGCGCCATCTGCAAGCTCACATTCCGGTAACCGTCCTCGGTGAGATGGACGCCATTGAGCGTGAGCCTTTTTGCTCCCGGCTCATCCGTGTCCGATGCGGGAAACGGGTTGGACAAATCGAGAAACCGGACGTCGTGTTTTTTTGCAACCTCAGCGGACGCCTCCGAGTAGAGCCGTAACATGCGATCTCCGATTGGCAGTTCCTCCACCGGGGTTGGCGAGACTAACACGATGCGCGGTGCAGATTCGCCGTTGAACTTGCGACCCTTCAGCTCATTCAGAAATTTCCCTAGCGCTGTCTTGTAGCGATCGATTCCCGCCGCCCCATCGAACGACTCGTTGAATCCGAAGCAGAGGAACAGTAGATCGGCGCGGTGCTCTTCCAGCTCGGTGAACAGTTTCGGGAAACCTCGCGGTCGGATGAGCTTGTCCACCTCGTCAGCCGACCAACCTATATTGCGCACCCGCAACTGGTGATCCGGAAAGCGGGCGTAGAGGAAAGTTTCGAAATACCCGAACAGCTGCATGCGCTCGGCGAAAGTGTTGCCGAGGATGACGATGCTGTCCCCTTTCTCGACACGCAGCGGTTCGGCGTGAAGAGATCCTCCACACAGAAATACCCCGACGAAAAGAAAGGCCTGGAATCGCACTGAGAAAGACATGACGCCAAGCCTAGTCCATGCCAGCCTCACCACGGAAGCAATTTATAGAGGCGACCAGTTGGCCTCTCTCAGCGGCCACCGAGATAGGGCCGCCCCACCTGCAGGCCGGACGGCGCCCCCACAGATCCGGACGGACGCGATTGACACATCCGGTTCATCAGGGTTGTGCCCGCCAGGGAAAATTGATTTTGGGGGTCGGGTATATGTGGCATCGCTTTGTCGGTAGGGGTTCTCATCATGCTTCCTCAACCCCCTCTATCCAGGCTCCGCCCACCCATGACGCCAACCTTGGAAATCAAAGTTCCTACCAATAATAATCTCCCAACGTCCTCAATCTTGGCGCACTTGGCGTTCTTTGCGGTGAGTCTATTTGCCCTTTAAGATTGACCCCTCGACCGAGAAAATCCGCGTGGAACCACTGGCGCCGCGCGAAGATGAAGAAATTCTGCAAGAATCTTTGCGGAAACCCTGAACAATATTCGCATGGGGAGAGTGAAGAGAATTTTGCCCGATAAGACAACGAATCACGATGTTCCGAAGTAAACCACCACACTGTGTTGCCCTCGCCGTTTTGGCCTGGCTTTTCTCGTTCTCGCCCACTGGGCGCGCGGGAGTGGTCATAAACGAAATCTTCTACAACTCCCCGCACGACCTCAACGAGCTGGAGTACATCGAGTTGTTAAACGACGGAAGCGAAGCGGTCGATCTATCCGGCTGGAAACTGACCAAAGCCATCACGCACACGTTCGCCGATGGAACTTCAGTCGCGCCGAACGGCTTCGTCGTTGTTTGCAAGAACCGTGATCTGTTCGGCAAGTTCTTTCCGGACGTTGAGACGACAGGCGAGTTCAAAAAGTCGCTCAGCAACAGCTCAGACAAGATCAACTTGAAGGATGCGGACGGCAAACTCATCGAATCCGTGGAATACAAGGATCGTGCGCCCTGGCCTGTCAGCCCCGATGGATACTCGGCATCGCTTGAGAGAATTTGCCCATCGGCGGCGGCGGCGGCGCCGGCGAACTGGGCGCCGTCGAAGCTTTCCGATGACTACGACAAAAAGCCATCGGGAAGTCCTGGAAAAGCGAACGCGGCGTTCGCGAAAAGCATGCCGCCGATCATTTCAGAAGTTTCAAGCCCCGCTATCCCCACCAAAACCCCCGGCTCCGCTACCCCAATCCTTGCGATGGTGAGCAACGCATCGAGCGTCACTCTCCTCTATCGCGTGGTGGAGCCGGGCGGTTTGGGAGAGGAATTCCCAGTCGCGATGGCACGAGAATCCGGGGATCGTTTTTCAGCGTCGATTCCCGGCCAGGAACCGAATCGCATTGTTCGATACCGGGTGAAGGCTTCGGGTGCCGACGGCGAGATTCGATTCTACCCGAACGAAAACGAAATCCGCCCGGCGTTGTCGTTTTACGTCAGCGACCTGGTCGCAGCGGGCAAAATCCCGGTCGCACATTTTTTTAACATTGGAGAGGAAGAGTTCAAACGCGCCGAGGAGTATCGAAAAAACTCCGAACGTTCCAGCGGGCGCGGCGGCTTTGGAGGCCCGGGTGGCTTTGGAGGAAGGCCGAGGTTCACCGAACAAGACAGGGCTCGCATGGACGCGGAACGCGCGCTGCGGGACGACACATTGGCGACGGCTTGGAACGAGCTAACCTTGAAAGGCACTCTGCCCGCCGAGAAGCGCAGTGCCGTCCTTCCCGCGTTCCGCGGGGCCAACCACGAACTCGCCACGCTGCGCGAGCAACTTCAATCGGCCGAAGACATCCAGGAATTCGCCGGCGCCGTTCCGGAAAAGGTCGAGGCATGGGGCGCGGCGTTGCGCAAGAGCACGGCGCAGGCGCTCGACGCATCTCAACAAGAACTTCTGGCGGGAATCGGCTCCTCAATCGAGAGCGATGGCAATCGGGGCAGACGAGGATTTGACGCAACCACGATTTTTAAGCGTGTATTCGACATAGAGCGTTCGTGGTTTCGGGTTTCCATGAACGACGGTGTTGAAGGATCCACACTTGAAAAAATTCATCCAACATTTGCGGCTGCGATCAAAAGGCGTGAAGCCATAGAGATCGAAGGCGACGATGGCGGACGCCCCGATCTCGGCTTGATCATGGAAGCGGTCGACGAGCAGCGCGAGACGCTGAATCGCGAGCTTGCGGCGAGCTTAGGAGATGAAGTTGTCGCCAAGCTGCAACTGGAGCCAGAGAATCCGTTCGCGGGATTCGGGCGCGGCGGCGGCGACCGGGGACGCCGTGGTGGACGTGATCGCGGACGAGGGCCGCGCGGATTTGGAATGGGCGGAGACAGCGGCACTCCCCTCCGGCCGCAGGGACTCTCCGCGTTCATCTACACCGATCCGGAAACCGGCGGCACGCAGCTCTTTGATTTCGTCAACATCACGCAGCGCAAGAGCGGCTACAAAGTCCGTTTCCACAAAGACCGGCCTCTCGATGGGATGACATCCATCAACGTCCTTTATGAGCCTGGCGAAGGCACCATTCTCAACGAAGCGCTTGCTTACGATCTCTATCGCGCCGCGGGGAATGCCTCGCAACGGGCCGGCTACATGCGCGTTGTGATGGACGGCGAGCTGGTTGGCCACCACCTGTGGTTTGAGCAACCGAACGGCGCCTTTTTCCGCCATAATAAGATCGATGATGGCGGAAACCTCTACAAAGTGATCTGGCAGGGAGGCAACAGCGCCACCGAATTCACACCGGAGGATAAATTGCCCAAGAAGCGGCTGGATGTCGTCGAACGACACGAGAAAAAGTCGAACCCGCACGATGGCTACGACGATTTGATCGATCTCGTCGAGGCGCTCGATTCCGCGAATGATGACGACGCCATGTGGACGGTCATCCAGGCGAACTTCGACGTCGACCAGGTGATCAATTACTTCGCGGTCAATTCGCTGATTTCGCACTGGGACGGTTACTTCAACAACTACTTCCTTTACCACGACACCAAGCGAAAGAAATGGACGATGTATCCGTGGGATCAGGACTCGACGTGGAGCCAGCGCGGCGGCAGTCCCGAGGAACTCTATAGAATGCCCCTTAACTTTGGAGCGGAAGGCGCGACTCCGAATGGGGAACCGGCGCCGTCTCGGAACGAGCGCGGCCCGCGGAGGCGCGGCGGATTGGGTGGATTTGGCGGAGGCGGGTTCGGTTGGTGGCGTGATGGTGGCGAGGTGTCCAAGCCACTGCTTGCGAATCCGCGGTTTCGCGATCGCTTTCTTGCGCGCCTCAAAGAACTCGCCAGCACTGTTTTCACCGAAGACAAATTCGGCCCCCACATCGATGCGCTGGAAGTTGCTCTTGAGCAGGAAACGAGGTTGCGCGCGGAAGCGAATTCCCGGAACCCGGAAGACGCAGCTGAGCAACTACGCGCAACGATCGCCAGCCTCAGGGAACATCTCACGGAACGGCGCAAGTTTATTCTCGAAGAACTGAAGGGCATCAAGTGAATCAAATCCTAGACATACCATCGCCAACCCACCGGGCGAAGATCGCAACGATCAGGATCACAAAATCCGGCATACCGGTGGATATCGAGATCAGTGAGATCACTGCCGTGAAGTGGGATTGTCCAATACTGACGATTCTATTGTTCGAGACCATTCTCATGGAATTCAAGGATTCGGACGCGGAGTCGGCTTTTGCGGAACTTTCCCGCGTGGGGATTCCCACAGATTCATCGTTGGGAACTCCACCGTTTTAGGGTTCTTCGGCGAACCTTGCGGATCGTGGAACCGTTTTCCGCATGTAAAAATAGCGAACAGACTGCTGATTTATGAAGACAACCATCCTGACCACTATTCTTGGAGCCTCGACCCTGGTTTCGATCGCCGCCGTGGCGAATGCTGAAGACGTTGGCTGGCCGCAGTGGCGCGGCCCACTCGGCAACGGAGTCGTGCCCGAGGGAAAACCCGTTGTCGAATGGTCTGAAAATAAGAACGTTAAGTGGAAAGTTGAGGTTCCTGGAAGCGGAACCTCGACGCCCATCATCGTCGGAGACAAAATCTTCCTGCTGACCGCGGCCAGCACCGGGAAGAAAGCAGAATCAACTCCGGCGCCCGAAGCGAGCGGCGAGGAAATTACAGAACGCCCCCGTGGAGGAGGCGAAGGCGAAAGGCCTGAGGGCCGGGGCGAGCGCCCGAGAGGCCGCGCAGACGGCGCGCCTCAAGGTGACCGAGGCGGCGCTGGCCAACGCCGCGGTGCTGGTAGTGGCTTTCAGGGATTTGGCGACGGACCTCTGCCCGATTTCGCCAAGCCTTTTGATAAAGACGAGGATGGCAAGCTCAGTGAGAAAGAACAGGAAGCCATGCGCGCCCAATTTCGCTCCCGGCGCGGCGGTCGAGGCGGCGAAGGCCGTCGGCGCGGCGGCGGCTTCGGGGGGGGCGGCAAGCCCACCGAAGTTCATCAGTTCTCCGTGGTTTGCCTGGATCGTAAGTCCGGCAAGCCGATCTGGTCGAAAGTGGTGAAAGAAGCGCTCCCGCACGAAGGCCATCATCGTGACCACGGATATGCCTCAGCCTCTCCGATTACGGATGGAAAACACCTTTACGCCTACTTTGGTTCTCGCGGGCTCTACTGCCTCGATATGGATGGGAACGTAAAATGGGAAAAAGAATTTGGCCAAATGCAGATCTCAAATGGATTTGGCGAGGGCACTTCTCCCGCGTTGCACGGCGATACTCTTGTCATCAAGTGGGATCACGAAGGCGATTCTTTCATCGCGGCGCTGGATAAGAACACAGGCGACGAGAAATGGAGAAAGTCCCGTGACGAACGCACCTCCTGGGCGACGCCTTACATCGTCGAATATGATGGTGTCGTGCAGGTCATTGCCAACGCCTCGGAGAAAATCGCCTCTTACGATCTCAAAACCGGCGACCTCATTTGGGAATCGACCGGCATGACCCGCAACGTGATTCCAACGCCGGTCGCCGGCGACGACATCGTCTACGTGACGAGTGGATTCAGGGGCAGCGCGCTGCAGGCGATCAAACTAGGCAGCAAGGGAAAGGTCAAAGACACCGATTCGATCGTTTGGAGCCATGATGAGGGCACGCCCTACGTCCCGTCCCCTCTCCTCTACGAAGGACGTCTCTACTTCTTTCAAGCCAACGATGCCCGCCTGTCATGCCTCGATGCGAAGTCCGGCAAGGTTCACTACTCCCGGGAAACGGTGGAAGGACTTCGAGGTGTTTACGCTTCACCGATTGGTGTTGGCGGCAAGATTTACCTCGTGGGCCGCAAGGGTTCAGTGGCCGTCATTAAGAGCTCTGACAAGCTCGAGGTCCTCGCTACGAACAAGCTTGACGATGAATTTGACGCCGGCGCCGTCGTGGTGGCCGATGAGCTGTTTCTTCGCGGCAAAAAGCATCTCTACTGTCTCGCCGCTGGCGGCTAGCAGACTTGTCCACTTGAACGGATCGGTCAGTCGGTCCTGCGTGATGGCTTGACCCATCGCTTGTTATGCTGGTGATGGCTGCTGCGCTCCGCGATGAACGCACCGTACCCATTCCAAGGTTGGTCAATTTGAGGCCTTTGTGCATTGTGCGCGGAAATCATTGAGAAACGCGCGCCACCGATTAAACTGACACTCGAAAAGATCGGAATACCCTTCTCGCCCATCTGATCTGTCACCAAGCTTCCCGGCTGTCATGATAACTTTGCTTATCTGTCAGGCCCAGGCTGTAACGGCCTTTCTTGATCCACGGTTCTTTGAGCCTGCGAAGAACCGAAGGCTATGCCTGTGGTTAATTGCCGCCGCGCTGTTGCTTTCTTCCGCGACGGCTCAAAACAAAGTTTTGTTCATAGGCAACAGCTTCACCATGGCTTCCGGGGATGGGCGCGCGGAATCCATTGGTGGAGTGCCGGCGATCTTCGATGCTTTGGCGCGCGCGGGGGGGCATGCCGATCACTCGTTGATCACCGGAGCCTCAGGTCCGAACAGTTTCGCAAGCACTGCGGAGTTTCAGCGGGAGATTCGCGCGCGCTATGCGGCGTTGGCAGAAGCGCTGACCGCGGCGAATCCACGCAATCATCCAGTGCAGGTCGCGCCGGTTGGCTCCGCGTGGGAGAATGCCGGAGGCATGCACGCGGCAGGCGCGGACGGCTTTGCCGATCTTCACAGCGGCGACGAGGCTCACGGCAATGACAACGGTTACTATCTTGCCGCGGCCGTCTTCTACGCGACAATCTACGGTCAAAGTCCAGAGGGGCTTTCGCAATCAGGGGAGATCCAGGCGCTGAATCTCTACCTCACCGAGGATCCGGAAAGACTGGAACTGATCGCCTCGGCGACGGTCGGGACGAGCAAGTTCCAAGCAGGCGAGTCGATGCTCGTCGATTTTGGCTTCAATGGGACCACCATGGATGGCAGTGATGACTCAGCGCGAACCTGGAACAACGTCACGCCAGAGGTCGGCGGCACCGACGATGGTGAGCTCTTCGGGCTGCGTTTAGCGTCAGGTGAAGAGACTGCCGTGAGCATCAGGATGCAAAGCCGATTCAATGGGGCCAACCAAAATGGCACAACAGCGAGTGATGCCTTTCCCACCGATGCAACACGGGACTCTCTGTTCGGAAACACGGAGGAGTTCAGCGGGTTGAACAATGTTTTCCCGAGTTTTATGCTGAAGCGGCTGAATTCCAGACTGGCGTACGATCTAACGTTTTACGCTTCGCGCGCCGGCGTCGGCGATAACCGCGAGACGCGGCACACCGTGACCGGTGCGCATGAAGGAACCGCAATGCTGAATGTGGCCAACAACGGGAACGAGTTCACACGGCTTGAACGTGTGGTTCCCACCGGCGACGGTGAGGTCACCATCGCCATTACTCCCGGGGACAACAACGAAACGAAAACCACTTCACCTATCTCGGCGTGTTGCGAATCACCGCCGGGGGCGCGGCGCCCGTGGAAGACACCACGCCCCCGCGGATTATATCGGCAATGGTGAGAGGCTCCCTGCTTACGGTGGTCTTCAGTGAGCCAGTTGAGGCGTCCGGCGCCGAAACAGCCGGCAACTATGCCATCATCGCTGATGGCGATCCCGTGGAGCAGGACGGCGCCGCGGAACTCCAGCCGGATGCGAGAACGGTTATTATTGCGATGACTGCGCCACTCATCGGCCGATATGCGGTGGCCGTTGCCAACGTCAGCGACCTTGCGGGCAACACGATCGCCGAAGATAGCTCGATCAATGGTGTTGCTCCCGATCCCGGGACACGGGTGTTCCTTTTCGACTTTGGTGGCGGGGCCTTCATCGACAAAGACGGCGATGGCAACTGGTGGGACAACGTCACGAATGGAGTTGCCGATTCAGATGAAGGCGAGTTGTCCGGTATTATTGATATGAATGGCGCGGACGCGGACATTACGCTTGCCATGATCCGCCGTTTCAACGGTGTGAATCAGAGTGGAACCAAGGACAATCCTGAGCTTCCTCCAGCGGCGACTCTTGATTCATTCTTCGTAGATACTGAACTCTTCAGCGGACTGCGCGATGTGTTTCCAAGCTTCAAGGCGACTGACCTTGATCCTTCACTTGAGTACACGTTCACACGTGTTTGCTTGAACCGCCTCTATCCTATTGGTGGTCCTAAGCCTGGACTACCGGACGGGCCGGATGCGCCAGATTCGTGACGAATCCTCAGATGAGGTTCCGACCGAGAACCCAACCAATAGGACTTTCGCGAGAATCTGGCCAGCGCAAAACACCATAAGAAAAGTAAAACACATGACTAATCCTAACATTGAAACACCCCTCGAGACCGTCTATGCCGCCTACATCGGCATTGACTGGGCGGACAAGCGCCACGCCATCGCCTTGCAGGCGGCTACGGCAGGCAAGATCGAGGAGAGCTGGCTGAACTCCGACCCGGAATCGGCTCACACTTGGGCTCGTTCTCTTGGTAAACGCTTCGAGGGAGTACAGTTCGCTATCGGGGTCGAACTGTCCAGGCTCCGCCCACCCATGACGCCACCCTTGGAAATCAAAGTTCCTACCAATTAACATCACCGCGCCGTCATCGGCGGTCGGGACAAGGCTGTCAATGATGGTCGGGAGGTCACCATCGGCCTGGAGTGTAGCGTGCATAGGCCCTTCGTTGACGTCCTCGCCACCTCTAAATCATCGGTTGCGCAGGCGCGGGATCAGTTGCTAGTCTTAGGCATGCACAACGCGTTGCGATTTCAGAGTGTTTCCGACTTTTTGTCGGGAAACGTGTGTTGCCTCGTCCACTTGACCTTGGTGATTCTTTTGCCTGTTGGGAGAGGCGTCCTTGCTGCGCCCGCGGGAGGCTTAACGGCGGATCCATTGGCTCCGGCTTCCAGTGCGGCCACCCCGGCTCTCTTCACCAAACTGACTCCCGATCAGTCCGGCATCGATTTCGTCAATCCGATTGACAACTCGCATCCCACCAAGCGGCTCTATCTCGGAGCCTTCGCCTGCGGCGGAATCGCCATTGGTGATGTCGATGGTGACGGCGTTGCCGATTTGTATTTGACCAGTGGCCCCAGGCGCAATCGGTTGTATCGGGGATTGGGCGGCTTGAAATTCACGGATGTCACGAAGGCTGCCGGAGTAGCGGGCACCAAAGCCTGGACGGCGGGAGCGACGATGGTGGATATCGATGGCGATAAGGACCTCGATATGTATGTCTGCAATTACGAGGCGCCGAATCTTCTCTATATCAATGATGGCAAAGGAAAGTTTGTCGAACGGGCCAAAGACTTTGGCTTGGCGATCGATGATGCCAGTCTCATGGCGGCGTTCTGTGACTACGATCTCGATGGCGATCTCGATTGTTTCGTCATGACGCGCGACTTCAAACGCGCCGGGGGACGCCCCTCGAAGCATCCGGTTGTCAAAGACGGCACAAGTTGGAAAGTCGCGCCGGGATTTGAGAAGTATTATGACATTGTCAGGCGCGGCCCTGGCCAACTTACTTTCGTCAATGCGGGACGCGAGGATTATCTTTTGCGCAATGACGGCGCGGATGCCAATGGCCAGGTGCAGTTCGCGGATGTGAGCAAGAGCGCTGGCATCTCCGGTCGTGACCGGGGCAACTCTGTCACATGGTGGGATTTCGACGAGGACGGGTTGCCCGACATTTATGTAGGAAACGATTTCAAGGACGCCGACCGGCTCTATCGCAACAACGGAGATGGCACTTTTAAAGATGTCATCCGCCAGGTTGCGCCACACACGCCGTGGTTCTCTATGGGTGCGGACATCGGTGACCTCGATGGCGACGGACGCATGGACCTCCTGGTGGCCGACATGGCGGGCACCAATCACTACCGATCCAAGACGACGATGGGCGAGATTGACACCATCCGTCCGTTTCTCGTGTCGGCCGTTCCGCGCCAGTACATGCACAATGCGCTCTATCTGAACAAAGGTGTGGGCCGCTTGGCCGATGTTGCTTTCATGGCCGGGCTGGCTAACTCCGACTGGAGCTGGGCAGTGAAGATCTCGGACTTCGACAACGACGGGTTGCCCGACGTGTTCTTCTCCAACGGCGTCTCGCGGAGTTTCAACAATTCGGACGTTCAGAGATCCACTGAAGAAATCTACGACCAGACGGAGTGGGATTTCTACCAGTCCCACCCAACCCGGGAGGAGCAAAACCTTGCCTATCGCAATCAAGGCGACCTTCAATTCAAAGACATTAGTAGTGAGTGGGGCCTCGATCACACCGGCATGAGTTATGCCTCTGCCACCGGCGACCTGGATGGTGACGGCGACCTCGAGCTACTCGTCGCCAATCTCGACGAACCCGTAAGCGTTTATCGCAATGACAGCCCGGCCACCGCACATCGCGTGCGCATACGTCTGGTGAGCGATCGTGAGAATTCGTTTGGCCTTGGCGCTCGCGTCACCGTTGTGGCCGGCGGGAAGTCTCAGGTGCAAACGCTGAGGCCGGCGACGGGTTTCCTTTCCTGCAATGCGCCAGAGCTGGCTTTTGGACTGGGAGCACACACGGAAATCGATCGGCTCACCGTGAAGTGGCAGTCCGGACAGGTGCAGGAATTTGACAACCTCGCAGCGGACAAAGCCTACACCATCAAAGAACCATCAGGCAAACCGCCGGCCTACAAGAAGCCGATGAAGCCAATGCCAGTCTATGCCAACGTAGACACGCCGAGTCTGCGCTCAATCGTCCATGTGGAAAAACCTTTCGACGACTTCGCGCGTCAGCCGCTACTTCCTAACCAGCACTCGCAACTGGGGCCCGGCCTTGCCTGGGCAGATGTCGATGGTGATGGCGACCAGGATCTTTATCGCTCTCATGCGAGCGGCGCGGTCGGCCGCATTTACCGCAACGACGGCCCCGCAAATTTTGTCGGCACTGGGACGGCCCCCTTCGAGGAACACATCGATTCCGAGGACCTCGCGCCATTGTTCTTCGATGCTGATCTCGATGGAGATCCTGATCTTTATGTGGTGAGCGGTGGCGTCGAATGCGAGCCCGGAGATTCATTGCTCTGCGACCGGCTTTACTTGAACGATGGAACAGGAAAGTTCACCAACGCGCCCGCCGGAACGCTCCCTGATTTGCGCGACAGCGGCAGCAGCGTGGTGGCTGCAGACGTCGATCGTGACGGCGATCTCGATCTGTTCGTAGGCGGACGGGTTATTCCGGGCGCCTACCCCGAAACTCCCTCCAGCCGATTGCTGAGAAATGATTCGCGATCGGGCAAACCGAAGTTCACCGAAATCACCGATGAAGTGAAGGGCCTGGAAAAAGCCGGACTGGTGACCGGGGCGCTCTGGTCCGACGCCAATGGAGATGGATGGATCGACTTGCTGGTTGCCTGCGAATGGGGACCGGTGAAGATCTTTCTTAACAACAAAAAGGGCAAACTGGCCGAGGCGACGGAAGCCTCAGGTCTCGCCGACCATCTTGGATGGTGGAACGGTATTTCCGGAGCCGACCTTGATGGCGATGGCGACATCGACTACGTTGCCACCAACTTCGGACTCAACACTCCCTACAAAGCGACGGCCGAAAAACCGGAACTGCTCTATTACGGTGACCTCGATGGGAGTGGCAAAAAGCGGATTGTCGAAGCGAAGTTTGAGAATGGCATCTGTTATCCGCGGCGCGGCTTCAGTTGCTCGAAAGGTGCCATGCCCGGGTTGAAGGCCAAGCTGAAGACCTTTCACAACTTCGCCAGTTCGACACTGAGCGAACTCTACTCTGATACACGCTTGAGCAAGGCCACGCGCTTTGAAGCGAATACGCTGGCCTCGTGTGTTTTGATCAATGATGGGAGCGCCCGGTTCTCCGTGAAGCCGCTGCCCGGAGCAGCACAAATGGCTCCCGCATTCGGTGTCGTGCTTTCCGATTTCACTGGAGACGGCCACATCGACTGCGTGCTGGGACAGAATTTCTACGGTGCACAACCGGAAACCGGATGGATGGACGCCGGATTGGGACTCTTGCTGCGCGGTCGGGGCGATGGAACGTTCGATCCGATGGATCCGGACGAGAGCGGCATCGCCGTTCCTGGCCCTGGCATGGCGGCAAGCGCTGCGGATCTGAATGGAGATGGACGTCCCGAAATTGTTTTCGCCGTCAATAGTGGACGCATCAGAGTCTTTAGCGAACCGGCCGCAGCAACGGCGAAAGACCGGATTCTTGCGGTGAACCTGAAAGGGAAAACCGGCAACCCCGCCGGGATTGGTGCGCGGGTCACAGTCAAGCTCGCGGGCACCGGCTCAAAACCCCAAACCGCCGAACTCTATGCCGGTTCAGGTTATTTATCCTCGACCGAAGCGAAGCTCTGGTTCGGCCTTGGTCGAGTGGAGTCAAGCGCTCCGGTCGAAATCGCGGTGCGGTGGCCAGATGCTACAACGACAAAAAAAGAAGTGGTCGCAGGATCGAAAAGCGTGACAATTCGCAGGTAGAATGCCCGGCAGAAACATCTATCGACTTCCACTACGCCCAGAGACCGGTTTTTCGGTGCTGGCTCTGCACCTCGGTGCTGCCCTTTTCGTATTGGGATGTAGTGACTCGACCGACCTGTCCAATCAAACGTCCGAGAAGAAACCGCCCGCATTACATGCGGTGGACAAGCCGGTCGAGATTGAACCCTCTACGGCGATCGCCACACTTCCGATCGACCCGCAAGAGTCGTGGGAAAAAATGGATGATCCGAGCTCTGATGGCTGGGACAGCGAAGTTTTGGCTGAATATACCGGGGCGCAGCTCGACCGGCTCGGTGCCTTGTTCTTCGAGGAGGGCGATCTCGCGAGTCTGCTCGCCGCTGGTTTCGCCTGCGAAGCTCTCGTGCCACACCAGCTTGAATTGGCGTTCGAAGATGATGCTGTAAAAGTCGAGCGTAGCGTCGCGAGTGATGTGAACAGAGGGGGCGATGACCTTGAGCGCACAATGGCTTCTGTGAGGGCAATCGTTAAGGGAACGCCTGGCGGTAACCATTTCAAG
Source organism: Verrucomicrobiales bacterium (assembly GCA_051270635.1). Lineage (GTDB taxonomy): Bacteria > Verrucomicrobiota > Verrucomicrobiia > Verrucomicrobiales > DEV007 > JAGROY01. Next base: position 29,167 of record JBNMNB010000028.1, on the reverse strand, counting down.
TTCAAGATCACTCGCGTCGAGCTGGACGAAACGGATCCGAAGTCTGCGTTCACCACAGAACAATACTTTTCGCTCACCTATCGAACCACTCAGTCGATCGTTGAACACCACGCGACCTGGGTTGTCGGCTGGCGTCGCGAGGGCGACGCCCTCAAGATACTAGATATTCGCGTGCCGGAATTTGAGCGCACCACTACAAAGCGCGTCCAGCCGTTGTTTTCAGATTGCACCGAGTCGGCTCTCGCGTCGAATGCCTCCTACTCACAGCAGTTGGCCTATGGGATGAATCACTGGCTGGGACGGCTTCCAGTGCGCGCGATGCTGAACCGATTCGGCACGCCGGGCGTTGCGATTGGTGATGTGAACGGCGACGGGCTCGATGACTTGTATCTTTGTCAGGAACCCGGCCTCCCCAACCGGCTTTTCCTGCAGAACCCGGACGGCACGGCGAAAGATGTTTCTGCTGAGTGGGGCGTCGATTGGATTGAGGACTCGCGCTCAGCTCTTTTGGTCGATCTCGACAATGATGGCGATCAGGATCTCGTCGTCGCGACTTACGGAAATGTAGTGATTGCTCGCAATGAAGATGGCAAGCGATTCAAAGTTGCAACCGCCCTCCCCGCCAGCGGTTCAACAGCCTCGCTAGCCGCCGCCGATTACGACAGCGACGGTTGGCTCGATTTGTTTGTCTGTGGCTATGTGGAGGATGATAGCGGCGGTTCGATCGGCGCGGCGGCAGGAGGCCGATTCGTATACCATGACGCTGAAAATGGCGCGGCGAATTCACTTTTTCACAACGAATCCGCAGGCGCAGGAGGAGAACTGGCTTTTGCCGACGTGACTCAAGCGACTGGACTGGATCAAAACAACAGCCGCTGGAGCTTCGCGGCTTCCTGGGAGGACTTCGACGATGACGGAGATCAAGACCTCTATGTCGCCAACGACTACGGTCGCAACAATCTGTATCGAAACGAGTCTGAGCCGGACGGGCGGTCCGAGCCGGACGGGCAGATAAGGTTCCTGGACATCGCCGCGACAGCTGGCGTGGAAGACAGCGCGTCGGGAATGTCAGTTTCCTGGGGCGACTATGATCGTGATGGTCATATGGATGTCTATGTCTCTAACATGTTTTCGGCAGCTGGCAGCAGGATCACGTCGCAAAACAGGTTCAAGACCGGCACTGACGACAAGATTCGTGATCGTTTCCGCCGCTTCGCCCGTGGCAATTCGCTGTTTCGCAATTCCCGCGATCGCGAGCAGTTTGAAGATGTAAGCATCACTACGAACGTGACCCTGGGGCGCTGGGCATGGGGTTCCAACTTCGTCGATTTAAACAACGACTCATGGCTCGATCTTGTGGTCGCCAACGGATACCTTTCCTCCGACGATGACACGGGCGACTTGTGAAGTTTCTTCTGGCGGCAGGTCGTGCCAAAAACCATCGATTCCAACGAGACGCCAACCGGTTCGAGTGACGGCAGTTCTCATCGCGATCTTTCGGCAATGATCGATGCAGGGCGCGCCTTCAGCGGCAATGAACGCAACTGTTGCTTCCTCAACACGCGGGATGGTGGCTTTGCCAATCTCTCAGCGAGCAGCGGCATCGACTTTCCGGATGATGGTCGCGCGGTCGCAGTGACCGATTGGGATCAGGATGGCGATCTCGATTTGTGGATCTCGAATCGCAACGCGCCGCGCTTGCGCCTGATGCGCAACGACGCAAAGACCGGCAATCATTTCCTCGCGCTGCGTCTCGCCGGAAACGGAACATCGACCAACCGTGACGCCATCGGTGCACGTGTCGAAGTAAAACTGCGTGGGGGAGATTCAAAACGCCTCGTCAGCAGTCTGCGCGCTGGCGAAGGATTCCTTTCGCAGTCGAGTAAGTGGCTTCACTTCGGGCTCGGACAGGACTCTGAGATCAATGCTGTGACAGTGCGCTGGCCCGGCGGCGACAACGAAGTATTCAGCGAAATAACAGCCGATCAGCGCTACGTCCTCACGCAAGGCTCGGGCAAAGCAGCACTGATACCACCACGAGATGGCGCGATCAATCTTGCGCCATCCATTCCGACCGTCGCGACCACTGGCGGCGCAGCACGCATTCCAGCCGTAACCCTGCTTCGCGCGCCAAAACTTAATACGAAACGCGGCGATGGCACCAAGACCGGGCTCGGCGATCGCAATTCGCTCCTGCTGAATCTCTGGGCGACCTGGTGCACACCATGCCTGAGCGAATTAGCGCAATTCCGCGACCACGCCGACAAACTGCGTGCCGCAAATGTCGATGTGCTGGCACTCAATGTCGATGCGATCGGTGCCGATGGTGCCAGTGACCCTGCTGCCACCTCTCCGGGCAAAGTATTGCGTGATCTCGAGTTTCCATTTCCTGCCTCCATTGCCACTGAACCCCTGATCACGGCATTGCAGGAACTCCACAATCATTCGGTTGGCCTGAACGCACCGCTTCCCGTCCCGTGCTCATTTCTCATCGATCCAAAAGGACGCCTGTCGGTCATTTATAAAGGATCCTTGTCGATCGACCAACTGCTCGCTGACGTGAACCATTCCAGCGGCACGTTCGACGAACGCTTGCAGCGCTCGGCTCAGATCGAGGGCACGATGATTCCACACTCAGAAGCCCGACGCACGGCAAAGATCCATCAAGCATCGATCCACTTGCGTTATGGCATCGCTTTCCGGAAAGCCAACGACCTTTCTAGCGCAGCGTACCACTACGCGGCGGCACTCGAGCTTGATCCCACTTCTGTGGATGGTCACCACACTCTCGCCCAATTGCGCTCACGCCTTGGCCAGGCATCCGAAGCACGGCTGCACTACCAGGCTGCGTTAAAACTGAATCCCGATCACCCGCTTGCCAACTTTGAGTTCGCAGCGCTGCTCGCTGGGCAAGGCGATGCCACGCGCGCGGTCTCCCTATATAAATCAGGCCTGAAGTCGCAGCCGGGAAACCACGTCGCCGCCAACAACCTCGCCTGGCTGCTGGCAACTCATCCAGACGACAAAGTGCGCAATCCTGCCGAAGGACTACGACTGGCGCAGGAACTCAATTCCACCACCGGAAACAAAGTTTCCAACATCCTCGATACCCTCGGCGCTGCGCAGGCAGCAAATGGCAACTTTCAGGAGGCGGTCCGAACCGCCCAGCGCGCGATTATTCTCGCAAAAGCAGCCAAACAGGACTCGCTCGCGGCTGGTTTGACCACACGCCTGAACCAATACAAGGCGGGAAAACCGTTTGTCGAGGAACCCAAGTCTTAATTAAGCCCAACTCCGATGCGTCTGGACAATTTGGCGAACCAAATATTTGACAAAATACACTGTTTTTCGTACATTTGCCTAACATCTAACTAGCAATCTATGAAGAAGACACTTAAATACTTTACGCTTAGCGCATTAGCCATGGCGGCTATCGGATCCTCCGCTTCAGGGGCGACCTACTTTCAAAACTTTGACGGCTTCGCCGACGGAACAACTGACCTCGGCGACGGTAGCCAAATGAACGGCACCTCGAAGGTCTTTGGCGGCGCTCTTCAGTTGACTGAAAACGACATCGCTGGTGGTTTCGCCAGCTTCAACATCCCTGCGTTGCCGAACTCTTCGAAAGGTTGGACTGCAAGCTACGATCTGACCATTTTCGATGGTGCAGGTGCAAACGACCCTGCGGATGGGATGTCGTTCAACTACGGCAACTTCGGCCTCGCTGAACTCGGTTCCGCTGAGGAAGGGATGGGGGGGATTGCAGGTGTAACCGAGAACCTCTCATTCGAGATTGACACTTGGATGAACGGCGACGCCGAGCAGGGCGTCAACATCGCTGAAAAAGTGCTTGGGGTGGACACTCCTATCGCATTTTTGAATGGGCCTATCCTTCTGGATGATTCAACTGTATCCGGCACTGTTACGATGAGCTGGGATCCCGTCAACGGGGCATCGTTTACGACGACTGGACTCGAGACCAACGCAGGCGGTGCAGATTTCACCAACCAACCTACCACCTTCGGGGCGAGTGATGACCTCCTTTTCGGTTTTTCCGGACGTGTGGGTGGCGCTAACGAGACTAAGACAATCGATAACCTTCGCATCTCAACGGTTCCCGAGCCCACCGCTGTTGGTCTCCTTGGCCTGAGTGCTCTTGGTTTCTTTTTGCGACGTCGTCGCTAACTTGGGAGAATTTCCCAACCAAGTTTTTCTAAGCGGGGCTCCGAGCAATCGGAGTCCCGCTTTTTTGTGATGATTCCTGGCTGACGAATTGGGAGAGGTGCCCGACGTGTCCTGAGAGACGAGTTTTCCGAGCAAATCCCCCCGCCTGTTCTGGTTCATGAGGCTTTCATCCTTGCTTCGCTATCCTTTAGCCTGCCTTATTCATTGCGGTTCCGCAGGGCGCGTTTTTTTTGGTTGAATCGGCGACCGGCGGCGGCGCATTGGGGCTCGGACGGTAGTAGGCGAATAGAGCCAAGCTCGTTTGAAAACGCGCTTCGTGTGTGCACAGCGATGGACAACCCACCCTCTATTTTTACGACGGAGGGCACGGCGGGTTCGCTCACTCAGCGCGGCGCAGGCGATCCCGCAGCGTTGCCAGATTATACGCTGCGTGGCGTCCAATGCCTCGGAGAGGTGCAGGCACACTTTGGAGGAAGATAATCGAGCTGCGAGCCGGTAGGCTCGTGATGTCTGACGGTTGAGAAGATCGACCCAGTGGCTGGCTGAAACTCTGGCGAAATGAGTTGACTGACTACGCAATGAACGTCCAAAATCACATTGAATTAGAAACCCCAAATCTGGCCATGAATTTCAATTTCCATATCACGACTATCACAACCAGAAGACTCCTCCCAACGGTGATCGCCCTTGGACTAGGCATGGGAGCAACGCAAGCGCAGACACAGATCGGAATCGGCGCCGATCTCGACGGTTTTGATGTGGACAGCGCGGGCTCTCGGATGAACATCGAGAAATTCGACGATACCTTTCCGACGCTGCCTGCCGGGACTTATGATGTCACGGAGTTCGAGTACTCGAACAGTGCCGACACCAGCGAAATCCAGCCGTTCCTCGTGGTCAATACCGGTGCCGACGCCGAGTACTCGGTGATCTGGATTGGCCCAACCGAAGAGGCTCCAGGAGACGATGACATCGTGACGACGTCCTACGATGCGGGAAGCCAGCAGTTTACGCTTTCCGACCCAGCCGAGGTGTACGCAGGATTCAACGCAGGGGGGCCCAACGTCAAGTTCGGCGCTGGTTTGACGGATCATGCCGATCCGGCAGATTTCGACATCGAACTTGAATCCGAAATCTTGGGATTTGGTCACGCCAATCTGGGGCGAAGCTACGCGTTCCAGATCAACGTGCAGCCGAACTCCTCAGCCCTGCCGTATGTGGGTGCTTGGAATTTTGACGGCGATGCAGTGGACGCTTCCGGAAACGGAAATGACGGAGAACTAGTGGATGCCGAGTTCAGCACTGACGTTCCCCGGGAAGGTGGAATGTCGCTGCTGCTCGAAGGTGGCTCCCACGTGTTGGTCGAGCACTCGGACTCCCTCGATATTGTCGATGCAATTTCGATCGCCGCCTGGGTAAAGCCGGTGGGCGAATTCGAGTGGGATGGAGTGATCGCTAAAAATCCGAGTGAAGATTCGGGCGACAACCAAGCGGGGAACTTTGAGCTCAGGATTGAAAACGGCGGCAGACATCTTCACTTCCTCCACCAACAGGGCGGAGTAGACGACACCGCCTTCCATCCGGGCTTAAGTTCGATCATTGAGCCCGACGTTTGGACCCATATTGTGGTCACCGCAGAAACGGAGAGCGGCGATGTCAATTTCTACATCAACGGCGAACTCAGCGAGACCCTGGAAGGAATTATCGGAGTCGATGAATTCCCCACCAACGAGAACCCACTCTATATTGGAACGCGGGCGGATCTTTTTACAGCGTTCGACGGGTTACTTGATGAAGTCGTGCTGCACAATGAAGCTCTTGACGCGAACGAGGTCGAAAACCTGTTCAAAAATGGACTCGGCGCACCGGGCGATTCGGATGGTGACGGCATGCCGGATGAGTGGGAGGACGCGAACGGACTCGATTCCGCCGATGCTGCAGATGCTGCACTTGACGGCGACGAAGACGGGTTGACCAACCTCCAGGAATTCGAGGCGCGAACAGATCCCAACAAAGCAGACACCGATGAAGACGGCCTCAGCGATGGAGTTGAAACCGACACTGGCACCTTCGTCGATGCCACCAACACAGGTACCAGCCCAACAAAATCCGATACAGACAAGGATGGCCTGCTCGATGGTGTTGAGACCAACACGGGTACATTTGTCAGTGCCACCGACACCGGAACTGATCCGTTTAACGAGGACACCGATGGAGACAGGCGCAAGGATGGCAGAGAAGTCACGTCAGGCACCGATCCAACAGATGCAGCCGATCCACCACCACCAGATCCGGCCGATATCGTCAGCGGCTACTGGCCACTGGATGCTGATCTGCTTGACGCCAGCGGCAACGGTGGCGATGGCACGCTGGTCGATGGAGAGGACGACATCCCCGATTTTGTCGAAGGCAAGTTGGGCACGGCTCTGTCTCTCGATGGTGTGAGTGAGTTCGTCGAAATCAACCCCGACCTTGAAGACCTCTACAGCGGATATGATGTTGATGCTGGCGAGCCAGATCCTCGGGGTTTCTCTGTCAATGCCTGGTTCAAAGTTGGACTTTGGGACAAAAACTGGCAGTGTCTCGTTGCCAAGGGAGAAGGTAACCGCTGGCGTGTCCATCGCCGTGGTGGGGAGACCACGATTACTGGTAATGGTGGAAACGGCGATGTTCCCAATAACGGACTGGTTGAACCAGAAGATGATGAGTGGCACCATCTGGTGCTGATCAGTAATCCCGATCCAGACATCGATCAGGTTCTGCTGTATATCGATGGGCAAGTGGAAGGCGAAAACTTTTCACCCAATGTTGAGGACAACGACAATCCAATGATGATCGGGGAAAACCCGGACGCCCGCAACCGCACCTGGAATGGTTTGGTTGATGACGTTGCCTTCTTCAACCGTGCCTTGACTGAAGCGGAAGTGCTTGCACTCTGGAACGACGGCGAAGGCGCAACAGTTGGTGAGGTATTCCTCGGAGCAGCCACTCAGTTGGGCTTCCGTGTCACTAACGTTGACTACGTCAACGGTGCAGACGGTGCAGCCGATCAAGTTGTCGTGACTTGGGCTTCCAGAGACGGTGCCACCTACGCGGTAGACTCATCCCAGACCATCCCTGCAGTAGCCAACGGCTGGGAAGAAGCTGCCGACGGCGTGGATAGTGACGGCGAAGAAACTTCGTTCACCATCGAGGTCCCAGCTGACGCCAAGCAGCTGTATGTCCGAATCCGACAGGAGTAACCACCTTCCGATCAAACTCTAAATTGAATTGGAGAGGGGCAGGTTTTCCTGCCCCTCTTTGTATTCCGATATCCGTAGAGGAACGCTTTGGCGGGATCATCCTCATGGCTCATGGGAACTAGCAGGTGCCATGAATTGACCGGACTCTCACAGAGCCATATGGTTCGTCGCCACTCATGAAACCGCTGTCTCCTCCAAGCCTGCTACTACTGCTAACGCTTGGAACGTCTCACCTCGGAGCGAAAGAGCTTGCCACCGGATGTCTGCACTTCAGCTCTTGCTCGACCTTCTACCTTCCATCTGGAATGTCGATTGAATGAGCGCCGATCTGCCCTGCCAGCTCACGATAGAAAGTCGCCATTTTTGGATTCGAAATCTCCATGCTACCGTCAGCTGCCCGAGACGCATACGGGGCAAACAATGAGCCGAGGAAGCTGCGAAATACGTTCCTGGATTGCTCGGGTGCATTGGTGGGCAGCTGGAGCAGTTTTCTCCCGATGATCCATCCTGTGGAACTGAGGTAGTCCACATCACCATACTTCTGAGCTAAGGCGATTCGCTTTGAAACCAGTGGCAAATTTCGCTCGATAGGAAGAGCAAGTAGTTGATCCAGGAGTTCGATGGCGATTTCATCATCGCGCACGATCTGCTCTTCGGATTTGTCCCTTGGATCAGTCAAATGGAGCAGGCGAAGTTGGAACGCTGGCTCAAACCAGACGTCCCGATGGTCATCAAATGCCGCCATCAGGTGGTCGGCTTCACGCACGCGCGATAACTGACTGGTGCGTGCCCAGTAGTGAATTTCCAGTAGCTTCCGCAGCGGCTCGCTGAGCAAACTGACGGCATCAGCCAGCTCCCTGCGAGAGTCAAAATACATAGCAAACTCATTCGGCGCAACGCCAGCAAAGCTCTGATACTGCGACGAGAAATGCGCACGCGCTCTCAACCACCGCGTTGCTTCTGTCTCCGACTTTGCCTTGTTCAACAGAGCCAACGCCTTGTCAGGCTGCCGATCGACCAGGGATGCAGCTTCGATCAATGCCCGATCTTGTGGAGAGAGGATTTGCGAGTAGAAATGCTTGCGATCAACCACCGGAGGCGCCGTCTTCAAAAGCCTCGTCAGATAGCGGTAGTCGCAGGCTCCGCCGAGACGGTCGCGGATCTCGGCGGGATCACGATTGAGGTAGTGAACTGGCGCAAGCACACGCATCAGGTTTTCCGGCTTGTTGAGAGACCGATCAAGCTTTTCACCCGGAAGATGACCGGTGGACATGAGGTTACGATCGTCGGTAATCGGGGCATGCCCCTCCGCCAGCTGGCGACAACCAGCCTCATCACATAGCAGAACAGCGAGCAGATCCTCGACATAAGAAAACTTCGGATAGTCGCTCAGATGAAAAACCGAACTGCCGTCCCTTTCATCTGAGAACAGCTGTGCATCAAGCGATGCGTCAGAGCCGACGAACAGAAAATTATCACCGATGAGGTAGAGCTGCACGTGCGGAAAAACCTGGAGAATCGTGGCACAGAACGAACGCATGAGCGGTTCATCGACAAACTGGGAACCCAGCCATTGGACGAAAATTCCACGCGGTTTCAGACGCTCCCCGGCAAGTCTGACAAACTCTTCAGTATACAGATGGGAGGCCCCCGCGGTCCACGGATGAGACGGTTGTGAGACGATCGCTCCGTATTGCTTTTCAGTGAGTTTCAGTGCTCCGCGCGCATCATTAATGACAATGTTGATCCGTTTGTCCTTCAACGGATCGCTCGCCCTCAGATCCGCGATGGCCCGGTTCGCCTCAATCACTTCTGCTTCGAGTTCGACGACGTCCACTGATTGGTAACCGCTCGGGACAGCCTCCAGCAGTGCACCGCCGCCGAAACCGACAACAAGCAACGACTCTGTTTCGGGGCGCAGGACTTTAGGCAGAGCGGGCAGCCAACGAATCTGAGTATACGACAGGCTGGCTGCGCCTTTCGGAAAGATTTCCGCCTCCGGCAGGCCGTTGGTCCGCAATACATAGCTCCCCTGTCGTCGCAATACGGCAACCGTCGCCGAGCGCCCGACCGCATGATGAATCAATTCTGGCTTGGTGTCAGACGATGCCTGTTCCTTTGAAAAAGGCGACATCGTCAACAATCTCAGCGGAGGCTTGGGGTTGTAGAACATCAGACTCGCCATGAAAATTACGAATGCCCCGATTGCGAATGGCCTTGGCACCGGGCGAACCGCTATCAACACCACTGCCCCTAATAGCACATTAACGGAGATCGCCCACTTGAACGTAGACGAGTAGCCAATGGCCGGAATCAGGAAATACCCCGCACCGACTGCACCTGCAATTGCACCAATCGTGTTCCAGGAGTAAACGCGCGCGGCAGCGCTCCCGGCAGCCGCGGGATCGTCAGTCAAGGTCCGAACCGCCAAAGGGAAAGTTGCTCCCAGACATAAAGTCGCTGGCATCAGGATTAACGCACAGAGAGATGCCTGGCTTGTTAGAGTCGGAGCACCTCCTCCGAACTGATCGGAAGTAACGATCGAGAAGATGATGGCAGTCAGTATCCCAGTAGCAATCTCAACCCCAGCCAGCCAGTAACTGGACCGGCGCCGATCTCGGGCAATTTTCGCCCCGGCCAATCCCCCAATCGCAATTCCGGCAAGGAAGGCAGCAAGCATCGTGGCAAAGGCATAGAGGCTGCCCCCCAATACATGCGCCAACAAGCGCGCCCAGAGCACTTCATAAGCGAACGCAACGCCTCCCGAGGTGAACATCACTGCCAGGATGATAGTGGAAAAAGCGCCACCTGTCTTTGGTGCCTGCACGGTTGTATCTACTGCGGCAGCCACAGATTCCTCGCCTTTTTTCGCCACCGACCATCCCAGCACAGCGACGATACAATTGAGACCGAAGCCAACGAACGACGTGCGCCACAGACCCAGATTGGGAATGAGAAAAAAGGCGGCACTGACAGTGCCAGCTACTGCCCCAAATGTATTCAGCGCGTACAGCCACCCAATTCGACGACCAATTTCCTCGGAACGATGCACAACTCCTTTCGCCAGGATTGGCAGAGTAGCGCCCATGCAAGCCGTCGGGATGATCAACACGATGCAACCCAGCAGAAGGTTCGCAACGGCCTCAGTAATTCCACCATCTCCTGGCAACATCGCTTGTCCACCAAGCATCCCGGTGTAAAGCCGGTCAACCAGCCAGATTAACAAAGGAACAACGACTGCCGACCCAGCGATGACTATTTCCAGAATCGCGTAGACAAATATCGGCCGCTGCACTTTCCACAGAAACTTCGACGCCGTCCATGCGCCGATCGCCAATCCCCCCATGTAAGCGACGAGCACAGCAACGATCGCCAATTCCGATGTCCCAAAGACGGTCGCCAGGTAGCGCATCCAGACCATCTGATAGATCAGCCCAGCTGCGCCCGATAAGAAAAAGCACAGCGTTACGACCCAAAACAAAACGTCTGAGCTGCCGCTACCAGGAGTTTCTTTGACCGGGGCTTTTTTTCTACCGCGTTTGCTCATAGACGTGCGGCACCACGTCGCCACTGGCATGTTTCGTTGTCACGAGTCGCTAACATGGCTTCCATCGTTGCCATTTTCGGAAAGCATTCAAGCATTTCCCCGCTGTAGCCAGCCTCGAGCCTCGATCCCACCCGGAAATGTGAGAGACCTGATCCTTGCTGGCACAGTGCGCTTCACAAAGCATTCATGAGCGTTCCATTACCATATTTTTGTTGAACAATGTGTCGATTGACTTTACGAGAGCGGCATCTAACCCCAGATCAAAATCCCCATGAACGCGACCTATCACAAACCACCACCCACTGTTAGTGCTTTCGCCGCGCTGCTGGCTCTGGGACTCACAGCCTCGGCTGGAACGTACTCCCAAAACTTTGACGACTTCGATGACTTTGAGACAGATCTTGATGACGGATCAGTGATGTCCGGAACGGCAAACATCGTTGACAACCAGCTTGAACTGACTGCGGATGGTGTCGCCGGTGGCTTTGCCAGCTTTTCTGTCCCCGGCATCGAGAATTCTTCGTTCGGCTGGACAGCGACCTTTGATCTGACGATTTCCGATAGCGAAGGCGACAACGACCCGGCCGACGGATTATCCTTCAACTACGGCAACGCCGCTCTCGGAGAACTGGGCTCCGCCGAGGAAGGCATGGCAGGTATCGCTTCAGTGACCGAAAACATCTCGTTCGAGATTGACACCTGGATGAATCTTGATGCCGAGCAGGGCGTCAATATCGCCCAGAAAATCGGTGGAATAGATTCCGATCTTGAATTCACCAACGGGCCTATTCTGGAGGATGGGACGGAGGTCAGTGGGGAAGTTGTGGTCACTTACGATCCAGAGTCCGGTGTTTCGTTTTCGACCACCGGGCTGTTGACGAATGCCGAATTCGAAATGGTGGACACCGAATTTGTGGGCGACGACAATTACACATTTATCTTCTCCGCCCGGGTTGGCGGGGCCAACGAGACGGTTTTAATAGACAACCTCGTGATTGAGACGGTCACTCCTGCCGACACCGACGGCGACGGCCTCACTGATAGCTACGAGAATGCCAATATGCTTGATCCTAACGACAATGGCGAGAACCCGAACAATGCGGGCGTTGTAGGTGATCCAAATCAGGGCGCTGCTGGCGACCCGGATATGGACAACCTTACCAACACCCAGGAACGCGATCTGGGCACGGACCCGCAGAAAGCAGATTCCGACGCCGACGGTCTCAATGATGATGTCGAAAACAATAGCGGCACCTGGGGTGGGCTCATGGCCACAGGCACCGACCCACTCGACTCTGATTCTGACAACGATAAATTGCTCGATGGCGTCGAAAATCCAGACCTCGCATATGACCCGGCCAACCCAGCTACTCAGCCGGGCACCGACCCAAATATTGCCGATTCAGACGGCGATTTCCTTAAAGACGGGGACGAGGTCATCCAGGGCCGCAACCCGACCGTGGCCGAGCCGATTGAGGCTGGCTATGTCCAGAATTTTGACGGCTTTGATGACTTTGAGACAGAACTGGGAGATGGATCGGTAATGGCCGGAACGGCAACCATCGTTGATGACAAGCTTGAGCTGACGGCTGATGGTGTCGCCGGTGGCTTCGCCAGTTTTTCCATCCCACCTATCGCGGATTCGTCGCTCGGTTGGACGGCTACATTTGAACTCACAATCTCTGACAGCGAGGGTGACAATGAGCCCGCCGATGGGTTGTCCTTCAATTATGGCAACGCCACCCTCGGAGAACTGGGTTCCGCAGAGGAGGGCATGGCGGGGATTGCCTCCGTAACCGAAAATATCTCATTCGAGATCGACACGTGGATGAACCTTGATGCCGAACAGGGCGTCAATATCGCCGAAAAAGTCAGCGGAGTGGATACAAACCTTGAGTTCACCAATGGTCCGATCCTTCTGGATGGCACGGAGGTAACCGGAATAGTCGAGATTGTGTATGATCCCGACTCTGGGGTTTCGTTTTCGACCACCGGCCTAATGACCAACGCCGATTTCGAACTGGTGCCCACCACTTTCGAGGGTGACGACGATTACACTTTCGTCCTCTCTGCCCGGGTTGGCGGTGCCAATGAGACGGTTTTGATCGACAACTTGGTGATAGTGATCGTGCCGCCTGTAGATGCCGACGGCGACGGCCTGGCGGACGCCTATGAGATCGCCAATATGCTTGACCCGAACGACAATGGCGAAAATCCGAACAACAACGGTGTTGAGGGTGACCCAAACAACGGTGCCGCCGGCGACCCGGACATGGATAATTTGACCAACATTCAAGAGCGTGACCTTGGAACCGACCCACAGAAGGCGGATTCCGACGGCGATGGTCTCAACGACAATGTCGAAAATAATACCGGTACGTGGGTGGGAATCATGGCCACTGGAACGGATCCCCGAAACACTGATTCCGACAGTGACAGCCTGTCCGATGGAGTCGAGAATCCAGATCTCCCGTATGACCCGGCCAACCCGACTACTCAGCCCGGCACCGATCCGAATATTGCCGATACCGACGGCGATACCGTCAGCGACGGCACCGAGATCCTACTGGGCCGTGACCCAACTGTGCGCCAGGCGATCCTGGCTGGGTATTTCCAGGATTTTGACGGCTTCGCCGACGGGACGACAGATGTAGGGGACGGTTCCGTCTTTGCTGGCACCGCCCGGGTTATCGGTGGCCAGCTTGAGCTTACCCGCAATGACGTCGCCGGGGGCTTCGGCAGCTTCACCATCCCAGGTTTCGCCAACACCCAGGAAGGCTGGACTGCCACGTTCGACCTGACGATCAGCGATGGTGCCGGCGCGAATGAGCCTGCCGATGGCATGTCTTTCAATTACGGCAACTTCGAGCTCGGAGAACTCGGCTCCGCTGAAGAGGGCATGGCGGGAATCGAGGCAGTCACCGAGAACATCTCGTTCGAGATCGACACCTGGATGAATCTTGATGCCGAGCAGGGCGTCAATATCGCTGAAAAAGTCGATGGCTTAGACACCGACCTTGCATTCAACAACGGTCCCATTCTTGAGGATGGCACGGAGGTAAGCGGTCCGGTCGTGATCGTTTACGATCCGATCGTCGGTCTATCCTTCACCACCGACGGGCTCCTTACCAACACCAACGAAGACTTCATGGAAGTTGAAACAACATTCGTTGGCGACGAGGCCTACAACTTTGGCATCTCTGCCCGTGTCGGTGGTGCTAACGAGACACTGCTGATCGATAATCTCAGGATCTCGATCGGCGGCCCGAGCGAAAACTTCCGCATCGTTAGTATCGAAAGAGTCATCGTCCCCGGAGTCGATCCGGCACCAGATACCGCCTCCGTCACCTTGACCTGGAACTCGCGTGATGGCAAAGTCTATACGGTTTTCGCCGGCAATGGCGAGGCGGATGATGACGGACTTGTGCTCGATGACGAACTTGATGATGGAGTCGAGAGCGGTGGCGAGATCACCTCATTCACCGAATCCGGCATCCCTCTCGGAACGGCTGTTCGCTATTACCGAATCCTGGAACAATAGCGCGGACAACATCGCACGGTTGTCTGCTGGCAATCCTATTTGAAGGAAACGCTGTCCCCGTTCGCGGTGGCAGCGTTTCTGTTGCCGCAGCCAATGATCGCGTGGTCTATGATGAAGAACCGGCAGGTGGCGCGCCCGGCTTATGACACGGCCAATTGTCCAATTTCTGGTAATTGGGTGGCATTTCAGTGCTGGAACAATAAACATGGATGCGTCGATGAAAAAGAAATCCGCTACCTATAAAGCGATTCGTAAGTGCTTCGGTTCCCGTAGCCTCTGATAGGGCCAGCGTGCCATGCCAGCGCTCGATTTTGGTGTCGCCTGAGATTACGCCCCGGCGCCCGAGAATACACCAGTGCAGATTCAAGATCGTTACGGGTTGTTCATCGGCGGGAAGTTTGTGAAACCGAAATCCGGCAAGTATTTCCGATCGATCATTCCGGCGACAGAAAAGCCGCTGACCCGCATCGCGCAAGCGAATGCCTCGGATGTCGATAAGGCGGTGAACGCGGCAAGAATCTATTTCGGATTGCACGCATGATCCAGGAACGAGCGCGCGAGTTGGCAATCCTCGAAACGATGGACGGCGGCGAGCCAGTCAAGGAAAGCCGCGATGTCGATCTCCCACTGGTGGCGGCTCACTTTTTCTACTACGCCGGTTGGGCGGACAAGCTCGACTATGGGTTTGTTCGGAAATTAACTGTGCGAAGATGCGCAGGATTTTTTCAGCACCAAGGCGGATTGCAGATTGCAGCGATGATAGCGAGCTATCTGAGTTGAAATCCAACGCGGGTGATGGTCAAAAAGGCAAGCAGATTTGTGCAGGTTATTTCCGAACAGGCCCTATGCGTTTCCTGGAAAATCGGTGCGATCCATCGGTGTCGCTGGGCAGATCATTCCCTGGAATTTTCCGCTGATGATGTCGGCTTGGAAGATTGCTCCAGCGGTAGCGCAGTTGGAACCCTCTCTATCCAGGCTCCGCCCGCCCATGTACCCACCCTTGGAAATCAAAGTTCCTACCAATCTCTGAGCATTGGGAGAGCTGATTGGCGCATGGCGTTGCCCCTAGTAGACAGATCTAAGAAGCTAAAGCAGAACCTGTGTGGAAGCTGAACCCAGTAGTGTCCGAAAACACGATTTTTGCGAGAACATAAATTTCGTAACCGCCCGTGATCAACGGCGGGGCGTGCTCTCGGGATAACCGATACCTTGCACCCGGTTCACTCGGTTGGCTGGACAATCTCTAGCCGTAAGAACACCGAACTGCCGATCGGAGTGCTCGAACGCCACGTTTTCTGCACGGTATCGGCATCGACGGCAGTGGATGAAACTTCAACGACTGCCGCGTCCGACCAACTGCTTAGATCGGTCGACTGCTGTAACGTCACGGTGTAGTCATCGAGATTGATCCGTCGGAGAAAACGAATCGCTGGCGAACCTTCAATGACCACCGGTTCAATGGTGGGAACGGATCCGCGTTGGGTCGGAGCGGACGCCAGCGCAAATTCGATTGCATTCACGAATCCATCGAAATCGGCGTCGAAAGCCGGTGCGGCTTCTGGAACATCGGCGGCACCGAAGTGGGTGACGGCCCAGGTTGAGTATCCCGTATCGCCACCGTCATCAGTCGCTTTGCCAGGGGATGGAGCAGCCAATGCCCAGGACGTTGCCTCCGCCAGCACGTCCCCAGAAAAAGCGAGCGACTGGCCACGTGTCGCAATTGGCCAGGGATCGGTGATATCGTAGGTGAACGACAACACGTCGTTGCCCTGGCCAAGAGAAATCGCAATCGTTTCTCCACTGTTGCTGAGCTTATCGTTGCCCCACTCACCCGTGATCGCACTGCTCGGGCCGTAGCGTGACTCGAAGGCCAGCTTGTTACTGACGATCAAAACGTAAGCACCCGGCGCGAGCATTTTGATTTCGCCACCAGCAAAATCGTAGTCGACTCCCTGGGTCAGTATCAATTTGCCGAGATCGATCGGAGTAGCTCCGGTGTTGTGCAACTCAAGGTATTCCATGTCCGAGGTCGTGAATCCAGCTGCCCGCTCCGCCTCAGTGGCCTCGACTGGAAAGTACATGATTTCCGAAACCTTAAGCCCGGCGAATTCGCTGACGTTGGGCGCACTTGCGACAAATTGCGTAGCTTCCGACCAGTGACTTGCCCGACCGGAATTGTCCAGAAAGCGCACCCGCACCCGATAGGTCGCGCCGGCCTGCACCACTTGCAGCGGTATCTGTATACCGGTGATCGCGGCATCCGCCAGTGGGCCGGACTCCCAGACAGTTTCCACTTCGTACTTCCAGGCCTTGCCAGCCTCGTAGTCGGGAGTCTGCGGGTTGTAGACTCGACCGATCCGCCATTCTCTTGCGCCAAAGGATTCTGCGCCATTCGGATCTGCAAACGCGCTGGAATCCCAGGTCAATTGGTCAACCGGAAATTCAAGTGGCATTGGACCAGTGTATTGAATGGTCGGCGTTTCCGGAATGTCCGCGTCCTCTGCTTCGTCGCTCAGGTATTCGAAGCCGTAGCCATTTTGATCTCCATCTCCCAGTCTCCAGCCATCGGTGTCGGTATCGGTTGTAAAGTTTTTCAGATACTGTTCGTAGCCTTCGTGATCAGGCGTCGCCAACACACGCCGAAGCGTACCTCCCCGAAAATTTTGATTCTTCGGCGTGTCGTAAAACGCGCCGCGATGGCCTCCAGAGGAACGGCGGTTGTTGTTCCACATGAACTGGTCGATATCGACCATCGTCAGCTCAAGCTCCGGAGGATTGACAACTGTTGCCAACTCTTCCACCAATTGCGCCACTTGTCCGCCGAAGTCTCCTTTGTCCGATAACAGCAAGTCCACCAGCTTGCGACAGTGGTTCTGGAAGGCGATTTCGATATCGTCATTACGCAGACAAATTTTCTGATCGATGGTGCCACTCCAGTGCGTCTCGGGCATCAACAGCATGTCGAGATCCCACACAATTGGCGCCCAACGACCATCCGGATTGTGATAGAAGTAATGGTTCCATCCCTCTCGAATGTCGATATTGCCAACGGCACGATTCATTGCCCGAAATCCGTAGTAGGCGTCGAGGTCGAAGTTTTCCTTCCACCACTCGGTGTCCTGCGCCCGTCGGCTGTCGTTGCGGAAGCTCGTCCAATCTCGCGTGCTGGTTTCCTGCGTCGGCCCTTGATTCTTTTTGTCGCCGTTTCCACTCTCGATCTTGTAAGTGTTGCCATCCTCGAGATTGCGTGCACCGAGGAACCGACTGTCCGGATGCTCAACGTAAAGGTAGAGGCCCCAGACGTCGCCCGCATATTGATCATCTACTGGGGCTTCTTCCTCTTCATCAATGACACGAAAGTGCAACCAGTGGGTGTTGGGTGACGGCGTGCCCGCAAGTTGATACATGCGAAACCCGAGCGCTTCTTCCATTCCTGCCATGCCGCGGTTTGCAGGCACCCATGGACTGGCGCAGGCATTCAGGTTCATCGTCTTAACATTGCTCTTGTACTTCTTTCCATAGTTGTCACGCGCCACCAGATCGTGCGTTCGGGTAAAGTGGAAACGCCACTTGTTCTTCCCTGACTGATAGGTGGAAAACTCGCCGCGATTGCTGAACTCGATGTGATCATAGACCGTGCCATCGTATACCAGCGTGCCGAAAAAATGCCGCCCTTCAAATGAACTGGTGTATTGCGAGCGGCTGACATCGCTTTCATTGGCGATCAAGTGGTAGATCGGCAGGTGTTCGAGTGCGGATTTGGGAAATGTAACGTTCTCTGTCGTCCCAGGTTGGTCAGCCGCCGTCCAATCGGGGGCACCATCGTAGACGAAGTAGCAAAAATTCGGTTGCTCGTCATCGTCGTAGGGAACCTGAACGGAAAGGCCAGCGCCGTCAGTGGCTGTGATGCGATAACGGATGAGCCTGCGATGCTGTTGCACGTCCGCAGGAATCGTCCCTGCGTAATTATCGGGCTGCCCATCGACCGGCGTCATTGCGATCGTCTCCCATCCCGTCTCGTAGGCGTCATCTGTTCGACGGACGTACCCGCCCGGCTCCACCATCTGATAGGAAAGGCTGAGCGACGTTATCCCATCAGCATCGGTGGCTTTTACCGAAACAGTCACGTCTTCCCCACCTTTCGGTTCCTGAGGAACATGATTCACCTGGCGCGTTTGAGGAGGCAAGTTGTCGGCAAACACGCTATTCGCGCGTCCGGGCGTCGGATCAGGTGAGCCACCATCGTCGGCAGCGCGAACAAACTCAAGGTCAATGCCGAAGTCGCTGCCACCATTTGAATTGTTGAACACTTGCAAAGCGATCACGTTCGTTCCCTCCACAAAAGCACCGGCAACACCCTCGACTTCTTCAAAGACCAACTCACTGGACTCTTGTCCAGCGCCCGACGAAGTGCCATCAAAAGCAGGCTCTCCGTCAACGTTCTGCCGAAAAATTTCTGTGCCATTCACCCAAACGATGACCCCATCATCGTTGATGATTCCCAGATTCAATTTCGATGGAATTTCGCCGACTGCCACCTCGAACGGGCGACGCAGAAACACCGACGAATAGTTACCTTGCATATCGGTGAGTTCCGTTGCCCATTCAACGCGGGGTGAGCCGACGCCACCAAATCCAAGCGGCAGCTTGGATTTCTCCCAACTGGAAGCATCGAAGTCCACGTTGCGCCATGCATCGATCGGGTCGGATGCCTCTTCCGTGCCCTTCTTGAAAGTCCAGCCGTCTGCGGATCCAGGGATGTAAACCAATTCGGCGAGAGCTCCGGGCGGCCGTGAACTTCGCCAGGATCCGGACAGATCGTTGTCTAGCGCAGGATGGACCAACTCCATCGACGATCCTCCGCCACGAGCCGCGCTGGGCCAGGGATAGCCGGAGCGATAATCGACGACGTCCGCAACTTCGCCGGACGCATTCTCAAGCGTGATCTTCTCGCCGCCATTGTTCAGAGAGCCCGTCCATGGTCCAAGCGCCTGCCGACCGAACACTTCGAGCAGTTTCTCCGGTGATTGCGCAATCACTAGGAAACTCTCGGACTCCAGCGTGGTTCCATCCGGTATCGCGAAATCGATTCCTCCAGAGAGCTTCCAGCCAGTAAGGTCCATCGCACTGTCCCCCGAATGGAACAATTCGATGAACTCGACAAACTGAGTTTTATCGACAGGATCGTAGTGGATCTCATTGATCACCACATCCGCGCGGACGGATGAATGAAGGGCGAGCAAACATGCCGCAAAAATCTCAAGGGCGAAAATATATGTTTTCATGGGGTATTGAGCGAGGGATTCAGGGGAGCATAAGTGCGACTCGGATCGCACCGTTTGACATCGCGCTTAGACGTAGACGGTTGTGTAGTAAAGACTTTACTTTGCTTCGAATGAAATCGCAGATGACCAGTGGCTCCATCGGTCTTCGCTGCCCTTCGCCCTGGCCCGGACGCTGTAGTGGGCGCCCGGTTCTAGCGTAACTTCGACTGGTAACTTTGCGTCCACCGATTGAGCGGGAAGTTCTTCACTTTCCCAGAGCGGTTCGATTTCGTAGAGACGTGGAGATGCGGGATCAAAGTCGGCTGATTTCGGATGGGTAACCTGAGATGTTGCGCATACGGATGGTGTTCCCACAGGTAATTGTCAGCCTGGCTGATGGAAAGTGCTTGCAGAGTGTAGAATCATCCGTGCGACTTCATCGATGAGCATGCCGGCTTGATCTTCGTTGAAAAGCAAATCGAGAATCTCCCGCTGGCGATTAAAATAGTGTTGTTGAAACGAGGGATTCCTTACCACGAGAGTGGAGAAAACATGTGCACCCTTCCCCCATTGATCCGCTCTCTTCGAGAAACGCGTGCGGCAACAGTTCGGACCGTGCTCGACAATGGAGAGTCTTTCTTGGAGAAGAGACTCATGGATATCACTACTGAAGACTTCAATCGTATTGCCGCCCTCATTCACGATGCAGATAGCCCGGTTGGGATCGACGCCAAGAAAACGCATGTTTTGATCATTCGGAAGCTGGAAGATATAGAGCGGCGGCTTGAGAGAATCGAAGCGAAGCTGTCGGCAGGTGACTAGGAATGGGGCGCGGGAAGTGACGAGAAAGAACAGGGCCGTGCTTCGCACTGATCAGGGGATATTTTCGGGTAAGGGAATGCTCCAAAGTGCCGACGCAAATTCTGGATTGAACACGAATGGCACTTCGCCTCGACAACGCGTTGGTCTGAAAGTTCGGGAGAATCGCAACTCGGTAGAGCGGGGAGACGCAGGCTCCCGATCCCGATTCTAATTTGAAGCAGGGGATCTGGTGGCCCGTGAATAGCTGCTTGGCGCATCGCGCTCGACTTCGGCGACTGACAACGGTGGATCGCAGAGCTTGGAGGCATGAAGCCCAGATTGATCCTGAAAACCAGACGTGCTCTGCCCCTCGATGATGTGTGGATCAAATGTCACCAAATGGGTCGTCGGACGCGGACTGATTCGGGACAGTCTCGGTGGGTTTCAGCGAGGGCGCTTCCGATCGCTGACGTTCCCGTTGCCACTCCCGGTGGCTGGCGCTGGTGAATCGATCCTCTTTTCCGTTACCAGCTTCGATGATGATTGCCGACTCAGACAGGAGTTGTTTTTGCTCAGCATTGATGCCCGAGCATCGTGTCTGGCAGAGCCCGCAGCCGACGCATTTGTCGGGAAGGACGACAGGAGCGAGGTAGCCGGTGCCTTCTACTGGGGAGCCATCGGCGGCCACTTCAGTGCCGACTCGGGTAAATTCGATTGCGTGATAACCAGCGGCATCACATTCGTCGACGCAGAGTTGGCAGGCTTCGCGGCCAGCGAAGGGCAGGCAGGTGGTTTCGTTGACGATGGCGAACCCCATGCGCACGTCCTTCTTCTCGGCGAGTGGCAGGGGCAGTATGGCGCCGGTAGGGCAAACCTGACCGCAGGCGTTGCAACTTGACTCGCAACCGGCCCAGTCGGCGTTCATAGCGGGTGTCCACAGGCCTTGCAGACCTTGTTCGAAACCAAGTGGCTGTAGCACATTGTTAGGACAAGCTTTAAAGCATTCGCCACAGCGGATGCACAGTTGCAGAAAATCTTCTTCGGGAACGCTGCCGGGCGGGCGCACGGGGCGTGGTGCGTTCGGATCATCGAGATTTGCGCTAAACAACTTCGTCGCTGTCGCGACTCCGGCGCCGCCCGCGACTGCGGCAGCAGTTCCAGCTGCAAGGGATACAAATCCACGTCGACCAATTGTGGTCTCGCCGGTGGCAGGGACGTTTTCGTCCTTTAGATCAAAAACGTTCCAGCGCTCGACGAACTTGATGGAATGCGATGGGCAAACGCCACCACAGGTTTGGCACAATGTGCAGTCGGTTACGCGAGTGGTGAAGTCCGGCTTGATGGCGTCGAATGGGCAGACGGTCACGCACTTGTTGCACTGAATACATGACGATTCGACTTTGCGTTCGGTGACGCGAAACAGATTGCCTAATGAAAAGACTGCGCCGCTCGGGCAGACATATTTGCACCAGAATCGTGGCCGAAGCAGACCAAGCCCGAGGACTGCAACGAATAGAATGATCGACAGTATGTGGCCGACATTGAATTCGGGAACAAGGTGCCAGCCACGCAGGAAGCCGGACTGGATTGGATCGCCCAGGAACAACAGGCCACGGGTAATCACTGGAATCGCTGCGACGAATCCCGTCACCAGTACGCCAAACGCGGCAGCGACGAGTGTTCCAGCCAGCAGGTAGTATTTTATGTGCACCCACCAGCCCTCACCTTTGACGCGAAATCTGGTGACGCGTTTACCAATTGCCCAGTCGAATAGATCGATCAGCGTCCCCAGTGGGCATAGATATCCGCAGAAACCACGCGGAATCAAAATGCATGCGATCAGGATAACACCAGCACATACCAGCGACCAGACCCAGCTGCGGGAAGCAATTGCAGTCGAGATGCTGACCAGCGGATCGAGGATCAGAAAAATGTCTGCGGGCAGTTTTTCTTTGCTGGCGAGATTGTCGGCGTAGTGCGATGGCCACTTGCCGGGTTCGACTTGGTGAAATGCCCATGTCCCTGTGCCGAGTAGAAGTTGCTGCATCGCATCGGAACTGAGTGGCTCATCAGGAAGCAATGCGGCGCTGTCGCTATTGATCCGTACGATTCGTCCGGACAGTAGCGACCCATCTTGATTTGCAAGATACACGCTACTCTCACCGGTGAATGTTAGGAGTGCTCTTGCGGAAGTAGTTGGCGCAAATTGAAGCTCGCCCGTTGCTTGATCGACTTCGCGAAAGTTCCAGTCGCTGCTGATCTTGCCATCGACGACTGGGCGGGCGTTGTAGGGCCAGCAGACGAAGAAGAACAGAATCAGAAACGTGACGAAGCACACAGTTTGCACAATCCTGCGCAGCGGTGCAGCCAACACCGTCGGGCCGATCTTCCGACACCAGCGCCGCAACTTACCTTCTGCACCTGTGGCTGGATCGAAAAAGAACGAAGCCGGCAGCAGTTTGTGAGAAAGTTTGACAAGAACTGTGGGCGGCCCCGCAGGGAAGCGTCGTTTGCGCACGAATGGAAGGAAATGGTCAAGTCGAAGCAACGCGTGGCTGCGCGTCCGTTGACTGAACTTCGTGAGCAATGCGATGACTCCGGCGCAGACGAACACGATGGCAGCAACTCCAGCGATCGCCTCCCAGCCTGAGTCTGGAAGAAGGAAGGCAAGTGATTGAAACGCAGACACCGCAGGAGTCATCACTACTGCGGCTTGCTTGTCAGTGCTTCGGCAGTGGCATTGATGACCGCTACCGCTGTGATCGTCGCCCGGCTGGTGGCCTCCACTTTGCTCAAATCCTGTTTGCGAATAATCTGCGCGGGAACATCTCTCAATGCCGAGTAATACTGCTTCTCTTTGTGATCGGTGATCTCAACCTTTTCCACCCGACCGCTGCGCACAGTAGCAGCAAGCTCGATTGGGCCCTCGTAACCCATTGCACTGCCAGCGTACTTTCCATCTTTCAGCTTCGCGATGTCCAACAACTCGAAACGTTTGATTGAGTCGATACTGTCCTGCGCACGATTGTGAAATCGCTTCTCATAATCTTCGTTCCGAGCCTTCGGGGCTGATAGCACTTTGTCATACCACTCGATAGCATCCTTGAACTTGCCATCCATGCGGCAAATATCGCCCGCTGTGAGGTAGAGTTCGTGAGGTTGCGCCATGCGTGCGGTCTCAGCGATCTTCAGCGCTTCTCTAACCTCGCCCATGTCTCCGAGCAGTTTCACTTTTGCCAGAGAAAGCGAAAGCTTTTTCAGCTCGGCGCGCGCCATCTGTTTGTTGCCGAGCCGATAGTAACACTCGGCCAATCCCACCGCTCCATGACTTTCCCTTTCGGATCCTGATTGCTCCCACCAGTAGGCTGCACGAGCGTAGTCCTGGAAGAAGCGAAAGTACATTGATCCCATGGAGGCCATGATGCGTTTGCGCAGCGATGTGTTGGCCTTGTTCTTTTCAAGCAGGTGTGCCATCAGCTTGACTCCGCTGTGCCAACGGCCTGCGTTCGGGTTAATCTTGTCCCAGATGTACTGCCCGATGTTCTTCTGGTTGTTCCATCCTTTCGGCGCTGGCTTGGGCCATTTAAGATCAAGCGACTTGGGGAAATCCAGAGGTGTGTCCGCCAACCAGTCAGCCGGTGTGCTGCCTGCTTCTGCAATGAATTTATTTACTTCGCCCGATGAAAGACCTCCCACAATGGTTGCACTGTAATGTCAAAGGCACCGCCCGCTCGCGCAGAAATGTTGCGCGCAAAATTCAGCACACTCAACAAATGTGGATTCGGATTATTCAGCACACCGTCATGATTCAACCGGCACACCTGGCTCGTTGAGCGATAAATACTCATCACACTCTCGATGAGTTCGAGCTCGCAAAACGCAGCATCGATCGCCCTCTCTGCAAGCGCAGCATCCTGGTGCAACACCGTTAGCGTGACCGAGGATCCGAGCGCCCGCGCCTGCTTGCGTACCTTCTGCAGCGTCATTTCACCAGCGAACGATTCGATCAGCGGGTTCTTAAAAAGAAGATATCCAGCCCCTAATCCTAGTGCAAGGACTCTGCGTCGGGTGGAGCGCAGTTGCTTTGGTACCAGTGGCATCGCCGAAGGCTATAACGGCACGCTCTGCTACGTCAATCAAGTAAAGTAGCCGTTCAGCCATCGCTCGAACGGAAAATGCTCTATCAAGCCTGAGCACTTGTATATTACCTCGAAAGCGATCTCAAGGTAGCGAGCGAGCCCAGAATAGGGCAAAGCGCGCGCTGAGACCTCCAGACAAGATTGGCTCCCCTCGCCTGCTGGTTGTCGATGCACCGTGAGCGATCACATGATCACACTTCTGCGACCTTTGCCCGTAGCCGTTCGAGGACACCCAATCCTCTGTAGAAAGAGGCAGGCCGCGCTGCTGCATGTCGGCTAGCGTATCTGAGGCCAACTTCCACCACCCCGTATGGTGTTTTAAAAACAGATTGCTTAAATAAATGAAAAATACTCTACTCGTCGGTGACGTCTCCTGATGAATTTTTCCGATCTACTTTCACCATCGCTCATCTGCCGGGTATGCTTGATCGTTGCAGGGGCTTTACCTGGTCTCGGGCAGACGACTCAGGGTGCCGAGAATACAGGTGCACCTTCCGGCTTGATAGATTTTGAAGAACAAGTGGCCCCACTACTGCTGAAACGTTGCCTGGAATGCCACGAGCGCAGCGATCCGTCGGGTAAATTTTCTATCAGTTCCAAAGCCGAATTTCTTGTCGGCGGGAAGTCCGGACCTGTCTTCGATGCCGACGATCCCACTTCCAGTCATTTCCTGCATCGCCTCGAAGACGGGGAAATGCCGCCGGAAAAGCAGGGCCATCCACAACGCCTTCCTGAGGAAGAGATCGCTGTCTTCCGCGATTGGTTGTCGGCGGGAGCACCGTGGCCGGATGATCGGCAATTGGATCTGTTTGAGCGCACTAATGACAGTCGGGCCGGGCGCGACTGGTGGTCCTTACAGGCAATCAGTCGGCCAGAGGTTGCTCCCATTGGAAAGACCCAGACGCTGGATCGCCACCCGATCGACGTATTCATTCGGGCTCGCTTGGAGAAGGAAAAAATCAGCGCGGCTCCACGGGCGGATCGACGCACCTTGTTGCGTCGGCTTTACTACGATCTGATCGGGCTGCCACCGACTCAAAAGCAACTCGACGACTTTGTCTCTGATCAATCTCCCGATGCCTGGGTGAAGACGATTGACGAGTTACTCGACCGCCCACAATACGGCGAGAGATGGGGACGCTATTGGCTGGATCTGGTTCGCTACGCTGACACCAGCGGCTATGAGCGCGATCAGGAAAAGACCTTTGCCTGGAAGTATCGTGACTGGGTGGTGGACGCGTTCAACAGCGACATGCCGTATTCTGATTTCGTCACGCATCAGCTAGCCGGAGACGAAATTGAGACGCCTACCGAGCAGTCTCAGATAGCGACCGGATTCCTCCGCCTGGGCACCTGGAACGATGAGCCCAACGATTCGGCGGACTATGTTTACGATCGCCTCGAGGACCTGGTTCATACTACATCTTCAGCCTTTATCGCTTTAACGGTCAAGTGCGCGCGTTGTCATTCGCACAAGTTCGATCCCATCACCCAGGAGGACTACTACCGAATGGCGTCTGCATTCTGGCCCGGGCCGCTTTCTCAGCGGAATCGGGATTGGTTGGGTGGCCCGAACGCTAAAGAACTGGGAGTGGAAAATGTGCTGGGTTGGACGGATCTGAGCGCCGATGCCAAGCCACTTCACATATTGCGAAATGGTGAACGGCAGCAACCTATGGGCGCGGTTATTCCTGCTTCACTTTCGTCCGTGCCAACATTGGAACGCACTTTTGATCCACCGCATGCGGGTTCCCGAACCACCAGGAGGCGTCTTCAATGGGCGCAGTGGCTCACTGATCCGCAAAATCCACTCACCGCGCGTGTCTTCGTCAATCGGCTTTGGCAACACCATTTTGGTAAGGCTCTGGTACGCACCCCTAACAATTTCGGCTACCTTGCGGACCCGCCGACTCATCCGGAATTGCTTGACTGGCTCGCCGCGGAGTTTCTTAGCAAGGGCGGTAGCGTCAAGGCGATGCACCGCTTGATTCTGACTTCAGAGACGTGGCAACAGTCGAGCCTGCATCCGAGAGCGATGGAAATTGAACAAACTGACGACTCTAATCGACTTTGGTGGCGAGCCGAGCGCAGACGGCTCGATGCCGAAGCTTTGCGCGACTCCATGCTTATGGTTAGCGGAGAGTTGGATCTGAAGATCGGAGGAGAAGGTTTTAAAGTAACGGTTCATCCTGAAGCGCTTGAAGGCTTATCGCGAAAAACGGCAGCATGGCTTGCATCGCCTGCCGAAGATCAAAAGAGGCGCAGCATTTATCTCTACCTCAAGCGAGGACTACTTCCGCCTATGATGTCGGCGTTCGACCTCTGCGACACCAGTCAATCCTGTGGGAAACGGGACGTGACCACCGTTCCCACCCAGGCCCTGGTGATGCTCAATAACAGTTTCGTACACGAACGCAGTCAGCATCTCGCTGCGATCTTGTTCGAACAAACTCCACATCTTTCGAACCCTCAAAACCATCTGATGGAAATGGCTAATCTGGCTTGGCGACACATCCTCATGCGTGATCCGACTGAGAGAGAACTCGAGTCAGTGAGTCGCTATTTCCAAGACCGCCTAAAGGTTCACAATTCCGTCAATGGCGAGATCAACACCGGGCTCTCACCTCAGCAACTCACCCTCGCATCGCTCTGTCATGTGCTTATCAACAGCAACGAATTCGTTTATTTAGATTGAATCATGAAGCCTTTTTCCAGTTTTCCCTGTGGGCAGACACGCCGTGAATTTGTGTGGCAGATGGGCGGTGGATTCGCGGGGACTGCCCTCGCATCTATCTTGGCGGGCGATGGATTTCTTTCTGGTAGCGCCTATGCTTCCGACGCGAATGCGTTCGGCAATCCATTGCGCGTAAAGCCTCCTCGCAATCGTCCCCGGGCAAAGTCGGTCATTTTTCTGATGATGAATGGTGCGCCGTCGCAGGTGGACACTTTCGACTACAAGCCGGCGCTGAAAAAATATGCCGGAATGACACTTCCCAAGGACAAGAAGTACATCAATTCCGGAGGCCGAAAAGTTGGCTTCATTACCCCGGAGTGGCGCCCATTTCAACCGGGTGGGAGAAGCGGCCTGATGGTTTCCGATTATTTTCCGAATGTCAGGGAACACGCCGACAAACTTTGTGTCATCAATTCATGCCACACCGACAGCCACGCCCACGGCTCCGCCCTGGTTGCCATGAACACCGGCAAGACACAAATTGGTCGCCCATCTCTCGGTAGTTGGGCTGTCTACGGGCTCGGTACCGAAAATGAAAGCCTGCCCGGGTATGTAGTTATGTTGGACAAACGCGGCGGCCCCATCGGGGGGCAACCAAACTGGTCCAGCGGCTTCATGCCCTCAACTTACGGTGGCACCCTTTTCCGTCCGGTTGGCAATCCTATTCTCGACTTGCAAGGACCAGCTCACACAGACCGCAAGGCCTTGCGGGAACAACTCGACTTACTCGGCGAAATCAACCAGCAACATCTCGACTCCCGGCCCGGCGGTCGTGAACTGGCGGCCCGAATTAACAGCTACGAACTCGCCTACCGAATGCAGGCTGCCACTCCTGAAGCCGTCGACCTTTCAGGTGAAACCGAGAAAACGATGGAAATGTATGGCGTCGGTAAATCACCTACCGACGAATATGGCCGCAATTGTCTCATCGCACGTCGTCTGGTTGAGCGTGGAGTTCGCTTCATCCAACTATACTCCGGTGGCGGTCATCTCGAAGAAACCTGGGACGCTCACAAAAGTATCGAGGAAAACCATGGTCAACACGCCGCTGAAGTAGATCAACCAATCGCCGCCCTGTTAAGCGATCTTGAACAGCGGGGCATGCTCGATGAAACGTTGGTCGTCTGGGGTGGCGAATTTGGGCGCATGCCCTTCAGCGAAGGCAAGGATGCGCCAGGCCGCAATCACAATCCCTACGGCTTCAGCATGTGGATGGCAGGCGCTGGCGTGCGTGGTGGAACCACCTACGGTGAAACCGATGAACTCGGTTTCGAGGCTGCGGTCGACAAGGTCCATCTCCACGATCTGCACGCAACAATTCTGCACGCCATGGGGCTCGATCACGAAGCGCTGAGCTACTTTCATCAAGGGCGAGACGAAAGCCTCACCGATGTCGGAGGACGAATTGTAACCGATATTTTCGCCTGACGACGGCCCTCCAGATTATTTCAAACATGGTCAAGTTGCCTCCATCGCCAGCACCAACATAGAGTTTCTAGCATCTACTGCGAACTTACCCTGAAGCTCTGTGGTTTACGGGTTCAGCTGACTTTTGGCACCATACGGGTTCGGGAATATTGATCTTGAGCTCTGCCATGGCGTTTGCCTCGTGGCCAATGGTGTGGAAAACTCTGCAGGGGAAATTCGCTTTATTGCTATGTTAGTGCGCCGTGCCGCGCACATGTGAGCTCCGGTTCATCTGGGTCGAAATCGC
>JBNMNB010000027.1:0-46280 GCA_051270635.1 Verrucomicrobiales bacterium | reverse complement strand
CTATTCAAGCCTCTCCGATATTGGGACAGGCCCTAGTTAGATCAGAACTCAGTGATTTCTGTACTTAATGCCCATCTTACCCGCCAAAACACTAGGGACCGCATTGATCGCGTTCAGATCCTGTTGAAGACTCCAATGTCACTTCATTTTGACGGCAACCCTCATGTAGCTAGCGGCGCTTTGGTCAAGAGGCTGCTCGCTTCGAACGGTCACCCACTCGGTCGAGTCATCAATCGCGACGCGATTCCCGACTTCAGTCGCTACCACCGTCCAGGCTTCCAGATCGGAACTGACTTGAGATTCGAAGTCGATGTCAGCTGCCTTCTTATGTTGGCGATAGGTGATCGTTAGGTGACCGTCATTGATCTCAGCTGTCGGAAGCCCAGGCGAGAGATCCCCTTTCGGATCGAGATTGAACCCGTAAGCCAACAGATTGGAGGACACCGCAGGCCCTGACACGGCGTCGTCGGCTTGTTCAGACGCTGAGAAAACCGTGGCCTTCCAAGAAGCATAAGTGATACCGACAGGTTCGTTCGGACCATCGCCACTGGCCGCCCCGGGCGTTCCGTCAGCGGCCGGGCTCGCCTGCCACTGCTCAGCCAAGTCCCATTTCGCCACCTCGGCATTCGTATCGGCAACGACCAGAGAATGTCCTTGGGTATCCGCTTCGGGCGACCATTCCTGATCATAGCTAAATGCCAGGATATTCTCATTGAAGGCATCCTGGAGAGCGATGCGCTCGCCTCCGTTGTTCAAATTGCCCGCGTACTCGCCAAGCACCAAAGGCCCATCACCAAACTTACTCACGAAGGCCTCACGATTGCTCACCACAACACCGTAGGACCCGGCAGCCAAGGTCGCCCCATCCTCAAAAGCGAACGAGACTCCACCGGTGAAGGCGACGCCAGTCAGATCGAGCGCTTCGCTCCCGGTATTGTGAAACTCAATGAACTCAAGGTCTTTGCCAGCGTAGGGACTGCCCTCGGCAGGCGGATTGGGATTGTAGAGAATCTCCGTGATGCGCAAGGCCAATTGAGGTTCGGAAGGCTCGCCTTCATAGGTGAATTCCGTGACCACGACACCGTCACGATCAATCAATTGCAGAGTCTCTCCACGACCTGATAGTTGGCCGTCGTAATTCCCCTGCGCATACAGATTCTCACCCGCCTTGGGACTCGCCTCCCTGTCGCGGAAGGCGACCAAATCACGTGCCACATAAACTTTGCCTTGGTTAGGAGCGAAATCGCTGCCAGTCCGCAGCACAGTTCCAGGCCGGAAGGTGTAGTCGATCGCTCCAGCGATCTTCCACCCTGACAGATCTACGAGCTCGCCGCTCATGTTCTGTACTGTGAGGTACTCTTCTAACGGATTTCCGGACTCCGGGCGAAAGACAATGTCCTTAAACTCTAACCTAAGCTCAGATGAAGGCTTCTGCGCATCGGGGAGATCGCCCAAGCCATAGATGTAGTCGATCCGTCCAGGAATGTACTCGTTACGAATGCGATCCACCCCTTCACGCATGGTGTCGACATTGTCCCACCCATTGTTGACGTTATCACGCGCCTCCATCAGAGGCAGGTACTTCTCATACTCCAAATCGGCATCTGATACCACACCCTCGGGATCAATCAGTTCCTCCAATTCACTCAACCGGCGAAGCAGATAATCCGACTTCGGTTGACCGCCCGGAGGGCCGTAGAACTCGTCATAGAGCGTACGAATACGGCGATAATACATGTCGCTAAACGTGGAATTACCCACGATCAATGCTGCCAGCCGGTTTCCACTCACCTGTTCGGGTGATCTCGGGGTGTCAGCGAGTCCCGTCACGATAGGATCGTAAAAGTACGTGTGCGTACTGGTCCAAAGCCGGCCTAACGAAAGGTCGACATCCCAGGGCAGTTGCACCCATTCACCCGTGCCCTCCGTATCCCGAGCCACATAGTAGTTCTTGTGGCCGAAATCGGTGTTGTTGATGATCACATTCCCCGCGAGGAAATTGATCGTTCTGGGAAGATCCACGTGATCGTAAAGATAGGTGATCTTGTCAGCAATAGGGCCGCTGATCCCATCGATGAGATCCTGAAGATCGTCTTTGTCTTCATAGCGACGCGTCTTCTTCTCACCACCATTCTCTGAAAACGGATCGGCATTACCAACGCCGTCCAAGCGATTGTACATCTTGTAGAGCGCACCGAATTCACTCAACCCAACACGATCGAGATAAATATCATCGCCGTCCTCGACCATGTCCCAAGTGCCTTCAAACTCGCCATTCTTCTGAATGCGCACGGGGAAGGCAAAGTGCCCCTGCACATCGCAAAGCTCATACAACTCGTAGGCTATTGTGTTACGCACCTTCGACTTATCAGCCCAGTTGGTGAGAATGTTCACATCTTTCACCCGTCGCTCGCCTTCCTTCCAAAGGAATCGATGACCAGAGTTGAAATCGAAGTCCCAACTCCCTTGCGGGAAATTTCCGCGATTACTGGTACTTTGCCCGTGTAGGTCGACGAGGATGTTATCGTAGAACTCCCCGCGAAACATCACGCTGCCGCTCGCGCCGTTCCGCGTGTCCGCACCGTTCGGATTCTCCACAAACCAATGCAGAATTGGCAACTTGGAATCGCCGGTGGATGGGTCCTGCGCCACCGTGCCGAAATACTCATCGGCGTCATCTTCATCGTGGAACAAGGGTAGACGAAGGGTATTCCCCTGGTCATCCTCCGACTCCACGCGCCACCGAATCATCCCGCCCTTCTCAACCAGGCTTCCAAAGATCGAGGCAAACCCAAAGGCCGCCGTGTAGATGCCATCACCCGCTTGCTCGTCAGGAGCCTGCCCATCATCCAGCATCGTCGTCTCACTTTCGGATCGGAAGTCAAAGCGATGAAACAAAGTCACGTTGGCAATCGGATGCGCCGTCTCGTTCACCGTCGCGGTGATGACCATCTCTTCGTCTTCATCCAGGTTTGGCCGCCCTGTCACATTCGTCACGTCGACGATGTGAGGGCCGATGACGCCAGCCGTTCCGTTAGGCATCCCTGGCGTCGGCTCGTCGAAATAACCGATCTCACCATCTGAACCCACTCCATAGGATCGGTCGCCAATCTGAACGGGATAGGGATCGTAAACGTGCTCGATGGTAGCTTCGTCAGGACGCACAAGCGCCAAGTATTCGCCATCGTTGTCCAGCTTGAAGTTGGTGTGGGTCGGTTTGATCGGGTTGCTCCGGTGAAAGATGATGAGCTGCGTGTGCCTGTTCTTCTCGGAGGCAAAGATCACAATTTCGTCGTTCGCATTGACTTCCAGGCTCGGGAATTCCCACTTGCCAAGGTTGTTCGGATCATCTGTCAGGAACCACCCCTCCAGATTGACCTTGGCATCCCCCGTGTTGCGAATTTCGACCCAATCCTCGGAGTTAAACTGTTCATCATCCAGAGTGCTAAGATTCTCGGGTTGAAACTCAGCGATCTGAAGCTGGCCCATCGCAGATGCCTGCAATGCGACAAGGCAAGCGCCGAGCATCAATAATAATCGGTGTCGTAGGAAAGAGCAAACGGTACGGTTTTTCATGGGCTAAATTAGGAGTTGGCGGATCTCACCAATAGTTTGTTTTACCAATAAAAGTCAGAAGCTGGTATTAGACCGTAACGCTCACGCCGCCTTTAGCCGCGGACTCGTAGACCTTCTCCGCAATCCGGATGTCGCGCAGTCCCATCTCGCCGGGAGTCTTGAAGGTCTTGTCGCCGTTCTTGATCGCTGTCGCAAAGGCATCGAGCAGGACGGCTTGCTGCAAAATCTGCCCGGCCGGAATCTCCCTCTGGTTGTGGAAGAGCGCCTTCGGGTTGGGCGTGCCGTTTGACTGGGTAAACACGTTGCCGTGACGACCGTTCTCCCGCATCCCGCCTCGAATTTCAATCGCGCCTTTGTCCCCCAGCGTCGTGCACTGGTGATAATTCTGGCTGTAGCTGGCACGGCAGAGTGCCTGGAAGCCGTCATCAAAGAGCATCTCAAAGCTCATCGTTTCCTCGATGCCTTCGGGAAAGAGTTCCGGATGCCGCGTCGTCGGCAGACCCTTCACCGATACCGGCTCCTTGCCGGTGAGGTAACAGGCCGCCTGAATCGGGTAGACGCCTGTATCAAAGAGAGCTCCGCCACCGGTCATCTTCGGATCCAGGAGCCACTTCTTAATTTTGTCTTTGTGAGGACCGACCAACGCACCGGCATAGCCCCAGGAAAATTCGTAGTTTCCACCGGCGATATCACCGATGACGCCCTTCCCAATCAGTTCGATCGCTTTGACGTGATGCGGCTCCCACTGGAGTCGATAGTTCACTCCGAGCAGGACGCCGGCTTCCTTGGCGGCGGCGATCATGGCTTCGCATTCCTCGCTGGAAATCGCCATGGGTTTTTCGACCATGACGTGCTTGCCGGCCCTGGCGCACTTGATGGCAAACTCGGCGTGCATGGAGTTGGGCAATGCGATGTGCACCAGATCGATGCGATCGTCTTCCGCAATCTTGTCGACCGTGTCGTAGGTGTAGATCGCATCTTCAGGGAAGCCATACTTGGCAGCCCACTCATTGCCTTTTGTATCCGGGTTTCCGGTCACGACACCGGCGAGGGTGACGTGTTCGCAGGCAGCCACCTCCGGAGCGATATTGCCGGTGGCATACCCTCCCAGACCGACAATGGCGAGACCGAGCTTTTTATCGCTGCCCTCCGCGAGAGCCTGGTGAAACGATGGGGCGACTCCCGCAGCGAGCGCGGTGGCAATGCCGCCACGGGTGAACTGGCGGCGAGAGAAAGACGAAGTGATGTCAGTGGATTGGCTCATGAGATAGTTTGGTTAGCTTTTTGAAAGGGAACGAGTTTGATGAGGGGGAGGGGAGGGGCGTGTTTTAGAATTGCGCCACGTAGGCAGCGTCGCGAGTCGTCACGCAGATCCAGCCATCGGGATGAAAGGCAATCGCTGTGGGCTTAGAGGGAAAAGCGTAATTTCCGAGCAGCGCGCCATCAGCCTGATACACCGCCACTGAAGTCTTGCCCGCGCTCCAGAGTCGCCCCTGAGAATCGAAGGTCAGTCCATCAAGACCGAACAACTCACTCGTCGCAAAGATTTCGCGGGCACCCACCGTGCCATCGTCGAGGATGGGCCCGCGATAGATGCTCTTAGACATGGCGTCTGTGAAAAACAGGGCCTTCCCGCCCTCGCTGATGGCAATGCCGTTGGGCTTCCTGGCATCCTTCACCACGGCGGTGAGCTTTTTGGTTTCCAGGTCGAGGCGGAAAATGTATTGCCCCTCCAGTTCTTTTACTTCGTCCGGGCGGAGACCAAACAGGAAATCTGGATCAGTGAACCAAAGGCTTCCGTCAGGATGCACTCGTAGATCGTTGGGGAAATTGAGCCGCTTGCCTTCAAAGCGATCCGCCAGCACCGCCGTGCACTCCGCCTGCTCATTCCAGCGAGTCACCTGACGGGTCGTCTGCTCTACCACGTAGTAACCGCCTTTGCCATCGGGGCGGAATGAAGTGGCCTCGGGAGAATCATTACGCCAGACGCGCAGTCCCTTTTCAGGTGACCAGCGAAATACGAAACCATCGTGATGGGCCGCATAGATGAGAGTGGGCTCTCCATCGACGGTGATCCACTGAGCCCCCTCGCTGCCACCGTAACCACCACCGAGTTGTTTCCACTCTCCCTGGATGGTAGGCACCGAGCCCGATGCCGTCACTTTCGGTACGCCTTTTTGTTTGAGATGAAACGTGAAAAAGGCGTCCAGTTGATCCAGGGCGATGTCGAAAGACTCCTGCTTGTTCAGTAGCGGATGGGGCGCTCCCTTGACCACGAACAATCCGGTCGGAACGCCGAGAGCCATGGCGTCGTGCCGCAGCGTGTCACCCCGGGTACTGGGATCATCAAACTCACCCGCGAGGAAGAAAATGGCAGGATCGCCGGCATCCAGATGGGTTCGAGGTGATGCCAGTCGGTAATTGTCAGGCACTTCGTCCTGGGAGCCTCCCAGAAACTGCTGCCAGATTTCCGCCTCCGCCGACTTCAGTCGATTGCGCTCCGACATGAAATCAGACTGCCCTCCCATAGGAGCCGAGGCCTGAATCGTGCTGGAGAAATCGCGGTAGCCACCCTCACCCTCCAGTTCCTCAATACCGCCGGAGGTTCCCAGCAACGCTGCAAGGTGCCCTCCTGCCGAAGCGCCTGTGGCGCCGATAAAATTCGGATCAATCCGCCACTTTTCTGCGTTGGCACGCAGCCAGCGCACCGCCGCTTTGCAGTCGTATATGTGCGCCGGAAAAATCGCTTCACCGGAAAGACGATAGTCGATAGAGACCGTGACGTAGCCACGAGCGGCCAACGCCTTTGCGATGTTGGCATGATGGCGCCGATCGCCCTTGCGCCAACCTCCGCCGTGAATGCATACGATCGCCGGCAGGGCTCCACTCGCCTTTTTGGGACGATAGAGATGCAGCTTGAGTTCCCGGTCGTCGATTCGGGCAAAGGTCAGATCGAGATGTGACTCTACCTGCTCATCGATCTCGGAACCGAGTTTCGTGGGAGACAACTTTTCCCATTCTTCCTGCGCCTGAGTGCTGTGAGAACAAGCTCCCGCGAGGATTCCCATCATCAGGATCCTCAGGTGATACTGCGAAACAAAGTGAGATAAAAGCATACCCTTATACTCCCAATTCTACGCAAGAAGATCCTCAATCACTTTTCCGCCAAATTGCGACAACTGCTTGAATCGTCCCGCGTGAAAATAGGTTAGCTTATTGTCGTCCAGCCCTAACAAGCGCAGAAGAGTGACGTGAAAATCGCGGACGTGGTGGACATTCTCCACCGCCGTCGCCCCGATTTCATCCGTGGCCCCGATTGTGTGTCCGGCTTTGACTCCACCACCGGCCATCCAGACAGTCATCGCATCCGGGTTGTGGTCACGACCATAGGCCGTGCCCCCGCTCCTCACTCCGTTATCGGGCGTTCTACCAAACTCCCCCATCCAGACGATGAGCGTTTCGTCGAGCATGCCTCGATCTTTCAAATCCTTGATCAAGGCCGCGATCGGCTTGTCGACTCGCGGAATAAGTGCGCCGTGGGCTTTCTCGATGTAGTCGTGTGAGTCCCAGGAACTCACGTAGAGTTGCACAAAGCGCACCCCCTTCTCGACCATCTTCCTTGCGAGGAGGCAGCGACGCCCGAACTCGTCGGTCGGTTCCTCACCGATACCATACATCACTTTGGTTTTCTCGGATTCACCATCAATGTTGACGGCTTCCGGAACCTCCGTCTGCATGCGGTAGGCGAGCTCGTAGTTCTTCATCCGCGCAACGAGTTCTTCATGTTCCGGATGCCAGCTCGCGTGTCGCTCATTCAGTTTCGCGAGAAAGTCGAGGTTCTTCCGCTGGTGTTCCGGGGAGATTCCTTTCGGAGGCTTGATGTCGAGAATTGGTGACCCCTTCGGCCGGAGCGGCGTACCCTGATAGCTGGTCGGGAGATACCCGTTCCCCCAGTTCGCGGATCCACCCTGCGGCGACGCGAGTTCGGGCAGGACGATGAACCCGGGAAGGTCTTCGTTTTCACTGCCAAGACCATAATTCACCCAGGCACCGATCCCCGGATCGCCTCCGAATTGATTCCCGGTGTTGGCCTGGTAGTTCGCGGTCGGATGGTTCACCGAATCGACCTGCATCCCGCGGTAGAAACACATATCGTCGGCGCAATCTCTAAGATTCTCCCAGAGCGTGCACATGTCGGCCCCGCTTTCGCCCGCCTTGATGAAATCGAAGGGCGACTGGACATAGTAGCGCTTGCCACTGGACATCGCGGACTGCTGTTCTCCCTCGCGGGTGAACTCTTTCATGTGAAGGTCCTTCAGCTTCGGCTTCGGATCGAAGGTGTCGACATGCGAGGGCCCGCCTTCCATGTAGAGAAAGATACAGTTCTTGGCCTTTGCCTCTGGAAAGTGGAGCCCCTGCGCGCCCGGACCGGGATAGGCATTCGCCTGGCGGGCAAGCATTGAGCTGAAAGCAATGCTGCCAATGCTTGAGCCAAGACCGTAAATAAAATCGCGACGTGTGTTCATGTCAGGACGGGGTTTCTTATAGAATTAATAGACGTAGGCAAATTCGTTGGAGTTGAGGAGAACGAGACAGAGATCAGCGAGGCCCCGCGTTCTCGCGTCGACCTCGTTCGCCTGCAGGTCGTGGACATAGACCTCATAAACGCGGAGTTTTTCATCGAAAGAGAACTGCTGCCCCGTTCTCTCATCACTCGCGCGGCGGGTGACCTCAGTGGGATAGACACGCGGCTCAAACTGGATGCCTTCCTGAACTTCAGTCATCGTGTGCCAGTGCTCCACCGCCATCGCAATCTCCTCCTCCGACGCGTCTCTGCCGTAGACCAGCTTGAAGGCTCTCGCGACCACTTCCGCATCGGATTTCCCCTGGCGCTCTTTCAAGACACGGTCAGCAAAGGCGATCGCACGATCCATGGACTCCTCGCTGTTCAGGAGGGTGAATACCTGGGGGGTGACATTTGAGGCATCTCGAAACTCACAGGACAAATCGGGGCCCGGCTGATTAAACACTTCAAGGAAAGGATCTCTCTGCCCTCGCGTCTTTTGAGCATAGATGGTGCGACGATTCCGCTGCTCCGGCTTCGGATTTGGAACGTAGCTCGGGGCGAAGGTGCCCATGATCATCCGCGGCTGAAGTGACGCCTCCATGTTCATGTCAGGGCGGATCGGGATTCCCCCGGCTTCCCGGTTCAGTTCACCGGAAACCAGCAACATGGAATCCCGGATCTCCTCTGCAGCGAGACGACGGGGGGTGAAAACCGCATAGCTCGTTCCCTGCGGATCCTTCTCACGAACCCCTCCCGCATAGGGGTGGTTCGTGCTGCGACGATAAGCGTCCGATTGCATGATGATTCGATGCATCGCCTTCACCGACCATCCCTGATCGATGAACTCGGCAGCGAGCCAATCCAGCAACTCAGGATGCGTCGGCTTTTTCCCCGTCGCCCCGAAGTTATTGGGGTTTCCGGCAATCGCGACTCCGAAATGATATTGCCAGACACGGTTCATCATGACTCGCGCTGTCAGGGTATTGTCCGCACTCGTGATCCAATTCGCCAGGGCCTTGCGACGCCCATCCACGGTTTCGGGAATGTCGTATTCCAAGCCTCCGGGGACGGCGCTTAAGACAGCGGGCTTCACCGGGTCCGTCGGAGAAAACGGATCGCCCCCACCAAGAATAGTGCTCTTCTCGAGCGTGCCCTCTTTCATCGGATTCTTCGGCATCTCAATTCGCCCGTAATCTCCTTTAGGGGCTCGCGTCTTCCCGCTGTAAACCGTGAAGGCGACCGGCTCGTAGCGATCAAGCTCCCATTTGAAACGCTGTGTCCATTTGCTGGTGATCGGACCCAGTGCGAATTCCTCCGGCTTCTCAAAAAGGTTGCCGTCTGGAAGCTGATCTTTCTTCAGTCCGGCCTTCTTCGCTTCGACAACGGTTTTGTACGGCAGCCCTTTTTCTGTAAACCACTTTGCTTCGTAAAATTCCTGCCGCTCTTGCAACATTGCTTTACGCGCGTTGTTGTCCTGGATTCGCTTTTCATGTAGGGCTCGGTCCTCTTTCATCCCGCTCAGATTCTCTTCCGGCAACCAGTCGGTCTCCACCTCCGCAAACTGGGTTGTCGCAAAGATCGCCTGCATTGAATAAAAGTCGCGGGTCGGCACCGGATCAAACTTGTGGTCGTGGCACTTCGCGCACTGCAGGGCATGGGCGAGAAAGACCTGACCAACCGTGTCGGTGACATCGTCGAGAAAGAGCTGACGCGTCACCCTGGCGACACTCATGCCGGTGTGCTCCCACGCGCCCATACGAAGGAACCCGGTCGCGACGAGTGCCTCGGGATCTTTGCGGTCAGTGATTTCGTCGCCGGCGATCTGCTCACGAACGAACTGATCATAGGGTTTGCCCTCGTTGAAGGAACGGATCACATAGTCCCGGTAACGCCAGGTGTTGGGGCGCTCGTAGTCATTAGCATAGCCGGAGCTGTCCGCGTAGCGAACCACGTCGAGCCAGTGCCGTCCCCACTGCTCTCCATAATGTGGGCTTTCGAGGAGGCGGTCGATGAGATCATTCCACGCCTTCGTCGAATCCTTCTCCGAGGCCGCGATAAATTCATTCACCTCCGCTGGCGTGGGCGGAAGACCGAGAAGGTCAAAAGTCGCCCGGCGAATGAGAATACCCGGCTCGGCCTCGGGGGCCGCATTGAGTTCGATCTCCTTCAACTTCTCTCCGATAAAAGAGTCAACAGGGTTGGCTCCCTCACCTAACCCTGTTTGGTCGGGGCCTGGAACCTCCGATCGTGTCAAGGGTTGATAGGCCCAGAGATCTTCAGGCTTATATCGGCGATTCTGCCAGTCATCCGAGAGCGCTTTGGAGAGCTTCATCTGCACGCCTTCGGAGTATTTTTCCTGAATTTCATGCACGCGCTCGTCATCGGGCCATGGAGCGCCTTCGTTGATCCAATCACGAATCCACCACTGCTGTTCTTCGGTGAGTCGGTCGGCTTCTTTCGGCGGCATCTCGAAATCCTCTTCGCTCCGGGTCGTGACAATATAGAGATAGCTTTGCTCGCCTTTGCCTAGATGGACCACATCGTCGGCCCAATATTCTCCACCGCGGAGAACCGCCTCGCGGGTCCGCATGTCGAAATCGCCTTTGATCTTCTCCGGATCGTCGCCGTGGCAAGCATTGCACTTTTCCGCGAAGAGCGGTTTTACGTGCAGAGCGAACAGCTTTTCACCGTCGCTCGGTTCTGCGGCGGAGGCGGTGAATGGAAGGAGAAGAAGGAGTGAAAAGAGTCTCATGGTTTTCCCTTTTGATAGAGCGAGCGAATTTCTCCGGCTGAGAGAGCTACTGCGAATATACCGAATTCGTCGATCCTGCCGTTGAGCGTTCTGATCCCGGCTTCAGGCCAGATGGGGTCGCTCCAATTGCCAAGGTCGGCCTCGCCGATTCGCATGCGCGGGAGAGGTTTGTGCATCTGTGTGCCGCCGCTGATGCCGAGGGGTTCGCCATTTACATAGTGGACCACTTCGCCGACATTCCG
This sequence comes from Verrucomicrobiales bacterium, assembly GCA_051270635.1. GTDB lineage: Bacteria > Verrucomicrobiota > Verrucomicrobiia > Verrucomicrobiales > DEV007 > JAGROY01. The sequence continues at coordinate 35,143 of JBNMNB010000027.1, read as the reverse complement.
GTCCACAGAGGTCGCGATGAAAAACCATTTACCGCTGTCGCGTGGATCCCAGAATGGGTCCGAATAAAATCGGCGGTTATGTTTTTCTAGGTCGACCACCCCCATCGGGCTCGTCGCGAAATGCATCATCCCCTCGCCAGAAATCTGCCAGTGGATTTCGTTCTCGTCGAAGTGATCGGTCAGAAAGAGAGAATTGAGATGGCGGTCGAGCGCGTCGATCCGGACCCATGCGAACAGAGTCAGCGCGTCGAACTCGCCGGGAATGCGAAACCGAACCCGGTCGCCCTCACTTCGGAAATCGAGCGCGGTTTTTCCCGGCCATCGCCCGTCCGTCACTTTCGCTCCGACGATCCCGCCGTCGAGTTCGCTCGGGGCGTCACCGACTGCACGATTGCGGAGGCGGCGCGTCTCCATCGTAAGGTTTTCAAAATCGTAGTAGGCCACAAGACGAGGGTCGCGGCGCAGGTCCAGACTCGCTTCGGCCCATGCGGCCAGTTCGGATTCAGCGCGGTTTTCCGCCCCGGCAATCACATCGGTGATATCCGGGAAGTCGCCCACCTTCTCCGCACTCTGAGGAATCACCTCACCCGCATCGAAGCGAGCTGAGTCTGAACCAAAAAACAACTTTGGATTCCCATCCATGCCGGTGGCTCGCACTTCGCCATCAAAAACAATCAGATCCGCTTTGCCATTTTCGCCCACCGCCAAACCAAAGCTGGTTCCCAAATCCTCGAGCAGCACATCCCCGGTCCGAACTTCAAATCCACGGGCGGCCGGCGGTACATCAGCCTTCAGTTTCCCGCGATGAAGAACCGCTGCGTCGCCATTGACCAACTCCAATTCCGCAGGCCCGGACAGGCTGATGGAAGCGCCGCCAAAGAAATCGATTTGAGCAAGGCCTTCCTTAAGAATCAATCGCCCCGGCTCGAGAGCCACGCCAACTGCCAAGCTCTCTTCATTCCAGACGGCCCCAGCCTCCGCGGTAATGACCGCAACTCCATGAGTGGCAGCTAACTTTGGACCTCCCGAAATTTCTGAATCTCTCGTATTAAGCAGTGCCGTGACCGGCAACAAAAATGCAATCACCACCGCGGCGACCGCCCACCAGTTGATACCATTCTTTTCAACCTCAGGAGGAAACGCGACCACATTCGATTCGACCACACCCGTGTCCCGCAAACCCGCATCGAGTTGCGCCAACTCCACATATTCAGCCCGTGCCTCCGGATCTCCCTCCAAGTATTCTTGAAGCGCCTCAAATTCCTCATCGGAAAGACGCTGGTCCAGCTGTGCCTGGATCAGTTGTCTGAGCTTGTCCGAATCAATCTTCATCACCCACAAAACTCCCCCTGAAGCCCCAATTGCCCAAATAATTGAGAAAATTTCACTCGGGCGCCAGCCGCCCTTCGATACACCCTTGCAGCTGCTTGCGAATCCGATCGAGTGCTTTGTATAGAGCCGTTGCCGATTTGCCGACGTCAGCAGCAACTTCCTTGATGCTCTTGTCTCCTTCGTAAGTGGCGCGTATCAATTCGCGCGACTTCTCCGGCAGAGTATCCAGGCACGCCTGCAGGCATTCTACATATTGTTCATTGGTGACCTGCGCTTCCCTCTCCAAGGCGGCATCGGCAATTAAGTCCATGAGGTCATCACGAAACACATGCCGATCCCGCGCCATCGTCCGCCGGAATTTGAGCACCTCAAAACGGGCGATGACGCGGGCCCACTTCATGAAATCCGTATCCGGATCAAATTGATCCCATTTCCGCCACATGATCAGACTGACGGTTTGCACCACATCATCCACCGAAGTCCAATCGAGCCCCATCGACCGCACAAACGCGCGGATGTGACGCTCGTTCTGAGCAAACAACTGAACAAAAAGCTCTTCCGAACTACTAGCTTCTGAATCCTTCATCATAACTTAGAAAGTTTTTCATGTGATTTTCAGCGATGTATTCGCCTGTGAGAAGCCATAACAGTAGCAACTTTGTCAGGTTCCGCCGCCCCGAAAAACGCCTTCAATTTACTCAGCGTTTCTTCGTCTGGATTAGCTTGTACTATAGTCATGGTTGGTGACGCTCCTTGGTTAATCCACCACACCGGCAGGATAGATGTGACTTCCAGTGTGAGGACCCCGGCGAGCAAGCATATCCCGCCAGAGAATGCATAGGGCTCCGGTTTAAAAGTTTCTTAGAATACGGGTTCACTTCTGCGTTCCGAGCGAAGCTAGGTAGCTAAGCAGATCGAGGAGTTCGTCTTCAGGCAGAGAGGCGGTTAATCCGGGCGCCATCATCGATACCTTGCTCGTTTCCACCGATTTTATATCGCTCTTCTTTACGGTGACATCGGTACCGGTGGCCGTTTTCAAGAGCACTATATTGCTGTCCTCTTTTTGGATCGCCCCCCCATAGAAGTCGCCGTTCTTCGTAGTGATGATAGTCGAGCGATAGCCTTCCTTTATCTTCTTACTCGGATCGAGAAGCGATTCGATGATATAGTCCAGGGGCGCGCTCGCTCCAATGCTCCCCAGATCTGGACCGAGATCGCTCAGACCTTCGCCATTCACCTTATGGCAAACCACGCAGGTTAGGCCCGGCCGATGATAAACCTCCTTGCCCTTTTCCACATCACCCTGCGCGATCTTAGTCATCAGGTCGATGGTTTTTAAATGGACGTTGAGTTTTAAAGGGCTTTCGAGCGATCCCGCTTTCGCCAACGCGATCAAAAGCTCTTCGGAACCTGCCCGGCCAGTGGTTTGAATGGCCTGGGAAACTTCACGCGCCGTTTCAGACGGCATTGTCTTGCCTTTCAGTGCCGTCGCCAATGCATGAAAGACACCTTCTTTCCGAACGATTTGATGCACGATCGGACCAATCTCTATTTCGACCTGATCGTCGGCGAGAATTTCGGCGATGCCCTTCGCCCCTTCGGCAACATCGATTTGGACTAAGCTGAGCGCCGCCAGGGTTCTCGTGTGATCATGTTGACCTTTACCTGTCGCTTGTATGAGAAAGTCGCGAACCTCCGGTTTGTTTAGGCTCACCAAGGCTCGAGAAGCGGCTTTGCGAACTCCATAGTGCGTGTTCTGCGCCGTGAACTTCGACTTGATTTCATCTAGAAAAGCATCGCTTTGCCAATGAGCCACAAGATCGAATGCGATCGCTTGAAGCTGCGGCTGATCGACCTCCAGCAAGTTCTTCAAGGCGGCTTCCCGATTCTCAGTCGGATAGATAGCGCGTTCGCTGGCGGCGGTCAGCAGCCCCTGAGCGGCATTATTGTAAAATGCGCTTTGCGGCCCGGAAATGACTTCGGTCAGAAAGTTCAAGTCCTCCGAATCGCCGCTTCGGCCGATGACTTTCAGGATAGAGCTGTCCTTGGTATCTGGAGCGTCTCTAAATCGCGTGATCAGTATCTTAGCCGCATCGTTAGTATCGATGGCCATCAAGGCGAAGTTGAGGGCTTGACTATCAGGTGCAATCTTCAGGTCGCCGCGCTGAAAAGCCGGCATCCAGTAAGGTTCGAGGAGACGGCAGCTACGCCACAGGGCGAACTCGTAAAAGTCCTCCATCTGGTCTCCGTAGGCGCCGAGAACCGTTTGGAAGGCCTCCACCGAAGCGCATTGCCCCAGGCTGGTGATGGCCTCGCGGCGCACTTGCGCGTTGGAGTCCTTCACCGCCCGCTCGAGTATCGCGAGCGCATCGTTCGCCTTCTCATGATCGTGATAGAGTATTCGGATCGCTGCGGCTCTCGCCTCGGAAGATTTTGATTCTGCGACTGATTTAAGTAGGTCTTCATTGAATGAACCTATCGTCCGCAGCGCCCAAAGCGCCTCGACCCGGTGATGTTCAAAGTTCTCGTCGGCGGGATCCAGTTTCTGAATCCACGCCTCGATGCGACTTATCGTAGCATGGCTTTTTCGCTGCTTTAGTTCCTGTTTGGCGAAAAGACGCACCCAGTTTTCTTCGGCCTTCAGCAGGTCCAGCAACGCATCGATGTCTGGATTTTTATAGTCTGGCTTGTCGAGCAGTGGTCGGTTTATGGCCGTGATTCTCCATATGCGCCCATGACCATGATCCCGGCGTCCGTCGCGAAAATCAACTTCTCCATGCTGGATAATGGGATTATACCAGTCCGCAATATAGAGGGCTCCATCGGGACCCATGACGGTGTCGATTGGGCGAAAGGATTTATGCGAAGAGATCAGGAGATCTTCTTTTAGCTCAGCCTCGTAGGCGCTGCCCTTTTGCGTGATGGCATATCGGTCAATATTATGAGCCCGGAAGTCGCTCGTGATGACATCCGTTTGCCAAGCCTCAGGAAAGTGACGGCCGCTGATGATGGTAATGCCGCAGTGCTTAGGACGGTCGCTCAAGAGGTTCGGAAGAGTCTTCGGCTCGCCGGGCGATGCCAGGAAAACCGTATCAGGGAAGGAATAGGTCACACCGCCACTGCCTGCGCCATCGGTCTGGAAGCTTTGCCCCCAGTAATCGAAATCAAGTCCCCATGGATTGACCAGTCCGCGGCTATAGATTTCCAGACGACGGGTTTCCGTATCGTATGACCAAAGACCGCCGCCGTTGAGACGTCGCGGACCATACAATGTTTCAACATGAGAACCGATGTAGTATCCCTGAAGCATATAGAGCTTCCCGTCGGGTCCCCAGGACAATCGATGCAAGGTGTGATGGGTGTCTTCTGTTCCGAATCCGCTGAGCAAGACTTCCTTTCTGTCAGCCCGTCCATCGCCATCGGTATCGTGCAGGTAAAGCAATTCATCCGCATGAGCCACATAGGCCCCGCCTTTTCCGTCGGGCAGAACGCCTCCGGGAATGATCAGCTCATCATAGAAAACGGAAGACTCGTCTGCTACTCCGTCGCCATTCGAATCATTGAGAATGACAACCTGATCGCTGGGCTTCTCATTGACGTTCAACTGCGGGTAGATGTGGCTACCCGAGACCCAGAGCTTGCCTTCGTCATCGAAACTGATTTGAGTGGGCTTCGCGATCAGCGGTGTGGCAGCGAAAAGATTGATTTCAAATCCTTCCGCTACTGTGAAAGCCGCCAGTTCCGCTTCCGGGTTGGGTTCCGGCACTTCTTCCAGATCTCGCTGAGCCTGGATAGAACCAATCGACAATGAGAAACATAGCCAGGCGCCAGGCGTTCTAAGAGTCTGTCTAAAACGAGTAGATATTTGGATCATCGTTGTGCCTCCAATAAAGTGTTGATGATCGATTCCTTCTTTTCGACGAAAGGCTCAATCTTGGCCGGTTCCATCTGAGCGATTCGTTGCTCGTCTTTGCGCTCTCCAAAAACGAACGCATCATTTCTCGGTCTCCAACGATGGAAGAAAAGCTGATTCTTTTCGATGATCTCCGAACGAATCTGAGCGGCTTCTTTCGAGTCCAGTTGAGCGATCGGCTGGGGTAGGTCTAAGGTTTCCGCAATGATATCGCCGATACGACGGTAGCCATCACCAGAGGGGTGGATACCATCCTTTGAAAACGTGCCGGCTTGTTTTTTTAACGGCTTGAACAGATCGACGTAGGCAAGTCCTCGACTCTCTGCCAGGGCTTTCATTTCCTCTGAATAGCGCTGCAACCAGGCGTTTCGTTTTTCGACGTATTCCGCAGGCGCTCCAAAATCAAGTTCCATGGGTGGTGGTGAAAGCAAAACGATTTCCGAATTCAATGCGCCGAGCATCTCCAGCAAACGCAGCGCCCCTTGTCGGAAAGCCTCCAACCCTGCCTCTTCCTCGAAAGATTCGTTGAAGCCATAAGCGACGAAAACCATATCTGGACCCAGCTTCGCGAGGTGCTCGCTCATGTTTTCAAAGCCTGCTTCGGGTCCGCCGAATTTCGCGCCACGACGCCCGAATGTCCGCGAATGCCCAAACACGGTATCTCCGCTCCAGCCGACATTGCGAAAGCTAAGATTCTTTTCTGGCCAACGCAGAGCTAAGGATGTCTCCAGTTCGCCATGACGGATGGCCTGTTCGAAAAACGCGTTTCCGAGAAAGACAATCCTATCGCCTTCTCCCGGCTGAAGCCGAGGAGCCGGAGCGCCTTCCAGAGAAGGCGAGCAAGCCGACAGGAAGATGAACGACGACGCGATAAGCGCCCCCCTTTTCCTGAAATTTATTAATACACTTTTCATATTTCTTTTCTCATTACACGCCTATCTCGATGCTTTGTCCGCAGCGGCTTTTTGTATTGATTCGGTGGTTTTGTGTAGCGGAATCTTTAGGCGTGTGTTAGTTGGATTCGGCTACACATCTAGTTTGTAAACTTCACTAGCGGCCAGCAGAAAAATGCCAGCGGTATGGGTGTTTGAACTTTCTCTAGTAACCGGAGCGGGGCCAGCTCCAGGGGGTTGCCCCCACTCCACCTTACCGTCATCATTGACAACGGATGCGAGAGCAGCCCAGCCCTTCTTCACTACAGGAAGGTAGGCTTCTTTCGGAAGGAGACCATTGTTGATGCCCCATGAAATTCCGTAGGTCATAAAGGCCGTCCCACTGCTTTCCTTCATGTCATATTCCAACGGATCTACCAGGTTCGTCCTCCAGAATCCGTCTGCTTGCTGGCAGGCTTTCAAGCCTTCTGCCATTCGCACATACCGTTTTTTGTATCGCTCGTAACTTGGATGCTCCTCAGGCAGGTAAGTGAGAATTCTTACCAGCCCTCCAAAGGCCCAACCATTTCCACGCGACCAGAACACCTTTTCACCGTTTTTTGAAGTCTGCTTTTCCGGGGAAGTCGCAATCCGTTCGTGGTCAGGATGGGATTCATCTACGGGGTCCGTTTGCGCTCCTTTCTTATACGTAATGTCTCTGTAGAACAGCCCCTCGTCCCCATCATACAATTCTTCTGAAGTGACCCAGAAACAGGCATCCATCCACTCTACAAATTTCTCGTCTCCAGTATGCTGATACAACAAGGCAAACAGGGGAGGAGAAAAGTAAAGCCCGTCGACAAATCGTATGCCGCAGTTCTCCAAATACCATTTGGAAGGTTCGGTGAAGGGAGTCGACTTGCCTGGGTCGTTCAAAAAAGCAAAGGTCGGGGCCAGGATGGATTCCTCTTTCTTTTCCTGATAGCAACCGTACCAAACCTGCCCAAAGACGAAGGAATAAAAGGTGCTATCCCAGTTGGCCTCCGTCTTGTCAGGAATCGCCCAGTTGCATGCCTCACCATACTCCAAGCACTGATTGAGATACGCATCATCTGAAGTGCTTTCGTACATGGCCATCAACCCCGTGTAATAGGTTCCAAATACCCAATTGTGGCGATTGGGATTCTTGATGCTCTCATTGCGATACTCCCGCACTTTATCAGCGAGCTTTTTGATGGTTTCCTTTTTGAAGATCTCGTCCAAAGCGAAAGACGAAACTGAGAGAAGGAGAAGAAATGAAAGAACGGCGGTTGATTTCATATTATTGACTGATCGGAATTTGTTTTTTTAGGACGAAGATTCAATCGAATTGAGTTTTTCATTTAGCTTCCAGCTTCTTTCGCCAGGCAGGGTTCTCCTTTTTGTAATCCTGGAAGGCTTTGTACTCGGCCCGGTCGAGTTGTCCGTTCTTGTCTTTGTCCATATGGTCAAAGAGCCATTCCCATGTTGGTCTGGCCGAATCCCATTCCGACCGGGATGCCATGCCATCCCCGTTCTTGTCGGCACTGGCGAAGAATTCCTTCACCACATCGTCGGGCGCGAACGTTCTGGGTTTGCCGTGCTCTTTTTCATAGGCCATCGGACCTTCGGGATGCTCGAGCGGAATGCCCAGCTCAAGCAGGCGAGCCTGCAGCGATTTGACGTCGACCTCTTGCACCGATTCCCCTGACTTGCCGGCCATGACCGCAGCGATCCCGGCCGCCTCACCCATTTGCATCCAGGTCGGTTCCAACCGGATCGTGCAGAAGGCGACGTGACTGGCCGAGGCGCACACTGGCACTAACAAATTGGAACACTCGCTGGCCTTCGGCGTGATCGCGCGATAGGGAATGTCGAATCGCGTCCCCACTTTCCAGATCCGTCCCTCGTTGATGATATGGCCCGAGTCGGAAACGTAGCGTGCCGCGTGGTGGCAGTCGATGAAGTGAGAGCCGACGTGGATCACATCTTCCTTGTCCACGTCTTCGATGACGTCTGCTTCGGTGAGGATGATCTCTCCCTGCATCCGACGGGCCGCGCGGATATAGAGATAGTAAGGCCAATGGTCGTTATCGGCCCACTCGTCTTTGCAGAACCCATACGGCGCCATCTCGTCGCGAATGTGCTCGGGGACGCGGGGATCCGTTTTCAGGAACCAGAGCATGCCGTGGGTATAGTCCCGGTATTTTTGGTGAATCACTTCCCGCTCTTCGAAGCTGGCCTCAGCCCACGGAGTCTGGGCACCCGGGATGCTCATGGACACGATTGAAAACTGGCGATTGTTCAGCTCTCTCTTGTCGCTGTCGCCCATTGGGTAGATGCCGATGATGGACGTGAGATTTTTCAGCAAGCCTGCCTCGAGAACGCGGGCCAGCAATTCATGCTGCATCGCATCGTAGCTGTCCGGTTTCTCGATCGGGACTCTATTGGCCTCGTTTGTAGTAATATTCAGGCGGACGTTGTAGCAGATCGGCACCTCGCTCGCAGAACCGGCTTCGGGCGGCTTGCCTGACATCACGCCAAAGAGCAGATTGCCGTCGTCATCGAAGGGCGAGATGGCGACCTTGTCGTCGAGGTAGCGGACGCCGGCAATCGACTCGCCGTATTGATCTGCGGACTCGCGTCCGATGGCGTAGGACACCCCAGTCTTGGCCATCAGGTCGCCTTCGTAGGTGGCGTCGATGTAGACCTTCGCCCGGTAGCTCTCGCCGCTCTGCACGCGAAGCTCGGTGATTCGGGTGCCGTCTTTCTCTACCTGATCCAGCAGCTGCTCGTATCGCACCTCCACACCGGCTTCCTCCAGCATTTCGATGAAAACCTGCTCGGCGATTCCGGACTGCCAGGTGCGGCTACTGCCCTCGGTCCACCTGCCGTTGCTCCGTTTGACGGCCTCTTCAAGAAACTGCTCACAAAGGCCACCCAATGTCGGGCGATCCAGGTGGTTGCATTCATCGCGGTTCAAGCCGCTCGTGGTCAGCCCGCCCACGTGTCGGGTCTGCTCCAGCAGGATCACGGAGGCGCCGTCGCGCGCGGCGGCGATGGCAGCGGTGATGCCTCCGGGGGTGCCACCGTAGACGACCACATCGGATTCGGCGGACAGGCGTTTGTTAGTTAGGGCCTGCTTGATGACGAAATCGACCAGTTCCTGGCTATTAAAATAGCCAGGCCAAAAACTATGCCCCTGATCTTTGATTCGTACCAGGGTGATGAGGTCTCCAACCTGGTTTTGCTTATAGATTTGTTCGAGACGACCGGAGTTCTCTGCGAGCGGAACGACCGTATCTTTTTCGCCGTGGATAATGAATACTGGTATTTTATGCTTTGCTAGAATAGAAGCTTTTTCGATAGGGTTCACTTCGGGCAATCTCGTCTGCAGTTCATCAGCCGTCATTTGATAGGCCGACGCGGCTCGTTTCAAGCCGGGGTAGGTCGATACGTCGTAGACGGGATAAATACCAGCGATCGCGGTGACGATCGCTGGATTTTTTACCGCCCAACTACTTACCCAAAGCCCTCCACGGCTTCTCCCCAGTAAGATCGGCTTTTGGGCAAAACCGAGTTCCTGCATTTTCGTGTATAGATCGTCGAATACCGGGAGTGCCACAGGGCTTCCGTAAGCTTCACCAACATCGACTCCAGCGATTGCGATACCGGCTTTCAAAAATTGCTGATGCATCCAGCTCTCGGCACGGTCGGGATAGCCAGGGAGAGTTGGTCCATAAAAAATCCACGGCTTACCTGGAGCGGGATTCTCCGGGTTCATCACAAATGCTGGATGCCCCTTAATTTCGAAGCTTTGTGAATTGAACAGCGACTGCTTCCTTGGAGGTAGAGCATCTCTTTGAGCGGAACTATTTCTTCGACCTCGAGCCATTGCTTTTCGTTGGGCTTCGGCCTCTTCTTCTGACATCGAAGAAAGGGCGAGGTCTTTAAATTCGGCGAGTTGATCATCCCAAATTTTGACGAGTTCAATGACCTTTTCGGGTTCTTCGCCCGAATGGTCAATGGCCTCAGCGCGATTGGCGCGAAGATCATAGAGATCCCATTTACCTCCGTTGGCAGCTACCGCTTTCCATCCGTCTTTCATGACCGCTTTGTGTCCATCGTGAAACCACCAGAGATGGCTTCTCTCGACTATAGAATTCTCAGTAAAAGTGGCGACGAGACTTTTTCCCGGAGAATCAGGGCCATCGGTAGCAACGTCTTTCGCTCCAGTGATATCCAGGATCGTAGGCACGACATCGATGACGTGCCCTGGAGTTGTTCGCAGCTCTCCGCGAGAGGCAATACCTTTAGGCCAGGAGATGATCATTGGAGTCGATATTCCACCTTCGTGGGTCCAGGTTTTGTGGCGGCGAAAGGGAGTGTTACACGCGGTCGACCAACCGGGGCCAAGACAGAGGTAAGTCTCTGCGGAACCGGGTGAGGCGGTTGGATCGTGTCCATCGCCGCGGACCATGATCTCGGCCGAAGCTCCATTATCAGACAGGAACATGACGAGAGTATTTTCCCACTGACCCATTTTTTTGATTTGCTCAAAAACCCGGCCTATCTCAATGTCCATCCGATGGATCATTGCGGCGTGAATTGCCATTTTGTTCGTTTGGAATTCCTTTTGTTGAGCGGTTAGTGAATCCCAGGGGACCGGTTTGTTTACTTCCCCTGGTCCCAGAATTTCGAAAGGTTCGGGACGGTGGTAGGGTGGGCCGATTTCGCGTTCCACCTCCGAGAGTTTATCCCCCACAGGTAGTCCCAGTTCGCGAATCTTTTCCCATCGTTGTTCTCGAATCACATCCCATCCGACCTGGTAGATTTCCTGATACTTCGCGATATCCTCCGGCAGCGCATGGAGCGGGAAGTGGGGTGCGGTAAAGGCCAGGTAGTGGAAAAAGGGCTGTTCGCTATGTTTGGTATTATGCTCGTCGAGGACTTCTATGACATGATCGGCGAGTGCTATCGTACTGTAGTAACAGTCTTCTTTTTTCACTACAGGTAACGGAATATCATCCTTCCGGTGTTTACCGGGTGTAAAAAAACGGTCCTGATCTTGCAGGTAGTAAGAGCGATCAAATCCCTCCTCTATAGGCAAGCCATCGATATGCCACTTCCCCGAATGATAAGAGCGATAGCCAGCTGGTTGTATATACCGAGGCAGAAGCGGAGCCCAATCGGGCCTTGTTCCCTGGTTGATTGACACCGCACCAGGGATGCTATCGCGTCGAACTTGCTGCGCATAGAACCCGGTGAGCAATGAGGCACGCGACGGCCAGCATCGAGCCGTATTATAAAACTGAGTATAGCGAAGTCCATTTTCGGCGACGGAGTCGAGATTGGGCGTCGCTATTTCACCACCGTAGCAACCTAAATCTGAAAACCCAAGGTCATCCGCCATGATTAAGAGGATGTTGGGTCTGTCTCCTGCAATGGAAAATTGTGCGATGAGACTAAGAAGGAGCCCTATCAGGCTAAGTTTTCGGTATATCATAAGTTTTCGGTACATCATGCTAAAAGATCTTTGATCACATGGGCGTGCTCCACCCCTGTGAGCCGCTGATTCAGTCCGCGGAATTTGAAAGTGAACCGCTCGTGGTCGATTCCTAACAAGTTCAGAATCGTCGCGTTGAGATCGCGAATGTGGACGGGATTCTCGGCGATGTTGTAAGCGTAGTCGTCGGTCGTTCCGTAATCGAATCCAGCTTTCACGCCGCCACCTGCCATCCAGGTGGTGAAGCAACGCCCGTGGTGATCACGGCCGGAGGTAGGTGCGCCGAGTTCGCCCTGACTGTAGACGGTGCGTCCAAATTCGCCGCCCCAGATCACGAGCGTATCTTCGAGCATGCCGAGACGTTTCAAGTCGGTGACGAGCGCAGCGGACGCTTGATCGACATCCTGACACTGGCGCGGCAGCTGCGTTTTTATGGAAATGTGTTGATCCCATCCGCGATGGAATAGCTGGGTGAAACGTACGCCGCGCTGGGCCATCCGTCGGGCCATGAGGCAGTTGGCGGCGAAGGAGCCAGGCCGACGTGCCTCTTCTCCGTAGAGTTCGAACGTCGATTCCGGTTCGTCGGAAAAATCGGTCAGATCCGGAACGGATGTCTGCATGCGGTAAGCCATCTCGTAGGCTTCGACGCGGGCGAGCGTCTCGGGATCGCCGACGGCTTCGGCTTGTTGACGGTTGAGATCGCCGAGGGTGTTGAGCAATCGTCTCCGCGCATCGCGGGACACTCCGGGCGGGTTTTGCAGATAAAGGACCGGATTCGCCCCCGGTCGCAACATCACCCCCTGATGGCTCGACGGAAGGTAGCCGCTGCCCCACAGGCGTGAGAAAAGCGGCTGGCCAGGATTCTTTCCGGTACCCTGACTGAGCAGCACCATGTAGGCGGGAAAATTTTCGTTGGCGCGACCGAGACCATAGCTGAGCCAAGCGCCCATCGAGGCATTACCCATCTGCTGAGAACCGGTGTTGATGTAGGTGACGGCTGGATCGTGGTTGATCGCCTCGGTGTGCATCGAGCGAACAATGGTGATGTCATCGGCGATTGTTTGGGTGTGCGGTAGCAGGTTGCCGATCCACGTGCCGTGATCACCGCAGCGCTTGCCGCCGAACATCGAGGTGACGACGGGGAGACTTTTCTGATACGCCGACATGCCAGTGAGCCGCTGTCCTCCGCGAACTGAATCAGGCAGGTCGCTACCGTGATGCTTGTCGAGGAAGTCCTTGTGATCGAATAGATCGACGTGACTCGGACCGCCCGATTGAAACAAGTAGATAACCCGCTTGGCCTTCGGGGCAAAGTGCGGCAGGCCGGGCAGACCCTGGCTGGAGCCGCTGGTCATGACGTCGAGGCGCTGCTCGCCTTCGGCGTCCGCTAGCGCTTCCTTGCCGAGCAGGCTGCCGAGCGCGATACCGCCGAGCCCGGCAGCAGTATTGCCGAATAGCGACCGGCGCGTCATCAGTTGCGCACGTTGCAGATTGAGTTCGTCAGTAAGAGAAGGATTCATACAAAAGGAAATTAGAGACGTGTCAGGGTCTCGCTGAGGTTGAAGAGCAATGAACCGATCTGCGTCCACGCGGCGTGTTGGGAAACATCGAGTCCTTTAGCAAGAGGCGACTCCCCGACGGCGACGAGTTGGGCGGCAGCCTGCGGATCGTCGGCGTATCGTTGGATTTCATCGCTGAGGAATGATGACAAGGCGTTCAGTTCGGCGGCCTTTGCTGGTCGACTGGTGATTCTTTCAAAGGCAATTTTGAGCCGTTCGCGATCATCAGCGTCCAGGGTGTCACGCAGCAGTCTTTCGGCGAACACGCGCGCGGCTTCAGCGAACTGGGGATCGTTGAGGGTGACCAGCGACTGCAATGGAGTGTTGGTGACGCCGCGCTGCATGATGCACATCTCGCGGTTCGGCGCATCGAAGGCGGACATCGCCGGGTGCGAGCTGGTGCGCTTGACGATGGTGTAGAGGCTCCGTCGGTAGAGCTTTTCACCGTGATCCTGCACGAACACTTGTTTGGTGGCCGGCGAACTGCCGAAGTGACTGACTTCTTTCCACAAGCCAGCCGGCTGATAAGGCTCGACGCTGGGACCGCCGATACGTGGAACTAACAGGCCGCTGGTCGCCAGTGTCTGGTCACGGATGAATTCGGCGGCCAGTCGAAAGCGCGGACCGCGACCAAGCAGGCGGTTCTTCGGATCGAACTCACGCTGCTCTGCACTAGCGGAAGAGTCCTGGCGATAGGTGGCGCTGCTGACCAGTTTGCGGATCAGTTCCTTCTGGTTCCAGCCACTGGCGACGAATTCTGTCGCCAGCCAGTCGATCAGTTGCGGATGACTAGGCCATTCTCCCTGTGAACCAAAGTCCGCCGAGGTGGCGACGATGCCGGTGCCGAACAACACTGCCCAGAGGCGATTGACGGCAACTCGCGCAGTCAACGGATGCTCGGGTCGCACCAGCCATTCGGCGAGATGGAGGCGGGTGGCATTTCCCGAAACGGACAAGGGAGGAAGCACTTGGGGAGTGTTCGACGAGACCAGTTCCATCGGCGCATCGTACTGACCACGGTTGAGGACATGGGTTTGTCGCGGCTGGGGCGCAACATCCATTACCATCGTCGGATGTGGCTCTGTCAGGACGCTGAGGCGTTCCTTGAGATTGGCGATACGGATGCGCAGCGGATTGAGATTTTCGGCATCGCTGCGGAATTCCGACAACACCAGGGCACGTTCGGGCGCCGTCCATTGCGATTCGGAATTGCCGATCGCTGCAGCGACAGGGGCGGTGAGTGTACTGTCGGGATCATTGCCGCTGAATGCCTCGATTTTCCAATGGTTGGGCAGCGACTTTGAAAGCCCGTAGAAAAGCATGACGCTGAGATACGGCGACTGCTCGGGGTCGACCGGTTGGTCAAAAGTAATGCTGAGGTGCGCCTCGCTCTCGGCATCCGCCGGCTGCCACCAGTGTAGATTGCGTTCGTCGATGATGCCCTCGGGATCGGAGCCTTCGACATGAGAACTAGCGGTCACCTGCGCGAGCGTGAGTTGGCGGTGAATGTCGACCTGCTTGGCGGGCTGTTCGCCGGCGGAAACCAGCACGGTGGTCACTTTCGGCACACCGTCATCGTGGGGAGTGAGGCGCTGTGGATCTTCGCCCGAAGGGAAAAAGCTCACTCGGATGCCGGTGATGAGTTTGCCGGCGGGAAGACGGAAGGCGTGACTGAAAGCGTTCAAGCCGGCGGAAGGTTTGGCGAGAAAAACCGATCCGTCGTCGCGCAGCTCATGCGGTCCGGGACGATTCGGCGATGAGACGTCGAGCATTTCCACTGTGTGCAGGGCGAAATTTTCCCCACGCCCTATCTCGAGTTGTTGCTGGGCGGCGAGCCATTCGGCAAAACCGGCATCGGTCGTGGCCAGTTCATTTTTTAATCGCGACAGTTCCGCGCGCAATTCTTTCAGCTCGTCGTCGGGGATCACCGAGTGAGCATTGATTTTCGGGCCGGCGTTGATCCCCGCGTTACCATCGTTGCCCTTGTCGCTGAGCTCATTGAAGAACGCGAAGAACTGGTAGTAGTCCTTCTGGGGGATCGGATCGAATTTGTGATCGTGGCACTGAGCGCAGGCCATGGTCAGGCCGAGAAACACCTCGCTAGTGGTCTTGACCCGATCGATGGCATAGTTGGTGAGGTTTTCCTCGGGAATCGTGCCGCCCTCATGAGTGATCATATGATTGCGATTGAATCCGGTGGCAACGCGCTGGGCCTCGGTGGCGTTGGGCATCAGGTCACCGGCCAGCTGCTGCTTAACAAACTGGTCGAACGGCAGGTTGTCGTTGTAGGCTTGGATCACCCAGTCGCGCCACAACCACATGTGACGACCGCCATCGATAGAAAATCCGTTAGTGTCAGCGTAGCGCGATTGATCCATCCACGGCACCGCCATACGCTCGCCGAAGTGCGACGATGCCAGCAGACGACCAATCGCGTCCTGCCACGCATCTTCGCCATGCTTCCCATAGTCAGCGACAAATGCCCGCACGTCCTCGGCGGTCGGTGGCAACCCGGTGAGATCGAAAGTCAGTCGCCGGATCAGAGTTCGCGGTTCAGCCTCCGGCGAGGGTTTCACCCCTTCTTCCTCCAATCGGGCGAGGATAAAGGCATCAATCTCATTCTGCCCGGTTTCGAACTCCGGAACGACAGGTCGAACCGGCGTATCGTAAGCCCAGTGGCCTTCATACTCGGCTCCTTCTTCGATCCAGCGTTTGAGAAGGTTCTTCTGATCTTTCGTCAATACGAGGTGCGATTCAGGAGGAGGCATCAGCTCATCTTCATCCTCTGAAGTGATGCGCCACCAGGCCTCGCTCGCCTCAAGGTCTCCCGGAACGATCGCCACCGTTCCACCCAGATCGGCAGTGGCACCTTCGAGCGAATCGAGACGAAGATCAGCTTTGCGCCCATGTTCGTCAGGCCCGTGGCAGTGAAAGCAGGTTTCAGAAAGGATCGGGCGGATGTCGCGGTTGAATTTGAGCGGTTCCGGTTCCGCAGCAGTTCCGGTTGCACCAACTAACAGGAGCAGTAACAGGAGCAGGAGCAGGTTTTGTATCTTCATAAGATATCTAATGTTAACGTCAGGGTTAGGCAAATATTTCGGAAACAGGTTTCCCGTGTCCATCTTTCGTGGCGAAGAACGGGCGCTTCTCGACGTCGTAAGCCGTCTTCGGGCTGATGCCCATTGCGGTAAAAATCGTGGCGTGGAGATCTTTGATGGAAACCGGATTCTCGACCGCCACCAACGGGCGCTCGTCGGCTGTCTTGCCGTGGAGGAAGCCCTTCTTCACCCCGCCGCCGAAGAGCATCACACTGCTGCCGCCGGTGAAGTGGCGGTGCAGGCCGTAGTGTTTCTGCTCGCCGATGACGTCGACTTTGTGGGCGGCCTGATCGTTCGCGGTTGAACCGGGTTTGCCTTCCATGATGGCGTCACGGCTGAATTCCGACGCGACGATGATAAGCGTCCGATCGAGAAGCCCACGTTCTTCGAGGTCGAGCACGAGTTGCGCGATCGGCCGGTCGATCTCGGCGTGAAGCCGCTGGACCGTCGCGTGGCCGTTGGCGTGGGTGTCCCAATGAATAAACGGGACATACTCGGTCGTGACCTCTACAAAGCGTGCGCCATTTTCCACCAGCCGCCGAGCGAGCAGACAACCTTGGCCAAAGCGGCCTGTGTCGTAGGCCTCTCGAGCTTCTTTGGGTTCGCGCTCGATTTCGAAGGCTTCTCTTTCCTTCGAACTGACCAACCGGTAGGCGTTGTCCACCGAACGCATCAGCGACTGCTTTTGGTAATCGCTGGCGTAGTCTCGTTGCGGACTGTTTTCCACCAGTTCGCGGAGCAGCCGGTTGCGATTCGCGAATCGGCCGGGCGTCATGCCGTCGGGCGGACGCACAGCTGCTGCCGCCTCTTCTGGAAACGGCAAATTCATCGGTCCGTACTCGCTGCCGAAGAATCCCGCAGTGGTGAACGCCTTGAGTTCTTCCTTCTCGCCGACGCCTTCAAGTCTCTGGCCGATGTTGACAAACGCCGGCATGACCTCGTTCCTGGACCCTAACACCCTCGCCATCCACGCGCCCAGATGCGGCGCCGCAACCGTAACCGGCGGGACGTAGCCGGTGTGCCAGTGATACTGATGCCGGGAGTGAAGAATGCTGCCGAGATCCGGCTGAACGACGGAGCGGATCAGCGTTCCGCGATCCATGACGCCGGCTATGTTCTCCAACCCCTTACAGATTTTGATGCTGTCGACCGCAGTGTCGATCGCCGGGAAGGTGCTGAGCACGGAATCGACTTTCATGCCGGTCTCGAACGGCGCGTAGCGTTTCGGATCGAACGTCTCCGGCGCGGCCATGCCTCCGGCCATCCAGAGGAGAATGCAGGCGTCGGCTTTCGCTTCAGGGTGACGAACGCCCTCGCCGCGGACGAGCTGCGGAGCGCCGGACATCCACGCAGCCGTCGCGGCAGCGCCGAGCTTTCTGACAAAGTCGCGGCGAACGATTGGCTCGGGTGTTTTGGGATCTGTTTCGAAGTTCATTGGCGATTAACGAATGATAAGGAATTCAGGGGTCATGGTGAGGGCCCAGAGCAAGTCGGTGATTGCGTCTTTGTCAGGCTGTTCGCCGAGAGCTGCAGAGGCGATGGCGCGCTCTTTCTCAGTTGGGAAGCGCGATAATGTGGTGAGGTAAATTTCATCCACCATCGTGTCGCCGGAATCGAGGAATCGCTCTGCCCCGGGGGCGAGGTAAGTGGTCAGCGCGTCGCTGGTTGCGAGATTGATCGCTTCGAGCGTTGTCAGATCGGCGGGGCGCGACGTCACGATCTGGTCGCGGTTCGGACGGCCGAGAGCGAGCATCAAGGTGTCGGCCTTGAGCAACGAGGCGCGCACCATGCTGTCGCTGCCGATGGAGACTTTGGCGAGAGTCGAGCCGATGCGCTGATCCGTTCCTTTCTTCCACGAATCGACGTCCACCTGCACAGGTTCAACCCAATCGAGCTCGTCCAGTTTCCACTGCTTGGGCCGGCTCCCCGGAGGGACGGTTTGGCTGACTTTCCAAGCTAGGTCCGTCACGATGACCTCGTCCGTGCCGTCCTCGTATTCCAACCGGATCGCGCAGAACGCGCCCGCCGGGTTTGGCGCCCCGCCGCGGTTTTCGGCAACGATGAGCACCGTGTTTTGCGGCTTGATGAGATGGCCGATGGCAGCGGCGTTCAGATCTTTCCACTTCACGCCGTCGAGAATCTTTTGGCCATTCAAATAGAGCACGTAGGCGTTGTCGGCTGCCGCGATAATTCCGGCTGAACGCATCGGTTTTGCCGGCGAGAGCTCACGGCGAAGGAGGATCTTCTCGCCGTGCGGCGGCGGACCGGGTTGAGCCGATGGCCCCCAGATCCAACGGCTCTCAAACGCCAGTTTTTCCTCCAGCGACGGATCGACCACGCCGCGCGCGACCGGAGCGTCCCAGCCGGTCGGCGCCGTGCCGCCGATCTGCCAGACCAGATCGACAAACTGCTCGGCAGTCAGGCGTTTCGGCCGCGGGCCGTCGAAAACGAACTCCGCGGAATCATCCTGCTTTTTATGATTCGCCGAACGACCCTGATAAGCCTCGGAAGTAACGATGCGGCGCAAGGTATGTTTGAGATCATAACCACGATCCTGAAAATCCGCCGCAAGCCAGTCGAGCAGGTCGCTGCTCCATGGCTCGATCTGCATCTCGTCCAGCGGGTGGACGATCCCACGACCCAGCAACTGCGCCCAGAGGCGATTGACGATGGTTCGCGTAACGCGACCGTTTTCCGGATGCGTCATCAGGCCCGCCAATTGCTTGAGCCGCTCTTCGCGTGGAGCTCCGGTCTCGATCTGGCCGATCTCGGGAAACATCCACGCCGCCTTCGCCATCTCCCCGGTTTTTTTGTCGCAGCGATGCAATTCGAGCGGTTCTTCGGAGTAAATCGCGGCGAGGCTGTAGGCATCGGTCAGGGTCCAGCGGTTGACGAAACTGTCGTGGCACGAGGCGCACTTCATGTTGATGCCGAGGAACGACTGGGAGATGCTTTGGGAGAACTGAATCGGCAGCGTCTGCCCCGCGCTGACGGTACCGCGCCACTTGATCCCATTGATAAACCCGGCGCTGCCCTCGTCCGGCGGCGCGACGAGTTCACGGACCATCGCATCGAAGCGCTTGTTCGTCATGAGCGCGTCGTAGAGCCACTCGCTGATCTGAGTCCGTCCTCCGGTGATGAATCCGGTGCCGTCGTAGTCGTTGCGCAGGAGATCGTTCCAGAACGTCAACCAGTGCTCGGTGTAGGCAAGGTCATCGGTTAGGAGTTGGTCGATCAGTTTTCCCCTCTTATCAGGCACGGTATCCGCCAGAAAGGCGCGAACCCGCTCAGCGCTGGGTTGGAGGCCAGTCAAGTCGAGCGACACCCGGCGAAGAAACGCGGCGTCGCCGATTGGCTCTGGTCTATCCAATTTCCTCGCCGCCAGCCACGCGTCGATGATCCGGTCGATCGGGTTCGACCGGCCGTCAACGACGGGCGGCAATTCAGGCCGCCGCGGCGCGAAGGGCGGCTCCCACGAAGTTCCGCCAAAACTGAACCCCGACTCCCACTTCATCCCTTCGCTGACCCACTGCTTTAGTATCGCGATCTCGGCGGGAGGAACACGCGGCTTATCTTTAGGCGGCATCTGAGAATCGGGGTCGTCGTCTTCAATCAGCTCGATGAAATACGACTTGGCTGCGTCACCGGGCATAGCCGTTTCGTCGTCGAGGAACAGCTCCCGCCGGTTGATCGAAAACCCGCCCTTGGACTTTTCGCCTGCGTGGCATCCGGCGCAGTGTTCTTTCAGGATCGGAACGACCTGGTGGGCGAAGTCGATTTCCGCGATTGCCAACGGTAGCGCCGACAGAAAAAGGACCGATGATAGGATGGTTGCTTTGTTCCTCATTGGATAAAACTCGCCGGAATCAGTTCGAAACCTTCCAAATCGCCTCTTCGGAAATTGAAAACGAACCCATCAATTTTTCCTCCATATGCTCGCGCAGGTTCTCCAGCTCTGTGATCTGCGAGTCTGTGAGTGGTTCTGTTAGGAAAAGGGACCACTTCGGCTGTCCCCAGAATGTCTCATCGTAAGACGCCCCCTCGCGCTCGATCAGAAGCAAGCCGGAGGTCAGTTTTCCACCCGTTTCACCATACAAAATGTCTATTTGCACAGACTCGTCGCCAATGTCGATCCATGGACCCGAGGCGAAACCGGACTTCGCATTGAGACAAGGCCATCCCGGGTGATTTTGGCGAGGAACGTTCAATTCGCTGCGAAAAACGGAGTTGTATCGTGAAGCTTCGAAGAGCGGTTCTCCGTTGATCGCGACGAGCAGCTGGTTGTCGGCATAGCCCCAGAAACGAAAGCGCCCCGATTGCGGCGGAGTAACCCTGCCTTGATACCAGGCGAGCCATCCACCTCGATCGGAATAAGCGTCGAGGCCGCTTCGCTCGGGGAAATGATCGTATGACCCTGCGATGCCCCCGAAACGGAGCAGCGGGCCCTGTTTCATGCGCTCGAGACCGGAGCGATCTTTGAATTCCGATCGAATCAACGGGAGGAACTCTTTTCCGATGAAATCTTCGTCTCTGATTCTCTCCACAAAGACAGTGCCCTCATCGAAGCCGAAGCTGTTACCGGACAGTGAGTGTTCGGTCGGAATCAATGAAGGTTTGATCAATTCCGGTACCCCACTGCGCTGGCCCGAGCGGAATTTCATCGTTCCGCCTAGATCAAAGTTCGCCAGATCTCCCTCGACCATGAGCTGGCCACCTTCGTCATCGCGCTCTTCCACCATGATTTCGCCGTCCAGCACCAATACCTTCGAGCCCTGCTCTCTTGCGGTGACGACAAAACTTGTCCCAAGATCGGTAATCTTGCGCTCCGCTGTCTCCACCACAAACCCGACGCCCTGCGGCGGGACATGAAGTTTTGCCTCGCCATCGTGAAGGGAAATGCGATTTGGACTGTCGGCGGTCAGGGAAAGCGGCGCGGTGGCGATAATGTGGACGCCCGTCTCGCGGAATGCCATCTCGATCATGCCACTCTCCATAGATAGCTGTTCGCCAGCCCGCAGTTCGTCTCCGGCAGAGAGACCTCGGCCGCTGACCTCGGCCCCTCCGCCCTCGATTCGGATGATTCGAGCGATGCCCGGGTCGGTTTCCTTCATGGGGCCAGTCCAGAGGAAAAGTCCAAAGATCGCCATCGCGGCAACCGACCCGGCGATGAGCCAGCCCCGTGGCGCAGGGACTCTCCGGTTGGGGGCGAAACCAGGATGATCCGCAATCGAGGCCATCACTTTCTCCTCGGTCTCCAGCGAAAGATCCGTTGCCCCGTCGGCTTCGAGCATTTCTTCCAGCCTCAGCCAGCGCGGTTCACCTGCCTGCACCGCCTCGGTCAATCCCACCGTCTGTATTTCGCGGGCCAACTCGCGCCTCAGCTCTACATCATCCGCCAACCGGTCCAGCAGCTGCTGGCGGCGTTCCGGCGGCAATTCAGTATTTTCATACCAAGCCGCGATGAGGTCGAAGAAGTCAGGATCGTTCATAGTTTTCAAACGGAAGGGGTTACGGGCGATTGCGTTTCCATGCACTTGCGCAGCGCGGCGTGCGCGCGAAACCGCGCCTGGTAGATGGCATTGGGCTTCACTCCGAGTTCCTCCGCCAGACTCTCTGGTCGCGTCCCCTCCAGGCCCGCCCGCACGATCTGCCGGGCCCGTTCCGGCAGCTTTGTGATGCAATCAAGGAGACGTTCAATGTGGCGCGGCTCGAGATCCTCGTCAGCCTCCTGCATTT
Organism: Verrucomicrobiales bacterium; assembly: GCA_051270635.1. GTDB lineage: Bacteria > Verrucomicrobiota > Verrucomicrobiia > Verrucomicrobiales > DEV007 > JAGROY01. Next base: position 13,109 of record JBNMNB010000027.1, on the reverse strand, counting down.
CCGGTTCGATCGCCGCAGCGACTTCGTGGCGGAACCGCTCCATGGCGTTCGCACGGCGGCTGAGTTTCCGCCAGTGATTGTTCAGTTGAAAGCGGGCAATCCCGAGAAGCCACCCGCGGAAATTGCCCGATTCGTAGCTTTTCAGCTTCTGATAGGCGATGAGGAAGACTTCATGAGCCAAATCGTCAACATCTTCCCGATGATGCAGCCGGGCGCTAAGCCCCCCCCGGACGAGCAGTCCATACTCTCGTACGATCAGCCGAAACTGATCCACGTCGCCACGAAGAACCGCAGCAACGATCGCATCTGGATCGAAAACGTCAGAATGATCATGACTAGGCATACATATACTTAGCGTCTCCTCTCGTCGGACTCTTACGAAGTAATTCGGAAATTCGGTTGTCCGTGGGGGACCCACGCTGAAGGCGGGTGTCGGCGAGAAGGGCAGTTTGGATGATGACCAACCGCAACACCAAGGTTAGAACAAAGGTTCGCTCATTTCGCCGTTCATCTTCTCCCAGAGTTTGATCAATTCAGCGAGGCGGTCGGGCTTGTCAGCGGCGAGGTTGTTCTCTTCAGAGATGTCTTTCGAGAGATCGTAGAGTTCCCATTTCGCTTTGCCGGAGTTGAGCCTTCCACCCATGCGCAGCAGCTTCCAATCGCCGTGTCTCAGCGCCGTCCTTCCTCCCTGACGCCAGAAGAGGGTATCGTGGGGAGTCCCTTCGTTTTCGCCGGTAAGATAAGGAATCAGATCCACCCCTTCGACTTGCTTCGGGGCGGTAACTCCAGCGCTGTTTGCTGCCGCGGTCGCAAAGATATCGAAGGAGCTGACGGGCTTTTCATAAACCCCGCCAGCAGGAATTTTGCCTTTCCACTGAACCATGAACGGCACTCGGATCGCCCCTTCATACATCTGGCCTTTGGAACCCCGCAATGGAAGGTTCGAGGAGGTGAGTTCTTTGGTTGGACCGCCGTTGTCGCTCAGGAAGAAGACCATCGTATTTTCTTCGAGCCCCGATTTTCGCAACTGCTCCATGACCGCACCAACACTGTCGTCCATGTTCGCCAGCATGGCGGCGAAGATGCGACGGTGGAGATCCTCGATGTGGGCGAACTTCTCCATGTAGGCGTCCGCTCCCTGGAGCGGGCTGTGGACCGCGTTGTAAGCGAGGTAGAGAAAGAACGGTTTATCGTCGTGACGATCGATGAAGTCGACTGCTTCGCGAGTGAGCGCGTCGGTGAGGTATTCGGTTTCCTCCACCGGTTGGCCGCCACGGACGATGGGGTTGTTGGCGTCGTAGTCGGGCTCATTGGAGTTCAATAGCGTGTGGTAGCTCAGGCCCTTTTTCCCAGTCCAGGTGCCTTTGCCGCCGCCGGGAAGGGTCTTGCGGCGAAGCAGGGTTTCCACACCATCCCAGGGCGGGGGAACGAAATAGTGGCCTTCGTGAGTGAAGCCAAAGAACTCATCGAATCCGTGGCGAAAGGGGTGAAACTTTGCGGTGCCGCCCTGGTGCCATTTGCCGATCAAGCCGGTGGTGTAACCTCCGTCGTGGAGGGTCTCGGCAATCGTGATTTCTTTCGCAGGCAAGCCAAATCCGGGTTCTTCATTGAGTGGGCCAGTGGGATTGAACTCGTAACCGAAGCGTGTCGGGATGCGTCCGGTGAGCAGCCCTGCACGGGAGGGACTGCAGTTGGGCCCCGCCACGTAGCCTGCGGTAAAACGCACGCCATTCTTCGCGATCGAATCGATATGCGGTGTCGGGATTTCCGGATTTCCCTGGCAGCTTAGTTCTCCGTAGCCGAGGTCGTCGGCGAATAAAACGATGATGTTAGGTTGGCTGTCAGCCGCCGCAGTGATGGTCAATGTTGTCAGGGCGACCCACAGAATTGCTGGCCAGAATCTTTTGCTAGTCTTCATGATCTTGTCTTTGTGTTTCGATTTAGTTCTTAAAAAGCTCATGCTCCGGATCACCCGCGGAAATGAGATAGGCGAGCAGGTCGAGGATGTCGTCCGGCGTCATGGTGCTGATCAATCCGGGGGGCATCATCGAAACCGGAGACGGCTCAATAGATTTGAGATCGTTCACATTGACATGGGTAATGGTGCTGGGAGTCATCATGTCGGTGTTCACCCAATAGGTGTCCTGTTTCATATTCATGATGCGACCACTCACGATCGTTCCATCCTTGAGCTTAAAATTGCTCGCTCCGTACTGGTCGCTGATTTCTTTCGCAGGATCGATGATGGATTCGAGCAAATCATGGGGGCTGAACTTGCCGCCGGCTGCGGAAAGGTCAGGCCCAACCGCGCCGCCCTCCCCATTGAATCGGTGACAGACGTAGCAGGTGCCGACACCGAACATCTGGCGGCCGTTGGCGAAATCGCGATTGCCTTCGAGTCCAACTCCAAGATCGCCGGCGAGGTCTTTCATGGTCCACATTTTGACGAATTCACGAGGCTCAAGCGTGAACTGCGGCATGGAGCTTTCGGGCACCGTCTCGATGAGTTTGGTGAGCGCCGGAGTCAGATCGCTTTTGGGAACGGACTCGGTCGCGTGCTTTTTGATGTCGGCGAGGTAGTTGGCGAGACGGGCGCCACCCTTGTAGTTGCCCGAGAGAACGAACCATTTGAAATACGTTTCACGGAGTTCCGGAGTCCAACCGTCTTTGAGGTAGCGCAGGTTGAGTGCGTAACCAATTTGCTCTTCCTGACCGGAGGCATTGGCGAGGAGTGCCATGCCGCGTTCGACGGCGAAAGGAGCTTCAAGGAAAGCGGCGAAAGCTGAGAGGTCGCGATTTTCCTCGGGTGTTTTGGCAGGGGAAACGCCATCGAGCCAGGTGATGAGTTTGGCTTTTACTTCGTCTTCCGGTTGGCCGCTTCGGGTCAATGTCAGCATGATGCTGCGTAAGATATCGAGGCGGGTCTGGCGGGGCTTGAATGACTGGTAGTCAAAGCTCATCGCTTTCCCGAGAATGTCCGCGGCGGAGTTCTCCGCATCGATTCGGGCGAGCGCAATGAGAGCGGCAGTGGCGGCGACGGGATTCTCTTCTCCAGCAATGCGGGCTTTCCAGTTGCCCGCAGGCTGCTTTTCGAGAGCGGCGCGGGCCGCGTGGCGGACACCGCGATCAGGCGCGCCGAGACCCTCCCAAATTTTGTCGAGTTCCTTGTCAGTTGCCTGCTTCGCTCCGGTCTGGAGATAGGACTCGAGTGCCTGACGGCGTTTGCGCTGGTCTTCGCCTCCGGTGAGAGATTCAGTTGGAGCCGTGGATTTGTCTCCGGAGTAGGTGACCCGGTAGATCCCGGACTGAACCCTGCGACCACCCACCGTGAAATACATCGCCCCGTCTTCCGGGTTCACGAGAATGTCAGTGAGCGGCAAGGGCTGGGCACCGGCGAATTCTTCAAAGCTGGCGGTGTAGCTGGAGCCTTTTGGCTCGAGGTGGACCGCGTAAAGTTTGCCATAGGACCAGTCGCAAACGTAGAAAGCGTTTTGGTATTTGGCGGGGAACTTGGCGCCGTAGCCGAAGCTCACACCGGTGGGGGAGCCGGGGCCGATGTCTGCTACCGCACCAAAGGTATCAGTGCAGTAGTCCATGAATTTTCCGGAACCGGTTCGCCAGCCATAGTCAGCGCCATCGATGACGTGGTTCACGCGAGTCGGACGATACCAGGGCGCGTTGAGGTCCCACTCCATGTCCGCATCGTAGGTGAACAGCTCACCCTCACGATTAACCGCAGCGTCGTAATGGTTGCGGAATCCGGTCGCCATGACGTCCCAGGTTTTACCTTCGGGGTCGATCTGGGCGATGTGGCCTCGCGGGGCTTGGACTCCGACCATGAAATGCTGAAGGGAAGGAAACAGCTGATCTTCCGCCCACACCTCAGGAACGCGGGAGTGCGTGTAGTCTTCGGGCAGTGCCGTCTGGTTTCCCATGACGACGTAGAGATGCTTGCCATCAGGCGCAGGGAGAATGGCATGAGGTCCGTGTTCACCGCCTGTCGCGGCGAGTGCCTTGATGGTTTTGATAGTGTCGAATTGATCATCACCGTCGGTGTCGAGTAAACGGAACACGCCGGACCCGGTTGAGCTGTTGCGGGCGTTCACGACAGCGTAGAGACTATCAAAAGCATAACAGAGTCCCTGGGCGTGGCCGATCTTGGGAAGTTTGGCTAGCTCATCGCTGAGGGGTTTGGCTTCAACAGCATCTATGCCTTTACTGGCCGGCGTCCCTTCGGGCGAGTAAGTGATTTGCTCAATGGAAGCCGGGTCGATGGTTTCACCTGCTTTTGGGATCGGGAAACGGTAGAGGCCACCGTATTGATCGCTCACGATGAAGCGACCTTTATCATCCTGACACATCGCAACCCAGGAGCCCTGGTCATCACGGGGGACGGAATAAAGCAGCTCGATGGCGAAGCCCTCGGGCAGGCGGATCTTGTCGGCTGGTGTGGCGGTGCGTTGCGCGTAGGCGAATGGAGTGATGGCGATCAGGGCCGCCAGGATCGGAAGAAATCGCATCAGTTGCATCATGAACGGTGGGCCGCATTGTCGATGGCCATACGTTTCGTGGCTCCTCAATACCAATCACGGATGCGCACTTCGACTCCGCCTTCCCTTCCTACAAGTTCCTTAAATCGCTCCAAATCGGAAAAGCTTCCGTCCTGATTGCGGAAGTGATAGGGATAGACCACGCGCGGACGGAACTCACGCACAGCGTCGGCAGCGTCGGCGACACTCATGGTGAAGGGGAGATTCATGCTGAGAAAGGCGACATCGATGTCCTTGAGCGCGCGCATCTCCGGAATGTCTTCGGTATCGCCGCTCATGTAGAGTCGTTTGTCACCAATGGTGAGGACATAACCATTGTCACGGCCTTCAGGATGGCGGCCGTTGTAGGAAGGGATTGCCTCCACAGTCACGCCGATCACTTCAGTGGATTCCCCATTGGCAAGCTCAGTGGTGATGCCTTTCAACGCGGCAGACAACTGGTTGAACACAGCGGCTCCAGTAATGATCACGGTATTGTCATGCTTCACCGCATTGAGGGTGCCACTATTGAAGTGATCACCATGCTCATGGCTGACTAGGATCAGATCCGCTTTAGGGAAATTGCTATAAAGAGAGGCATTCCCGACCGGATCATTGTAGATCATCTTGCCGTTCCACTGCATGACAAAGCTCGCGTGATTGACAGGATGAATGACGACATCGCCCACACTGGTCTTCAGGTGATCACCGGTGAGAAGCCCTTCCTCTTCAGGCTTCACAGCGCGATAATATCGAGTTGGATGATAGGGGACCGCAGCATCCGTTAGCCGGGCATCCTTGCTAGTCCTGAGAGGACGCCAATCCGCCAGATCCTCGGTGACTTCCAGTCGGTAGGTTTGCGTCGCGTCGCCATCGAGTATCACGGTGGCTTCGCCATCATTCGCAACGATGGAGATCGGCACGTCGAGATGCGGCGTTGGCATGGCGACAGGCGGGGTTGCGTTGCCACTACCCGGCGTTCCATTCAGCGTCCCACTTGGACTCCACGCTTCGGAGACATTCCAGTCGCTCGGCACACCAGCGTCCTTCAGAACGAGGCTTTGCCCCGCCCCATCAGTCTCGCGATACCAAGCATCATTGTAGGTGAGGGCAATGAGCTCGATGCCATCGCCACCCTGCAGCGCAAGGCGTTCGCCATCGTTGCTCAATCGTCCTGTATACCTGCCCAACACCCTTGGCTCATCTCCATAGCGCAATCGAAAGGCGTCGAGATTCCTAACCATCACTCCATGACTCCCGGCGGGCAACGATGCGGATGCGGCATCACCGAACTCGAAATTGATGCCATCACTGAATTGCGAGCCAAACAGTGATAGCGATTGATCACTCAGATTGTGCAGTTCGAGAAACTCGAAATCATCACGGTCGGTGAATCCAGCTGCCAATTCTTCTGTCGATGGCTGAGCTGGGCGGTACATGATCTCGCTCACGATCAGATTCGACGAGCTTGGCATCTGCTCACCAACCACGAAACGTTCGATCACCTGGCCACTCCATTCATCCCCGAGCAAATGACGCGCGGTGAGAAACGAGGGCTCCGTTAGGGTAATTCCTTCTTCATAGACCAAGGCGGAGGGACTGACATCACCACCAGGAAGACGTGGATCACTGCCATCTAAGGTGTAATAGGCGGTGCCGCTTGCGAACAAGGACCCGAACGTCATGGTCAAGACGTCATTGGCTATCTTGAGTCGAGGCGGATTTACAAACTCATCATCAATCCAGTCGAAACGATCCTTCGCCCAGTCTTTGAGGAACTGGATCTGTTCTTCGTAGGTCTCGGTCACGGGCGAAATGAATTCATTCAGATTCCGTTCACCCAAAGTGTCCCAGACCACGAAATTCCGGGTCGCCGGACCAGTTTCAGAGCCTTCCCGATCTAGCAATGGCGCGGCATGCCTATCAATGCGGGCGTTCCATTGCTCCACACTCAGATGACTGCTCCGCAACGCTGTCCAGTCATCAATGAAGCGCTGTCGAAACTCCACATCCCCCTGAAACACGTGACCTTCCCAGCGAAGCTGCGAATTGCGCGAGGAGTAATTCCAATTGTCGGTTCCCGTCGTGCTAATGCCCGCGCCAAAGCAAAGATTGTAATCCCAAAGGGGGCCGAATGTTAGCGGGCCACCGCGATCTTTGTGCAAGTAATGGCTGAAGATGTAAGTGTCTTGTTCCTTGGTGAATTCATTGATGAGCATGATGTTCACCATCGATTGCTCATCCGCCACAGCGCGAAACCCTAGCACTGGGTCAGAAGAGTCTGCGCCGCGCGTGCGTGATTGGAAATCACGGATGTAGTCGGAGATCCAGGTGCGCTGTGGCGCTGTGATCTCATCATGATCGGGAATGGTCGCCTGCAGACCGCCAAAGCCGGGCAGAGTCGGCCCATCCACCTTATCAAAGCGCACCACATAACCACCAGAGATGTCTGGTTCCTCCTCGTGACACGGCGCCAAGCGCTCGATGTCGATGCGATCTCCGCCACGTTTGATGGTCTCGGTCAACACATACACACCCCGATAGTCTTCTTCATAATTCAGTGGCCCGCCGTCTTCATTGACGAAGGCTTCCACCAAGCGTGTGCCCATGGCGGTCATGCCAATGTCGCGCCCTAGCTCATACACCAGCGTGTTGCGGATGAAGGATTTATCGACCCAAGGCGCATTGAGGATCCAGTCCGAATCCGCTGCCATGCCGAGCAGGGACAGCTTCTTGTCTTCTTCCGTCTGATCACGGAGCTCCAAGCGATACTGCTTCTTGGGAAACTGAAAGGAACTCTTGCCCCGCAGCCGATACACCGCGCGGGTGCTAACGGTTGGTGCATCGGTGAGGCGAGTCACGCCATCCACGGGCTCGTGCAAGTTCACCACCACGGGCACGAACTCGGTCACATTTTCAGAGGCGGTGTCAAAGGTCTCCACCACCACGACGGGCAAGTTGCTCTCAAAGGTGGGCAGCGTAGGCGCCCCCGCTTTACGATCCTCTGCAATTGCGTCCTCAGAGAGCTTGATGAAGTGACGACCCGCAATAATGCTAGTCACTCTGGAGACCGGATGCTTCCAACGCGCACGAATGATCGTCGTCTCATTGACCTCAATGGGGCCATTGTAAGTCTTCCCGTTAAAGAGATCGGGCATGTTACCATTGTTGCTGAATCGAATCTCCGCACCTTCCACTGGAGCAGTGATGTCTAACATGAACCCTTCTGTGAAGGTCCCACTTTCCTCAGAGAACGTTACCTTCTCAAGTTCGACTTGAGATCCGCGGTTCGCATTGCCAGGACTGGGCTGAGAGAGAAAGGCGTGACTTTCTCCACTTGGTAGCAGGCCATAGGCCACGCCACTGAGCTGTGCTCGTAGAGCTCCATTTGGCAAAGGCTCGTCGTTCGTCCAGGTGAACGACGCAACGACTGTGGCCCCGTCTGGCTTGACCAACAGCAAATCATCGCCATCTGCAGCCAACTGGAAATTGGCGTGCAAGGGCGAACCCACCACAGAGCGATCTTTTCCGGATGCATAGATTAACAAATAGCCTCCCGCAGCGATTTCGGTAGGCGCAGGAATCGTCCATTGCATCGGTTCAGCACTATTGTCAGACAAGTGATAGCCGCCAACATCAATGGCGGTCGCCTCGGGATTGTGAAGTTCAATCCAGTCGACCGTTTCGCAATCCTCGTCTTCAAGTGCACCGCTCGCAGGGTTAGCTACAAACTCGCTGATCATCGCCTCCGCGCGCAACGCTCTTGGGGAGAAGAACATCGCTAGAACGAACAGAGAGTGGAGAATGGGCAAATAGGGTTTCATTACAGCGATCACTTATCTCAGAAAGCACCCCGGTGTGTCAACCCGCCGACTGTCGGCGACAAGCCTCATGAAGTAGATATTCCATTCATCGAGTAGGCTGAAGAACAATGGTCGAATCTACAGCATTGGGGCCTAACATAGAAGCGGATTCAGCCAATTCTTCCTAGACGATTGATGGCTGCCTGAATCTGATCAGTCGATCTTGACGTCATCGATGTAGGTTCCAGCACCGACCTCGTCGTTTCCATCGGCAAGGAATTGGAACTCGATGATAACATTACCTCCAAGCGCTTTATCAGGAACCGGAAGACTAAACAGCTGCCAACCATCCGTTTGACCCGTGATGATATCATCCGGGTCGCTTAGGGACACTAACACATCGCCGTTCTCATCGAGGAAGTTGATCAACGTGCCCTCAACGTCTGTCGTGTCGTTGAAATACTTGAACTCCAACGCCACCCGCGGTGAGGCGCCACTGATATCAATGACAGGCGAACGCAGCCGTGCCAAGGAACCAGGCGTGTAATCGCCTGCAATGTTGGTTCCCCATGCTTGCGTGCCGCTGTTTGCGGTGGTGATGCCCTCTGCACTTGGAGTGCCGAGTTCCCATGCGGTCTCTCCCTGATCGACGGAGGCCGTCCACCCGTCAGCACCGTTTTCGAAATCCGTCGTGTAGAGCGCAGGGGCTGGGACTTGGCGCACGCGGTAGTAACGATCATTCACCTCCATGGGAATGTCCATGGAGGTGTAGGAGGCCGTATTCCCGGTCGCACCGCCTTGAGGATGATCACTGATGACCGTCTCCCAGGTCACCAGGTCTACTGAGGTGTCCACGGCGTAGAAGCGACCAGATGTTGACAGCCAAGTGAGGGACACATTGCCGTCCACCCGATCTATCTCAGTGATTTCGAAGCGTTCATTTGGGAGAGCGACCAAAGAAACGTGATCGATGCCCATCCAGTTTCCACCGCCAGCATCATTGTAGTTGATGCCGCGGAGTTCGACGTAGTTGTCAAAACCTTCGCCGGTCTTGCCGTTCACGTCAGGAAGCGTGAAGGATGGCGTGCTGTTGATGACCCCTGTCTGTTCCGGACGGATGACCAGTTCTTCAGCCAACAGGATTCCATTGTAATAAACCTCAACGCCATAGCGAGGGTCATCACCGTCGAGGTGCAAGTGGGTCGCATCCCATAAAACCGAGAGAGGTGTGCCTAAGGTAATAATGTCGCTCGGCAAGTTGAAGTGGTAGCGAAGGGTGTTGTCTGACGCAGCGAAAGCTCGCTCAGCACCTTGCTCGTTCTCAGCTACGACACCAATTGGGTCGTAATCGCCGCCATCAAGGACAGTGGTGTAGACACCCGCGAAGTAGTAATCATCATCAGACTCTCGATCCACCACCGGACCGGCTGGATCTCCTGGAAGAGCGTTCGTTCCCGATTCTGCAACGAAGACCGTCTCCGGACCTCCGGCCATGCCATCTTGCGGCCAGCGGTCGCCTGGAAGCCCTACGGTCCAAATCAAGGTCCCCTCCGACGGCACGACTCCTGTGACTGTGACCTCGATCACTGGGGAGACGGGATCGTTGGTGGTGATCACCAAGACGGCCTGATAGAAACCTTGATCGACTGGTGGCGAGAACGTCACGGTCGATTCCCCCATGGCCCCGGCAGCGATCGTGCCAGGATTGGTGGCAGAAAACTCATTAGCGCTGACACCCGTGAACGTGATCGATTCGATCACCAGATCTTGCGACAGCCCCGTATTAGAGATCTCTAGCGCGCGGGTAACGGACGTCGCAGATGTGCCGAAGTCGATCGCAGCGATCGGCGCGAGCACCGGATCGTGAATGATTCCTGCCAAGGCAACGCTCACCTCTGCGGCGTTTGGATCATCCGATTTGATGACGAAGCTGGCGGCAATCGCTCCCACGTCGCCCATGCCATCAAAGGTGTATTCCACCGTTTGCTGCTCATTCGGGGCAATGGTGAAAGGCATCGCGGTGACGATGCTAAACTTGGAGGCGTCGTCGCCTGCGATTTCAATAGCATTGATCGTGAAGGGAGTATCTTGCGAAGCATTGCTGATGGTCAACTCGAACGTCTCAACGGCACCCGTCGCGGCAAGGGCAACCTCCGTGTCGACCACAATGCCATCTGCCTGTAGGGCAGCGGTCAAAGCGACGTGATCGATGCCCATCCAGTTACCACCACCTTCAGCATTGTAGTTGATGCCGCGCAGTTCGACGTAGTTGTCAAACCCTTCGCCAGCCATGCCATTCACATCAGAAAGGGTGAATGTTGGTGTCGTTTGAACGATGCCAATCAGGTCAGGACGGACGACTGTTTCCTCAGCGACGAGAGCGCCATTGACGTAAACTTCTAGTCCGTAGCGGGAGTCTGGCGCTTCATCAGCACGGTCATCCAAGTTCCACACATCCCATGAAACCGAGAGAGGCGTGGTTGCTCCGATGGTGCTTGGCAAGTTGAAGTGGTAGCGAAGGGAATTGTCGGATCCAGCGAAAGCTCGCTCAGCACCCTGCTCGTTTTCAGCAACGGTTCCAATGGGATCGTAAGCGCTGCCATCGAGGACGGTGGTGTAGACACCCGCAAAGTAGTAATCATCATCAGACTCTCGATCCACCACCGGACCGGCTGGATCTCCTGGAAGATCGTTCACTCCCGCCTCCGCAACGAAGACCGCCTCTGGACCTCCGGCTGTGCCATCTTGTGGCCAGCCGTCACCCGGCAAGCCGACGGTCCAAATCAAGGTCTCCGACGGCACAGTGTCCAAAGCGACGTGATCGATGCCCATCCAGTTACCACCACCTTCAGCATTGTAGTTGATGCCGCGCAGTTCGACGTAGTTATCAAACCCTTCGCCAGCCATGCCATTCACATCAGCAAGGGTGAATGTTGGCGTCGTGTTGACAACGCCAATCAGGTCAGGACGGACGACTGTTTCCTCATCGACGAGAACGCCATTGACGTAAACTTCTAGTCCGTAGCGGGAGTCAGCCACGTCGTCGGCCTCGTGCAGGTTCCACACATCCCATGAAACCGAAAGAGGCGTGGTTGCTCCGATGGTGCTTGGCAAGTTGAAGTGGTAGCGAAGGGAATTGTCGGATCCAGCGAAAGCGCGCTCAGCACCGATCTCGTTTTCAGCAACGGGACCAAGAGGCTCGTAAGCGCCGCCATCGAGGACGGTGGTGTAGACACCCGCAAAGTAGTAATCATCATCAGACTCTCGATCCACCACCGGACCGGCTGGATCTCCTGGAAGTTCGTTCACTCCCGATTCTGCAACGAAGACCGCCTCTGGACCTCCGGCTGTGCCATCTTGTGGCCAGCCGTCACCCGGCAAGCCGACGGTCCAAATCAAATCCGCGTGCGATGTGGCGAAGAGAAGGGGGATGATTGAGAGGGTTACTAATTTCATGTTAGCGATATTGGGAAATTTAGGGCTCGTTGTTGGTGATGAATCAGATTGATGCTGGCAATGAAACAGATGCGGGAAGACAAAGCTAGTATCGGTGCGTCAAGTTTGTGTAAAATTGCGACACGCCTTCGCGAAATAATGCGTATGAGGCAAATAGTCGAACAGCCCAGAGACCTCACCGGGTCGCAGCCGATCCAGCCATTTATTTTTTAGCTGTTCACAGGTGTCTTTGGCTGAAACTGTAGAGCTTCTCAAATGGCCATTCAAAAGAAGTCATCGCTGTCTGTATGCGGTTGCATACTTGATTCGTTCCGTGGAAGCGGGCTGATTTTTAGTGTTGTGATAGTGGTTACGCTCTTTTTCCCAGCCTGCAACAAGTCTAAACCGCGAAACGAAACCCCCGCCCAAAGCGGAGACGCTTCCGCCATCCGAACCATCGTCACTTCTGAAGAGCAAATTCTCGCGCTAACACCGGGCCTGGCATCGTTGAGCAAGGGACTGCTGAATCTTCAATTGCCGGATTCACCCCGCAGAGAGCTGTTCGCGCCGACTTTCAACGTGGTTGATCTCGAAGGCAATAGCGAGGCTGGTTGGCAGCCTTCTTCTGATAAGAAGTCGATGGCTGCAGACTCGGGTCAACCTTGGGCCAGCCTGCTGGACGACGTGGCGTTCTTCGAACATGCGAAGTTCGCCATCGTGAAAGGGAATTTCGAGCCTGGTAATTCGAAACGGTTCATTGCTAGTGTCGACTTCTCAGCCGTGGCACGCATGAAAGCGGATCATTGGCGCGGACTCTCGGCTAAGCTGAGCGTCGCTTGGAATAACATTGCAACAACTGCTAGTGAAGACGATTGGCGCATCACGGATTGGCACACCAAGAAGTTCTCAAGTGTCGCCAGCGACCAACTTTGGTTCGAGGAATCTCTGGACGAAGCCTTGCCTCGTCCCACGGATGTGTTCTCGCTACGGCGCTCGCAGCACCACGAGGAGACCATCACCTTCTATGAAGAGGGAAGGAAGGGCATCCCACACCGTTACTTTGCCACCATCTCGGCAAATCAAAAGCCGGGCATCGCGATTGCCGACATCGACAGTGACGGAGACGATGACGTTTATGTGACTGTCAGGCGGGGCTACAACAAGCTGCTCGAGAATCAGGGCGATGGCACTTTTCTGGAAACCGCGAAGCTCCGAGGGCTCGGGGATGTGAAGAATCATTCCACCTGCGCCCTCTTTGCCGATTTCGACAACGATGGAGACCCGGACCTGATGCTTGGGCGTAGTTTGTTGCCTTGTAAGTATTTTATAAACAACGGCGGCC
>JBNMNB010000026.1:0-46712 GCA_051270635.1 Verrucomicrobiales bacterium | reverse complement strand
GATTGAAACTCAACCTCCATGGTCGGCGCGTGGTGCGAGTGCCGTCGCTCCCTTCACGGGGAGCGCGGATTGAAACGCTGCAACCGAGTTCGAAATCTCAGTGAGGTTGAGTCGCTCCCTTCACGGGGAGCGCGGATTGAAACTCATCAACATACTTGAGGACGCGACGGGATTACGTCGCTCCCTTCACGGGGAGCGCGGATTGAAACTGCATGTAGTGGATATGAGGCGGCCATCGTCATGTCGCTCCCTTCACGGGGAGCGCGGATTGAAACTCAAGCGAGCTTCGAACTCAACAGGGCAGACTGTCGCTCCCTTCACGGGGAGCGCGGATTGAAACTTTACCTGCGCTCGCGGCAAACGAAACGAGGCGCGTCGCTCCCTTCACGGGGAGCGCGGATTGAACTCTTGGGTTGACCCCGTGTGACGCGTCACGCTGGAGCTCTCCTTTCACGGGAATCTTGGAAGTGAACCTTCGCCTGTAGTGTATCGCCTTCTACTACTCTACCACATGCCCTGACAGCAGCAGTTGCTCTGGGCGGTCGCTGCCGACTTTTACGGAATAGTTGCCTTTTGCGTAAACGGGTGGTTCGAAACCGGTTGCTGCACGGACGGTGTAGAGGATTTCTCCGGTGGATTCTTCGATGACTTGGACGACGGGGTGGTCGATGCCTTCGACGTTGATGGCTGGCAGGTGCGCGATGGGAGTGCGGCCGTCGTTGTCTTCCATTTTGATGGTGATCGGCCAGCCGGGGAACTGGGCTTTGTCGCCGTCGCGGATGTCGGAGAATCTTGGCCAGCACTCGAATTTGACGGTTTGTGCGCGTTTGTTGAAACGGGCGATGCCATAGCCGTCTGAGCGTTGCATCTCGTCCTTGATGTCGGCGGGGTTGGCGTAGGCGATCATGTTGATCAAATTTCCCAGTCCATCTTCAAACTCACCCGTCCATGGCAAGGGACTGTCAGGCACAGGATTTTTTCCTGATTTCTGATCCAGCGGCTGCCACCAGCGGCCGTAGATGGTATTCACCAGCGCAGGACTAGTGAAAGCGTAGGGCCCGTCACCATGGGTGTCGATTCCGTGTTTAACGACTACTGCGAGATGCTGATCGCCACAAAGATGCGGTGCCCAGACACGGCGGATTTCTTCCAGCGCTTTGTTGCGCCCGGTCTGCGGCCAACCATTGCAGTCGAGGTCAGCCAGCAGGCGTCCACCTTCAGTGCCATGCATGTGCACGGCGCCACAGAATGCGGTCTGCGACAGGACGGATTTCAACTGGGCACCCTGCCAGTCTTGCCCCCATTGGCGAAGGAATGCCAACTGACGCTCTCCCAGCAATTTCAATTCTGGGAGATCTACTGACTTGCGATCATAAGCAGGGTCAATGATATGATCGGGACGCGGCCCCATTTTCGGGATCTTGCCCTCCGGCCCACTTTTGAATTTTCGGTCTTCGAGGATGGCAAAATCAACACCACCCAGTCGCAGACGGGTGTAGTAGACGGTGAGTCCACGTTCGATTTCTGTGGCATCGTAAGGGTCGGGCAGGTGCCAGGTTTGCTGTCGCTGCACCATGTTGACGTAGTCGACAGGATAAAAGTAGCCACCGGATGGCCCCTGCGAATTTGTGGCCTGCTTACCATTCTCTCCCCAGATATTTGCCTGTCCGACGTCGTGGTCATCGGGAATGGTGATCACTGGCCGGTCTTTCAGAATTTCGCGAAACTGCAGTCCAAACTGTAACCATCCGGCGGTGTGCTCGGTGTGGTGATAGGTTTGATCGCCGGCAAAGAACAACAGGTCTGGATTCTGCAGTATCAAGTTGTCGATAATGCGCGGACGCTCGCCGGGAGTGCGACTTGAGTTACAGGAAAGATTGCCAACGACGATGACGTCTTTATCGACTGGATCCTTGCGGATGAGTCCTTCAAACATGGCGCGGTCACCGTGCCTGACGCGATAGGCGACGTCCTTGCTGTTGTCCCAGTTATCGAGGCGGAAGTGAGCACTCCAACCAATCTCGATGACTTCTTCACTGGCAGCCTGCGTCCAATCATCTCCCTGCTTGAACTCAAGGCGGACATCGCGCGGCTCGTCAGGCAACAGTGGGAACAACTGCGCACTCATCTTCAGTACGCCGCTGTCATGCGTGTAAATAGCAAAGGCCACGACCTCGTTTCGAGGCACCTTCATCGGGATGAACGCTTTGCCCCTCTGCTTTGTTTTTTTTGCAGTGGGCTTTGCGGCATTCTTTACTGCAGCCTCTGCCTTCTCCCACCACTTGCCGGTCGCCATGCCGTCAAGATTCGGAAACTTGTCGCCAAACGGTTTGGGCTCCTGCGCGGAAACAGTGCCGACGACGGATAGCAGCCCCGCTATTGTGGCGGTTGTGAAAAGGGCGTTGAAATGACTCATGGTGCGCAGCGTATCGATCGCGGCGCTTCGAGACAAGGTGAAGTTGCCCGGGAACTCCGATCAGTCACTCTTCCTGCACTCGATAGTAGAGGCTCCCGCTGACTGCCGCTGGAAGAACAATCGTCTTCACCCCATCTGCGCCACCAGAAATACCATCGTCGGCTTCGAGCCATACAACCAAATCAGCAGAAGATTCGACTGTATAGGTCGCATCCACAGTGGAAGAAAAGGTGATCGAAAGTGTTCCATCGGAATTCCTGATAATCTCGATGATCTCAAGAGGAACGACAGCTGATGCGAACCCGTACGGCGAAGCAAGAGGTGCGGCACCGCGATTATCTTGAAGGAGCACCTTGAATGTTTCTCCCTGAAAGACCGGTGAGCCATCTGCATACGCAAGATCGCGTGGGATTCTTAGCTCGAACTCTGTTGCGGCTCCGACAGGGCTCAACTCCCAGGGCACGGCACCCAATTCGCCCTCATTGAATTCGCCGTTTCTCTGATCAAAACCAGCGCCTGATTCAATCATCATTTCCGATCCAAACGAAGGATCCGCTCCGGAAACCTGGTAGCCGGTCGCAGAGTCATCGTCGCTATCGATGAGCACATGCGTATTGAACGTTGAAAAAGGTTCGCCCTCACTGTGCAGCGCAAAACGAATGTACAACGCCTGATCATCGTTCGCCAGCCAGAGAGATTGAAAATCGATTGCGTCACCCGTTGATGCGCGAACTGCCTGTGGCGCTATCCCATCCCAATCGGTGAAGTCACCATCCGGCACGATCGTCGCGAAAACGGGCCCGGGAGGCGCTGCAGCAAACGTGTAACTCACCGCAAGAACGGAATCACCACGATTATCCTGCAGCAGGAGATCAAATCTATTCTGACTAAAAATGGGGCTGCCGTCCGAATATTTCAACGACCGTGGAATCTTGAACTCAAAATCCAATCCTTCCTCTTCGGGAACCATTTCCCAGCCAAGACCACTGACATCACCCTCGTTGAATTCTCCGCCACGTTGATCGAAACCACTGCCCGATTCGACCATCATTTCCGATCCAAAGGAAATTCCCTGCACCTGAAAACCGGTCGCGTCATTCGAATCCGTGTCGAGAAAAAGATGCGTGTTGAAACTTGAAAATGGAAGCGCTGCAGAGTGCAGGGTGAACCGCACGTAAAGATTATCATCATCGTTCGCCAGAAATACGTCCTTGTAGTCAATCGCCTCGCCGCCGCTCTGTCGCGATCCCCTTGCTGGAATTCCACGCCAGTCTGTCGTGTCGCCGTTGAGTTCGATACTCGTGGAATACACGCCTGCAGCCCCGGGGTCGACGGGTGGCGCCACATCTTCCGGCAGATCCCCTGCAATCCGATAGCGCACTTTCGTTCCTGAGATTTCATCCCCACGGTTATCATGCAAAATCAATCTGATCTCGTTTTGCCGAAACACTCGCGTGCCGTCCCCATACTTGGCGCTCAATGAAATACGCAATTCGAATTCGCTCGCAGTTGCGACGAATGGGTCTGGCGAAAGCTGCCAACCAACTGCGGAAACACCTCCTTCATTGAAGCCACCACCTCGCTGATCGAACCCTGCTCCGGATTCAATCATGAACTCAGACCCGATATCGGCGCCCCCCGGTGACGGCAGTCCACTCGCTGGATTGTCGTCTGTATCAATAAAAACGTGGGTATTAAACGTGGTGAAGGGCGCCCCATCTTCGTAGAGCGAAAACCGCACATAAAGGTAGGAATCGTCATTGGCTACCCACACATCCTTGTAGTCAATATCACCGTTTTCTTCGTCGTCTGTGATGGACGAATCGATACCATCCCAATCTGAGAAATCACCATCGACCGAAATGCTCGCGAGATTAGAAGAGGCTGGCGGCTGCGGAACGGTGAACAGAATGACTTCGTTTGTGTCTTCGTTAGAATCATCGACGCCATCTTGCGCTCGCACCGCGAATTGGTATTCAAGATCATTATCAAGCCCATCGACAGTGAACTCAAACGGATATCTGCCCGCCCCTGCTCCAGCGAGATAGTTCTCGGGGATGGACGTTTCCACGGCCTCGAGCAAAATGGCGGTATCAAAGTCGAGCTCGAATTCGTCGGTGTAATAAACATTGTAGGTCACTGGCCCGGTCTGGTCGTGCGCCACATCCCAGCGCAGCGTCACGGAACCATCCCCCGCTTCCAATTCCTGTAATCCCACACGTGGTGCAGCTTCCTGACTTCCCGCAGCAGCGGTGCTGCCCCAAATCGGCGCGTCATTGTCAGGATTCTCCTGCACCCATTGCGCAGCAGCGGTGCTAAAGGGCGTGTCGAGCGAGATATTTGTCCGGTAAAGTGGCCATCCCTGGATCTCCATGCATTCTTCAAAATCCTGATCGACGATCGCTGCTGGCAAGTTTGCCGGGTGATCGTAACCGAGCGCAAAAATGTTAAATCCATCCGGTCTGCCAGCTTCTGCATTCAGCTTTGGCGCATAGTTAAACTTATTGTCAGCAAAGAACGGTGTCACTTCGTGCTCATCGCTGATGTCCGTGTAGTAGCTTTCGAACAATAACATCTGGATGTAAGGTCGCGGACTGTAGGCATAAGTTTTTAGATTCGGATTAAAGAAAAAGACACCTCGATTCGCCATCAGCACGTTATTCGGATAGCTTTCATTGATGCGCTTGATCAGCGCCTGCATTCCCGGGGCGGTCCACTCATATCCGCCAAAACTGTCAGGTGCTGCGGTGTCCAGAGTATCCAGAAAAGCGCCATCGCATCCCAGCCCTTTACCAGCATTGCCCATAACCTCATCGAGTCCTGCCATCCCTGAATCGGCGATCGTCATGGCTTTGATGGCATCGAACCAGGTGGGATCTCCTGCATTGACAAACGGCGCGCCAAACGTGCTGTTGGTATCCGGCTGCCCGTCAGCATCACGATCCAGGTAATAGGAAGCAAACTCAGTCCCACCCGGTGAGGGATCGCCCAGCATTCCTCCGTCGACGACTTCCGTCAGCGGTGCATCTGAAGATGCACGAGGATCAACGCGGGGCCCACTGCCATCACCGGCGAGCGGGGCAGCCGTCCGATCATCTTCCCCTAACGACACGTAGCCTAACACTAATACGTCGTCGGAACTTCCAGCAACTGTATCAGTACCGGCCTGAATACCCGCAACGTCTACCGCAGTCACATTACTCCCGGGATGCAACACGACTACCGCATATTGATCACGCGCCGCAGCGACCTTCTGCCCATCCCAGTCACCGTAATAGATCAAGTAAGGCGTTTGCGTATTGATACCAGGAATTGGTCCGACTTGGCCTGAGACGACGCCCGTACTGGCAGACACCAAAGTAATCCACGCAATAAGATTCGCTATCAATCGTGTCGTCGTTCGCATGTCGGAATATTTCGCTCACGACCACGAATGTCAATCAGTCTCGCGACTCCTCGCAGGAACTAAATGATTCACAGACCAATCAACCCACAATTTCACCGACTTTCTCTGCCATCGGCTCATCCAGCCTCGGGCCAAAGCGAGAAACGACACGAGATGCGAAGTAGTTGCCCCACTTTGCGGCAGCAGCCGTGGCCAGCCCGTGGGTTAATCCGTAGAGGACACCACCAGCAAAGGAGTCGCCAGCACCAACGGTATCGACGGCTTTGACAGGGAAGCCATCGACGTGCGTTGTCACTCCGTTTTCAATCACGAAACTGCCGTCGCCGCCATTGGTAACAAACGCGAGTGGGCACAGCTCGCCCAGTTCGCGTGCGCATTCGGTGACGTCATCCTTTTTGAAAAAATGCTTCGCCTCATCGGCATTGCAAAAAACGATATCGCAGTGCTCTTTCAGCACCTTCCGGAAATCGTCACCGAAGAGGTCTACAAGAAACATATCGGAAAGCGTGAATGCTGTCTTCACTCCCAGTTTGTTCGATTCTTCGAATGCTTTGATACACGCGGCACGGGAATCATCACCTGTCCAGAGGTATCCCTCGACATAGCAAATGGATGACTGCGCAAGAATCTCTGTATCGATATCGTCCTTGCTGAGAGTCGATGAAATACCCAGGTGCGTGCACATGGTGCGCTCGGTATCTGGTGTCGTTAAGATGACACTTGTTCCGGTGGGCAGGCCAGCTTCCGGAGTGAGCGGCACGTAAAAGTCGACCCCCACACCTTCCATGTCCTTCTTGTAGAACTCACCGTGTGTGTCATGGGCGACCTTTCCTGCATAGACACCTGAGCCTCCACTTTGCGCGACCGCTACCAGCGTGTTGGCGGCGGATCCGCCGGATGCCAGCTTCAAGTCATGGTTCTCAAGATAGCGCAATACGGCGGACTGTTGAGCTGGATCCATGAGTGCCATGCCCCCTTTTTTCTGGGACAATTCCTCAAGGGCGGAATCTTCAACAGTCGCTAGAATATCGACCAGCGCGTTGCCCACGCCGAATACGTCATACTTTTTTTGATCGCTCATGGCGCTATCTATGGCCGCCACTTCGCTGAGAATCCAAGGCTAATCTTAAAAAAATCACCCCAGCTCGTAGCTGAGAATGCTGAGTGCGTGGATCGCTGCCGTTTCCGTCCGCAGGACGATAGGCCCGAATCCCAGCGGCACACACCCCGCCGCCCTGGCTGCAGCGATCTCCGCAGCAGTAAAATCTCCTTCCGGCCCAATCAAAACGACGGCAGTGAGCGGGCGCGCTCCAGTGGTTAACTCGAATTCGCTGAGCAGCTGGCGCAAATCCCGTGCGTCCGACTCTAACGAGGCCACTAACTTAAGATCATATGCCTGCAGTTGATCGCCGTAAAAGTCAGCAGGAGACTGGGGCACGCACACCTGCGGCAGCCAATTTTGGCCACTCTGCTTGCAGGCTTCGAGCGCCACGCGGCTCCACTTTTCCCGCTTCTTCGCTGCGTCTTTTCTATTGAAACGGACAATCGTTCGCTCAGACATGAGTGGATGAATGGCAGCCGCGCCCAGCTCCGTCGCCTTCTGCACGATAAGCTCCATGTTCCTTCCCTTCGGAATGGCCTGACCGATGGCTATCTTCGTCGACGGCCGATCGACGGAGCGAACTGCGAGCGTTTTCAAATCCACCCGCGCTGCCTGCACCGCGATAACCTCTGCTGAGGCGACACTCCCCCGCCCATCAAAGACGGTTACCTCATCACCCACGCCCATGCGCAAGACGTGCACCAGATGATGCGCCTCATCAGCGGTCAGCGCCAGTTCCTCTGCGTTCCATTCAGCGGGAGGAATGTAAAAGCGCGGCATGAAATCAGTGCCTATTTGAAGAATCGCTTGGCCTTCTCCAGGAATGATTCGTGGATCGGCCGATTGCGATCACCCAGTGATTCGGAGAATTCTTGCAGCAATTCCTTCTGCTTACGATTCAGCTTGGTAGGAACTTCCACCTGCACGCGCACCATGAGATCGCCACTGCGGGCGCTGTTCAGCTGCGGCATTCCTTTGTCTTTCAACCTGAAAAGCGTGCCATTCTGTGTGCCTTCAGGAACCCGGATCGAAGCCTTACCATTGAGAGTCGGAACGACCAATTCGCCACCGACACTGGCGGTCGCAAAGGACACCGGCACTTCACAGTAGAGATCGTTCTCATCGCGCTCAAAGATTTCGTGTTCTCGCACATGGATGACCACGTAGAGATCCCCGGATGGGCCACCGCGCATTCCTGCATCACCATTGCCGCTGGAACGCAGGCGCGACCCCTCACTAATTCCAGCAGGAATCTTGAGCTTGATGCGTTCACGTTTGTCAGCGCGCCCGGCACCTGCACATTCGCGGCACGGATCCGAAATCATTTGTCCCGATCCACCACAGTCCGGACAAGTCTGCTGCACCTGGAAAAACCCGCGCGAAGAAATCACCTGACCGTGACCGCCGCAGGTAGAGCACGACTTTGTACCGCCACCGCTGGCTGAACCAGAGCCTTTGCAGCCAGAGCATGTGGATGTTTTTTCCAGCTCCAGTTCCTTTTCTGTGCCGAATGCCGCTTCTTCCAGAGTGATCTGTAAGTCATAGCGGAGGTCGGAACCGCGGCGTTTCATCCCACGGCCACCTCCTTCGCCACCACCACTAAAGAAGTCGCCAAAAATTCCGCCAGCCCCGCCGCCGCCACCACCACCGCCGCCGAAGACTTCGCGAAAGATGTCAAAAGGATCGACACCAGCCGCACCGCCACCCGAGGAACCCATCCCCTGCGAGAAGGCAGCGTGTCCGTAGCGATCGTACGCCGCGCGCTTGTCGTCATTTGACAGCACTTCGTAAGCCTCGCCGAGTTCTTTGAATCTCTCTTCTGCCGATGGATCATCCGGATTTTTGTCCGGGTGATACTTTACCGCCATTTTGCGGTAAGCCTTTTTAACCTCGGCAGCGTCCGCATTGCGATCGACACCCAGCACTTCGTAATATTCACGCTTTGAAGCCATAGTGTTGTGACAGGATCAAGCGTTGGGAAACTCGGAATCGGCTTCTGGCTGTGCAGCGGCAGCAGGACCAGTGGACACCCGCACGCCAGCTGGGCGTAACAGACGTTCATGCAGCCGATAGCCACGTCGCACCTGGGCAACAACATGTCCCTCCGGAACTTCATCGCTTGGATCCTGTGCCACAGCATCATGCACGTTCGGATCAAATGGCTGGCCCGCGGCATCGATGGATTCAACTCCTTGCTCTGAAAGAAAATCCTGAATCTGCTTCAGCACCATGCTCATCCCGAGGTAAATGCTCGATCCCTCTTCTGCCTTGGCGGCTTGCAGGCCGAACTCAAAATTGTCGAGCACCGGCAGTAGCGCCTGCAAAAGATCAGCGTTCGAATAGCGGGCGGTATCTGCGCGCTCACGGGCCATTCGCTTGCGGTAGTTCTCCAGTTCCGCCTTGGAGCGCAGCGCCACATCCTTCCACGTAAGAACTTCCTGCTGGGCCGCAGCGATGGGGTCCAGAGGAATTTCGTCAGCGCCAGACGGCTCACAGCTCGCAGCCTCAGCTGTGCTCTCAACCTCTTCGGAGAGATCGGCACCTTCATTTACTACTTCTTGATTTTCAGTATCTTGCTCAGCTTCACTCATATTAAAAGGAGGCCGTTATTGCCTCGGAACGTCGTAGGAGAATCTGGCGACTACTTACCGCGTTTTCAGCGTCAATCAAGCGTCGTTGCCCGGTTTTCCCCCGGACTGGCTATTCCTCCCGAACAACGGGGAAGGCTTCACGCGTCAGATAGCGGGCGAGATTTTCTCCTTCTCTCTCAATAAACGCTTCCAGCGACACCAACCCCGACGAGCGCAGATAGTCCACCGGTGACGGAACATTGCCAACCAGCTCAAGATCAAATCCAAGATCGCTGCTGTCCGGTAATGCTTGATGGACTTCTGCGGCAATCACATTGAGTCCCGTCACAAGCGGTTCAACTGGCACGGCGAATTCCCAGTAGCGCGTTTCATCCGACAGATTCACAGTGTGCAATGCAAAGGAATCGTCCGTGATCTCGCCGTCCGGCAAGTTATCCCGCACGACTTCCGTGCCATTGATGAAAACGCGAGCGCCATCGTCGCGCAGTAGACTGACTCGTAGCGAGCGGATCTGTGTCGGGTCGTCGATCACAAAGAATCTGCGAAAGTAAAAGGTTGTCCGGCTGGGTGACCGGCTATTACCACTGGAATTGCGCAGGATCTTGGACGCAATATGCTCATCACTGAAACCGAGCACTCCTGGCCCCGACGGCCAGTCACGGTCGTCGTAGTTTCGAGTAGCCCATTGATCGCTGAGAAACTCGAACTGCCAATTCCATTCAGACTTTTTCTCCACCAGTGTCATCGGCAGTTCCAGAAGTCCGCGTTCGCGCTCCCATCGGAATAATCGATTGCGAGTCATGTCCCAGCGTGATCCTTCGGCAGGTTCGCGTCCCGGGTTCAACCTGACATAAATGAGCAATGCAGTGCGCATCGAATCAACGGCACGCTGCAAATCACCTTCGTCAGCAGCGACCGATGCGATTGCCTGGAAGGCATCGCCCAGATGCCCAAGGAAGCGCTCATTGCTGATGGTTCTGAAGGATGATTCGGTCGCCAGTTCGAGTGCTGTATCGAAGGCACGCAGAGCTTCCTCCGGCTGTTTCAGTTGAAGATAAGCGATCCCTGTGTTGACCAGCACTTCGCTGTTATCGGAACCCAGTTCCTCCGCTGATTGAATATCAGCGATGGATTGCGGAGTGGCACTGGTAATAGTGCCGCCAGAACCATCGAGTCGAAGGGCCGCACGCTTCGCCAGCGCCAGCGCATTCTCCGGCTCCAGCTCCAGCGCAGTCTCCATGTTTTTCAATGCATCACTTTCAATGAGAGCTCGCACATAGGCACGGCGCGGCTGCTGCGAGTCATCCGTAGTCCCGGAGCTACGATCTAGTTGCTTTCGTGCGAACTCCCTGGCAAACGCAATGTAAGAATCATCGTCCCTGGATCTGACGACATCCGAATAGATCGCCTGACGCTCATCTGAATCAATTGGAACGATGGCATTCCGATCGGTAAGGCGCACGCCTCCTGTAGCCTGCACGAACATAGTAAACGCAGGTGGCACTAATTGATCTGAAGCACCAGGGCCAACGCTCCACAGCCGGGCGAGCCCGTCACTGCTGATCGTCAATACTCGCCGTCCATCCGGGGTGAACTCTCCATAGGTGACGGATCCTCCATGTTGGAGTTTCTGTGAAGCTGGCGCACCTTCCAGTGTGTCCCAGACCCTTGCCGTCCCATCCTCAGAACAGGTCAAAATACGACGGCTGTTGAAACTGAAGTCGACCCAGAGAACCGCACCATCATGCACCAGTGGGCGCCCTTGAGGCTCGCCGTTGGGAACAGACCAGATGCGGGCGCGATTGTCCCCGCCTCCCGTCGCGATCAGACTACCATCGGGACTAAAATCGATGCAACGCAACTCGTTGTTGTGGTCCAGCGGTTGCCCCACTGACGCCAATGTCCTGCCATCCAGAATTCGTCCAGTAAAGTCCGCCGAAGCCGTTGCAATGTATTTCCCATCGGGGCTGTAGATTGCGCGCAAGACGTCACCTTCGTGGCGGAAGTAGGCACCTTGCCGACCACTCGCGCCATTAAACACGCGCGCAGTTCCGTCATCGCCCGCAGAAAGCAACAACTGTCCTTGTGGATCAAAGGTAACCGAAAAACAATCTGCTGACTGCACGATTTCTGCAATCATCTCGCCACTCCCGACCTTCCAGTGATGGATGCGGTTGCTATTCGACGCGGTCGCGATCGAACTCGAATCCGGGCTGAACTCAGACCAGTTTACACGATCTTTATGCACCAGTGGGCTGCCGACCAGAGCACCCGTTTTCACATCCCAGATGCAGACAAGGCCATCATCTCCTGAGCTGGCAATGAGCGTCCCATCCTTGTTTTTGGCCATGTGCACCACGGCTCCGACGTGCCTTTGACCGACCATCGGCCACAGCGGCTGACCAGATGTTGAATCCCAAATTCCCACTTGCCCGTCGCTCGCGCCGGTGGCGACCCAGGATCCATCGCCGCTGAGCACGCCACTCTGCACTCCACGCGCATTCATGACTGAAGGGAATTGTCGCTGATCTTCAAAGTACCAAACACGCAAATGGTCGTCTGCCATTGTCGCCAACCACCGCCCATCAGAACTGAATTGCACTTTGCCAATTTCATTGCTGTGGATCAATGGAGAACCAGAAATCTCACGTCCACTATTCACCTCCCAGATACGCGCCTTCTTGTCATCCGAAGCTGTCACCGCAAGTTTTCCATCGGGACTAAACGTAACATCATTCACGTGTTCGCGGTGCCCCCAGCGATGCACTTGCGCACCACTTCTAAACTCCCAGAGTCGGGCAGTATCATCCTCTGATCCCGTCAGCACGAATGCACCATCAGGGCTGAACGCAACCGCCTTGACCGCTCCATCATGCCTCAGTGGTTCGGATTCCGGTCTGCCGCTATCAACATCCCAAACTCTGGCCGTGCCATCTTCAGAGGCGGTCACTAACAATGTTCCCGTCCTATCAAACCTCGCAGCATGCACACTGGCATTGTGCTCAAAAACGTAAACCTCCGCTTTCACTTCCACACCCCAAAGGCGAGCGGTGCCATCCTCAGAGGCACTTAGCACCAAATTTTCCTGCGGAGAAAACTGGACATCAACGACCTCTTTACCTCCGAAGTGCTGATAGGCATAGCGCAACTGGCCAGACGGAACCTCCCAAATGCGCACCATCCCATCAGACCCACCCGTAGCTAAAAGCGTCGCATCCGCATTCAGATCTATGACATCCACCTGACCTGGATGCTCCAGCCATGGCCCGATCTGCTCCTTGCTTTCCATGTCAAAAATGGCTGCGCGCCCATCATTGCTGCCAGCAGCAATGTAGCGCCCATCACTACTGAAATCGATAGCTTCGACTCTCCGATTAAAACGCCAACGTGCCACTGACGTTCCCTTTTCAAGACTATAAACTCGCAACGCATCATCACGAGAGCCAGTAGCAATCAACTTCCCGTCCGGACTAAACGCGATCGCCTCCAGTTCTCGGTCATCCTTGAACGTTCTATACAAACCAGGAAGACTCACCTGGGTGAGAATTGAGAAAACGCGATCTGCCGCTGGAGTTTGTTCAGGATTCATCTCCAAAGTTCGCGCGAAATAGGCCAGCGCCTCGCTGTAGCGACCTTCTTCCGCAGCATCCTGCCCCAGAGTATAAGTGGATTGACTAAAGGTCCGGCTCAGTTTTCGGTTCGCATCGTCAGCTTCACGGCGCGCAGATTCAGCTTTGCCCCGTTCCCTCTGAGCTTCTGAACTCTGGGTAATGGCAATCGACAGTAGCACAAAAGCCACCACTGCCGCACAGCCTAACAATACAGCTAAGAGCCCCAGCATGAAGGCGAAAATTCGCGCTTTCCTGGCTGAGCGCGATCGTATATCTGCCAATTCCTTGGCCTGAGAAAGCTCCCGTTTGCGGTTTTTCTCTCGCGCCTCGTCTTCCCGAGCCTTCGCCTGATGACTGCGCTCAAGAAAATCCATTGCATCCTCAAAACCACCACCGTAGAGCGATGCCCAAGCAGTATTGGGACTGGTCTGATCGCGCCATTGTTGCGCAATCTGTAGATCGGGATCGTGGTAAAGGTCCGCCCGTCCCTCTTTCCACAGCGATGCCGACTGCAGCAGGCGATTGTAGACACTGGCGGATTTGTGCTCTTCATCTACCCAGTGTCCCATCCGCTTCCAATGGCGCATGAAACTCTCATGGGAAATATCAACAACAGTGGCCTCGGTCAGCTCCTCTTCGGTGCCCGGCATCAGAAACGTGACGCCAGGCATACGGAAGGCATTGACAACGATGACGAGCTCTTGCTCTGTCCCACCTGTGATCTCACACAGACTTCCCAGACGCTGCGGTCGGCGAATACCGCGGTTATCCGTCGCGCGTTCGGTCAGCGCTTTAAACATGCGCCGCGCCAGTTCCCGGTGCCGGTCACTGGGGAGCGATTCCATCACTTCATCGGCATGAAGCGACAGCGCTTCGTCCATGCCGCCAATAATTTCATAATGACCATGCGAAAGCTGGCCATTCTCCCCCTGCTCTCGCCAGAAATGCCAGGTGCGCATCAATGCGTGCTGCAGGATCGGCAACTGATCGGGATCATCACCCGCATCGTTGAGTAGACGTTGCACCAGAGAAGGTGACATTTCTCCGCCACCCACTCGCACCGGGCCTTCGATGGCTTCCTTGAGTTGATCTCGGGTCAGCCTCGGCACCAGATAGTCACCATCATTGATCACTTGCGCCAGGGATTCGAACGCTGCGCAATCTCCAAAAAAATCGGACCGCATCGTAACGACCACATAAATGGAAAACCGCGTCTGCCGCGCTGCCTCGATTAGCAGGCTGACAAAAGCATCTGCTTCATCCCGCTGCGCTTCCGTGGCACCAGTGCGGCTGAATCGGAACAATTCTTCAAACTGATCGACGACGACCAGGAGGTTGTGACCTTGAGGCAAGCGCGCCAGTTTGGCCACTTCACGAAGTCCCAGAGCACTGCGCTGCAGCGTTGTTTCAAGATCCAGGCGATCGGGAAGCGAATCGTCATCCTCAGGAAATTCATCCCAAAGCTCTGAGTCCATCAGCGCCTCTGCGAGGTTTCCCAGCGGGTTCCCACCAGGACGCATGAGAGCGACACTCCAGTGCGAGCCAGCCCCGGGAAGTCCACCGCCATAAAGAGCAGGCAAAAGCCCAGCGCGCACCAGGGAAGATTTACCACTTCCAGAAGAACCTAACACTGCCAAAAAACGCCGCCGCAGCAATCTTGCCATCAACTCCTGGCACTGCTGCTCACGACCAAAGAAGAGATACTCCTCATCCATCCGGAATGGCCGCAGCCCCGGAAACGGATTAGTGTTCTCGTCATCGGACGTCTGGAAAAAATCGTTCAACGTTGACTGTTCTCTCGAATTTTTTGCACGAAAGGTGCGAGTGATTGTGGATCAAATTCATCCCCATCAGCCTGCATCACGATGGCTGATCGGGAACGGAACCGCGACTTCCTCCGCGTCTTCGGCGGAGCAATGTAAACGCCCTGAGCAAGAAACGGTTGCCGCCGCCCCAGCCCGGGAGCTTTTTTCACATCCATCAGCTTCATCTCTGCCCACTGGGCACTGGCAGATCCATAGTAGACCAGCACGGCATCCGCCAGTGTCAGCTGCTGCTGGTGTACCGAGGTAAAAGCCGCGGGATCACCATCAAAGGGAGGAACCTTCACCTCGAATCCCTGTTCGTATAAAAAGTCTTCGAGCGGTTCGACAGCTTCCTCATCGGCTTCTTCACAGACAATATAAACGACCTTCTCACCCTCGAAAGCGACTGGCTCCGCGTCGCTTTCCTGCTTGGGAGGTCGCGACACAGCAACCACACTTTCCTTGCCCAGCGTCTTGATGGCCAACCGCTTTAATTGCTCAATGGATCCGCGCAGGAACTCTACCTCGCGGTATCCCATCTCGCCTTGTTCCACCTGCCGGACGAACGCTTTCTGTTGCTCGTCCTCGAATTCATCATTGGTGCTGGCCCAAATGATCCGCGGAATGACTCGCTTTGTTTCGGGTTCTGTTCGGCATTGAATCTCAGCGATCGATTGCTCACTACCTTCAGGAATGCGACCGTAGCGCGTGCCCAGTAAATGCAGTACCAAATCTGATTCCGCCATCGCCGCCTGGATCTGCTCGTGCAATGCATTCACTTCCCGTGGAAGCGGATGCTCCGGCAGCACACGATATCCACGCTCAAGAAATTCTCGCCTGACTTGATCGCGCTTGTCCTGAAGATCAGAGGTCGTCTCAGCCAGATAAACTGTTCGCTTCGCCTTTGCGCCCACTCCTTCCTCTGCAGATACACCATCACCTCCGCCACTTCCACCACCGGGCGGCTGAAATGTCGCATTAATTTCATGCGCCAGATCGTAAACGCGATGCAAAAAACGACGGCGAGAATCCTCTCCAAACGATTCGTCAAACTCAACCAGGTATCCGCTACTGCCTTGCTCGAAAAAATCGAACCCCATGAGGTTATCAAACACATTGCGCAAGTCCGGCTCAAACTGACTCTGATCCACCGGCGTCTTCATGACCTTAAAAACGCGAGGTCGACCGTTCATCTCAAACTCACCTTCCGCGCGGGTGCCATTGCAGAAACTGCGCACTTCCTCGCGACATCCATCCGCTTGTAAAAAGGGCGGCGAAAGGACTGGGACGAATGCCCGAGCGTTTTTTAGCCGCAACCCGACTTCCGGATCAAAATCGTCTTCGTGGTCATGTTTCGGATCTCGCCAGACTTTGACTGGCTGCCCGGTCAATTGCCCCATGCGGATTTCCAGTGTGCGATGAAGTCGAGTGACCCAGCCGGGCTCATCTTCATGCGCAGACAAATCATCCAAATGGGAAAAGCTGATGAAAATATCGCTGGAGTCGACTTCCTCGACAGGAAGCTCACGTGTCGCCATCCTGCTGGATCCCTGACCATCCGGAAGTCGGCGCGCTTTTTTGGTCTGTCCCGGCGCGTCCATCGGCGCAATGCCGTCCGCTCCAACTTGAAAAATTCCCACTGGTTCTGCAGCCCCTTGAAGAATGTATTCACCCTGGTTCCGCCATTCCAGTTCAGGCATTTCGTTTGATCCCACACCTACGACTGGCGGATGCTGCCTCACGTAGTGGCGCGCGCTTTCATACACCGCCCGGCTCATCAGGATTTGCCCACCCTTAGCCATATCCATGATCCGAGCCGCTAGGTTCACCGCCATCCCAACTGCCAGCGGACTAGAGCGCTCGTCCTCCATCGCTAAGTCGCTCACAGCGATTACTTCTCCCTGGTGTAAGCCGACGCGCACAGCCACGCCTTCACTCCCCCAGTCTTCACGATGCAGAAGCATCTGAAATGCAAGCGCAACACTAACAGCTTCACTGGCGACCGAAAAATCTGCTAGAAAACCATCGCCCGTGTGTTTTAGAATTCGTCCGCTGGTCCCCTGAATCAGCCCGCGGAAAAGATCATCATGCCGCATCAAGATTGCAGCGTAACGATTGGTACCCAGACGGCCCTGCATCCCCACCGAATCAACAAGATCGGTGAAGAGCAACACAGCTATGCGATGCGTGGTCTGATTGGACACGTTTTCCAGTAAATATCAAAAATGCGGCAAAAGGGAACACCGCTTGGGCAGGCTACACCAATTCGCCACAATGAGCACCCTCGAGTTTCCACACAGAAAACACTTTCAAACCAGCGTTTTAAACAAAATGGCTTACTGCCCCAAGACGCAAATTTCGTCGCGATTGAATGTTGAGCCTTGTGGTGAAACGGGCAATCATTGGCACTTTCACATGATCGTCAGCAGACACAGGCAGATAGTAACTTCGGTATGGGCCATTATCGCTCTGCACATTGCCAGTGCGTCTTTATCGGCTGAGGACTCTATCGATTTCAATCGAAATGTTCGGCCATTGCTGTCTAACAAATGTTTCTTTTGCCATGGCCCGGATGCGCATGAGCGCAAGGCGGACTTGCGGCTGGACACCCGGGAGGGCGCCACTGCCGATCTTGGAGGGCATGCGGCGATCACTCCGGGTCGGCCGGATGCAAGTACTCTTGTGAAACGGATTCGCAGCAGCGATCAGGATGAAAAAATGCCACCGCCCGAGTCCCACAAATCACTGGAGGCAAAGGAGATTGAATTACTGACCCGCTGGATCAAAGAAGGAGCTGAGTACCAGGAACCGTGGGCATATGTTGCTCCGGAGCATCATGCCATCCCGGCAGTTGAAGACATACATTGGCCAACCAATTGGGTTGATTCGTTCGTGCTCGCCCGGCTCGAAAAGAAAGGCCTTGATCCGTCACCCGACGCTGATCGTGTCACGTTGATCCGCCGACTTTATTTTGATCTCACTGGCCTGCCTCCACAGCCTGAGGCGGTAGATTCCTTCGTTGCGACAAAAGAAGATTTCGAAATCGCATGGCAGCACCTGGTCGATCGACTGCTGGAATCGCCACACTTTGGCGAGAGACTGGCAACCTATTGGCTCGATCTCGTGCGCTACGCAGACACCGTCGGCTATCATGGGGATCAGGACCACAGTATATCGCCCTACCGAGACTGGGTCGTCTCGGCATTGAATCAAAATATGCCCTTCGATCAGTTCACCCGTGAACAGCTGGCTGGCGATCTATTACCCGAACCGACGATCGATCAAAAGATCGCGACTGGCTACAATCGCTTACTGCAGACATCGCACGAGGGAGGCGTGCAGAAGAAAGAATACTTGGCCATCTACGCAGCGGATCGCATACGCAATGTTTCCAATGTCTGGATGGGAGCCACCGTTGGGTGCGCGCAGTGCCACGATCACAAATTCGATCCTTACACTATTAAAGATTTCTATTCGATGGTGGCCTTGTTTTCAGACATCGACGAAGAGCAACACTTTAAGGTGGGAACGAATGCCCTTCCAACCGCTCGCCCGCCGGAGCTTTCTGTGTTGAATACGACCGATCAAGCCATTCTTTCCGATCTTCAGTACCGACTCGCTGGAGCAAAAGAAGCAGAGCAATCAACCGATGCTCTGGAAGCTGAGATTGCTGTTATCAAGAAGCAAGCGCGCAAAACAATGATCACTGTTGCGTTGGATGAACCCCGACAGATTCGCGTGCTCCCACGCGGCAACTGGCTTGATGACAGCGGCGAAATCGTTGCACCCGCCATCCCGGAATTCCTGGGTGCGCTCGATAACGGCGGCAGCAGAGCTACACGGTTGAATTTTGCCGACTGGCTGGTCGACACTGAAAACGGAAGCGGCGGCCTGACCGCTCGCGTCTTCGCCAATCGTTTCTGGCACCTCTTCTTTGGAACGGGCATTTCGCGATCGCTCGACGACTTCGGCGGCCAGGGCGAGCCACCTGCGAATCCAGAATTGCTCGATAACCTGGCCATCGCTTTCTATCAGTGCGACTGGGACATCAAGCAACTGGTTCGACTGTTAGTCACCAGCCGATCCTATCGGCAGTCGTCACTTGAGTCGCCCACACTGCAGGAACTCGACCCGAATAACCAATTAGTCGCCCGCCAGAGTCGCTTCCGATTGCCTGCCGAAATGGTGCGCGACTCAGCGCTCTCCATCAGTGGCCTGCTAGTCACCGAGCCCGCTACCCAAAGCGTGAAACCATACCAACCGGAAGGCTACTACCGGCATCTGAACTTCCCCCCTCGGAAGTATTCCCATAGCGCGGATTATCGGCAGTGGCAGCGCGGGCTCTATGTGCATGTGCAGCGACAATTCCTGCATCCAATGCTGAAGGCCCTGGATGCACCCAGTCGCGAAGAATGCACCGCGAAGCGCCCAAAATCCAACACACCCACCGCAGCCTTGGTGCTACTCAACGATCCCACCTTTGTCGAAGCTGCGCGCGTATTCGCAGCCAGGATCATCGAACAAGGTGGCGACAGCACCTCGAGCAGACTCGACTTTGCCTATCGTCAGGCAGTCAGCCGCACGCCTGCCCCTGAAGAGCGCCAGATTCTCACGTCACTACTGACCCGCGCGCAGGGCGAGTTTATCGCCGCACCTGACGCGGCAACAGAACTTCTCAACATTGGCATCGCCCCAGTAAGCGAGACCATCGATCCTTTAGAACTGGCAGCCTGGACAACGGTTACCCGCGCTATCTTGAATTTCAGCGAAACCCTAACAAGGAACTAACAAAACATGATGGATCCTTTCGCTCGACACATGCAACGCCGCACTTTCCTGAGACAATCCAGTCTTGGCCTGGGCTCAGCAGCTCTGATGGGCTTACTCAGCAAGGATCAAGCTGTGGCGCGCGCGGCCTCATCCGCCCCAGCGATACCGCACCTTGTGGCAAAAGCAAAACGGGTCATTTTTCTATGCATGGCAGGGGGCCCATCGCACCTGGAGACCTTCGACTACAAACCGAAGCTGGATGAGCTCGATGGCCAGCCCATGCCGCAGTCGTTCACCACCGGGCAACCGATCGCACAGCTCCAGGGACAGGCGCTTAAGGTGCAGGGGCATCTGACAAAATTCCACCGCTACGGCCAAAGCGGTCAAGTCATCAGCGACTTCCTGCCACACACCGCCAAGCTCGCGGACGACATCGCGATCGTCCGCTCGATGGTCACCGAGCAGATTAATCACGATCCAGCCCACACCTTCATGAATACGGGCACGGTCATCAGCGGTCGACCATCCATGGGTGCATGGGTCAACTATGGCCTGGGATCGGAAACCGAAAACTTGCCAGGCTTCGTAGTCCTCACCAGCGTCGGCGGTCGCAACCCGCAGCCGATCGCTTCTCGACAATGGGCGTCAGGATTTTTGCCAAGTCGCTATCAGGGCGTGGAATTTAATTCTTCAGGTGATCCTGTGCACTACGTGCGCAATCCGGCGGGTGTCTCCGCTGCCCAGCAGTCCGCCTTGGTCGATGCCATCGGCGCACTCGATCGCCGCCGCAATACATTCGTCTCCAACCCTGAAATCGACACCCGCATCGCCGCCTACGAAATGGCGTTTCGCATGCAGACATCCGTGCCAGAGCTTGTCGATATTGCAGACGAACCACAGCACGTGCTCGACCTTTATGGTGCAACTCCCGGTGACGGCTCATACGCATCAAATTGCCTGCTGGCTCGCCGTCTGGCAGAGCGCGGTGTCCGCTTCATCCAACTCTATCACCGCGGCTGGGACCATCACGGTGACTTGGAAAAATACATGAATATCTGCTGCGGCCACACCGATCGACCAACGTGGGCGCTGATCACCGACTTAAAGCAACGTGGCCTGCTCGATGACACACTGGTAGTCTGGGGAGGCGAATTCGGTCGCACTCCGATGTTTCAAGGCAAAGGCGGCCCTGGTCGCGACCACCACATCAAAGGTTTCTCCATGTGGATGGCAGGTGGAGGAATCAAAGGGGGCATTTCCCACGGGGCAACAGACGAA
This sequence comes from Verrucomicrobiales bacterium, assembly GCA_051270635.1. Lineage (GTDB taxonomy): Bacteria > Verrucomicrobiota > Verrucomicrobiia > Verrucomicrobiales > DEV007 > JAGROY01. The sequence continues at coordinate 25,733 of JBNMNB010000026.1, read as the reverse complement.
CTCGGCTACCACTCAGTCGAAAACATCGTCCACGTCCGCGATCTCCACGCCACCATGCTACACCAACTCGGCCTGCAGCATGACCGTTTCACTGTCCCCTACCAGGGACTCGACATGAAACTTACCGGGGTGGAGTCTGCAAAAGTCGTCAGGGAGATCCTTGTTTGATTTCTACTGATCAACACCACGCACGCGTTGCGCGAGAATCATGCCCGCTGTCATCGCCAGCACAAACCATAGGCCGTCCAAATGATCGCCGAGCGCAGCGAGATTCGCCAGGGCAGGCCCGGGACAAAATCCGGAGATGCCCCATCCAACGCCAAAGAAAATCGCCCCCGTGATCAATCGGCGCGACACGGGGTCTGACGACGCCTTCGGGATACCTGGAAGCCAGCGGGCTCCGATCGCAAAAGTGACCACGGCCCCCGCCATCACGAATGCCAGAGTGGCATCCCAGTCACCCGCTACATCAAGAAAGCCGATCACTTTCCCAGGATCTGTCATTCCTGACAAAGCCAGTCCCGCACCAAAAATCAATCCAGCTACGAACACTAACAGATTTTTCTGAATCGATTTCATTGCCCACCTCCCAACGGATTCCCGGAGATCCAGACAGTGAGCATCGCCGCAGCCATAAAAACAAGCGTCGCCACGATCGAATCACGAACGCCCTGCCCCATCCCACAAACTCCGTGTCCACTGGTGCAGCCGCCACCCAGTCGCGTCCCAAATCCGACCAGCAATCCCGCAATCACTAACTTTATGGGAGAATCAATGGAGTGAAATTCGCGCGCTTGAGGAACACCTGCAAAGATGATTCCTGCGCCGACTATCAAACCCACAATCATGGCCACTCGCCAGCCCACATCTCCTTTCTTCGGTTGAAGAATTCGTCCGAAGACACCCGATATGCCCGGCACTTTCTTTGTGACGTAATAAGCCAAAAGTGAGGCCGCGCCGATCAAGAAACCGCCCAGCAGCCCCATCAATGCCATTGTTTCATTCATACTGACTCTTGATTAAAATTAATGAACACGCTGCCCGGGAACTGCTCCACTGTCCGGACTGAGTAAATATATTTCTTTTCCGCCCGGGCCAGATGCAATGACCATGCCTTCACTCACACCAAATTTCATTTTCCGAGGTGCAAGATTGGCGGCCAGAACCACGAGACGACCGACAAGATCGGCAGGGTCGTAGGCAGATTTGATTCCAGCGAAAACATTACGCCGTTCATCTCCGCCAAGACTCAAAGTCAACTGCACGAGCTTGCGAGCTTCAGGCACTTCATTGGCCTCAACGATCCGCGCCACGCGAAGGTCCACCTTCATGAAATCATCGATAGTGATGCCATCAGCCAGAGGTTCAGCCACAAGCGCGTCCGCCGAATCGTCCCATTGAGCGCTATTACCGCTATCTCCAGATCCAGCTGATTCCCTTTTCGCCAGGGCAGCTTCTGCAGCAGCCTCTTCTTTGCTTTCTTCAACCATCGCTGCGATTTTCTTTGGATCGATGCGCTGCATCATATGTTTGAACTTGCCAACAGGGCGCCCCACCAGCGGTGTCTTTGCCTGCTCCCAGGAGGTGATCGGCTCATCGAACAGTTCACCTGCCTGCTCAGCAAGTCGCGGTAGAACCGGAGTCAGAAAAATAGTCAACTGACGGAAAATATTGAGCGCTACTGTGCAAACATCCTGCAATTTCTGTGCATTGGCAGGATCCTTCCGCAGCTCCCAGGGTGCATTCGATTCCACGTAAGGGTTCACCTTGTCCGCAATCTCGATGATCAACCGCATCGCACGGCCGTAGTCCGTATTCTCATAAGCTTCGGCAATCGCATCTGCCTTCACAGCCGCATCCGCAAACATGCCGCCGTCTTCAGGATACTCCGCTGACAATCCCACGTCAGCGATAAACTTCGCTGTCCGACTGGCAATATTGACCACTTTCCCCACCAGATCGGTGTTCACCTTGGTCGCGAATTCCTCGAGATTCAAATCAATGTCCTCCACCTTGCTGGAAAGGCGACTGGCATAAAAGTAACGCAAGGCTGCTGGATCGAGATGATTCAAGTACGTCGCAGCTTTGATGTAAGTGCCATCGCTCTTCGACATCTTCTTTCCATCAACAGTGAGGAAGCCATGGATTCTCACTTTGCTGGGCAAGGTGAATCCGGCCGTTTTCAACATCACCGGCCAGAATAAAGTGTGGAAATACTGGATATCTTTGCCGATGAAGTGATGAATTTCCGCGTTGTCGTTCTTCCACCAGTCGGCCAGTTCCTGCCCATTTGCAGCGCACCATTCACTGGTGGCACCAATGTAGCCGATCGGCGCATCAAACCACACATACCAGTAATTCCCCGGGCTGTCAGGAATTTCAAAACCGAAGTAGGGAGCCGGGCGGGAAACATCCCAGTCACGCAGTGGCTCATTCAGGAAAAAGCCTTTCAAATAGTTGGCGCTCTCGCTCGGAAGCGTTCCAGATTGCGTCCACTCTTCCAGAAACGAGTGCATTTTTTCCACATTGACCAGCAAATGGTTCGCGTTGCGCGTTTCCGGGCGCGTGCCGGAAACAACACTGACAGGATCAATGAGATCGGCAGGTGTATAGGTAGCATCGCATTTAGAACAATTGTCGCCGGGTTGATCGGTTGACTTACAATTCGGGCACGTGCCACGCACAAAACGATCCGCGAGAAAAATCCCCTCCTGTGTGTCGAACAATTGCTCGACATCTTTCTCCACGATCATCTCCGCATCTCGCAGCGCCTTCCAGATCTCATTGCAGACATCACGCGATGCCTCGGTGTCGGTGTGACTAAAGTGATCGAAACTGATGCCGAAGCCATCGAGATCTTTGCGATGCTCGGCCCCAACAGCAGCGACCAACTCAGCTTCAGTGCGACCTTCACTTTTAGCCCGCAACATTGTCGCCGTGCCGTGCGTGTCATCCGCACAAAAATAACGGACATCGTGTCCGCGAAGTTTCTGAAATCGCACCCAAATGTCCGTCTGGATCGCTTCCACAAGGTAACCCAGGTGAATGTGACCATTGATATAAGGGAGTGCGGAGGTGACGAGGATCTTACGCATTGTCCCTAATGATGGGTCTATTCCGACAGCTGCAAACCTAAATTTTGGGATTATTCTCCTGTTCCACCGCGTAAAACCTGTAAACACGATGTAATCGCCTTAGTTCAGCGCCCAAAGATACGGCAGGAAGATCACCGAGGAGGAACAAGATTCTATGCGATTGCAAACGCACCGAAAAACCGCGACGTTCGCAACAAGATGAAATCTTACGCTTTGAAAAAATGTCTCATCGCTGCGTCCGTCGCCTTTTGCGGCTGCTCGCTGCTAATCTTCTTACCAACGCAAGCTTGGGCTCAGGAGGAAACAGACGCAACTTTGGAAACTGGTCAGGTCGCAGAGAAATTACGCGCTACCGTGCAGGCTCTAGAAGAGCAAGTCGCAGCCACGCGTAAACGAATCGACAAAAACATCGCAGCCGTGGCAGAACTGGAAAAGACAACTACTGCTGCCCTGGCAGAACGGGATGAAGTCCTGAAAAAACTGAAAGCTCTCGAGAATGCCAAAGCGGATCAGGCATCCGTGGATCTCTTCGCCGAAGGAGTGAAGCACTGGAAAATCCTTGAAGACTTTCCATCAAATGGCGGGATCGCTCCAGCTAAGGAAGACGGTGTTTTCCTTATGAAAATGGGCGACCCACTGAGCGGCATTCGCTACTCTGGTCCACTTGACCTTCCAGTCACCAATTACGAATTCACCATCGATGCACGACGCGTCAAAGGATCCGATTTTTTCTGCGCGATCACATTTCCTGTGAATGACGTCAAAACGTGCTGCACCTTTGTCGCTGGCGGTTGGGGTGGCGCGCTGGCTGGCATCTCCAGCCTGGAGGGGATGGATGCGGCGAACAATGACACTTCCACATTTCATAAATTCGAAATGAACCAATGGTTCACGTTTCGCGTTCAGGTGACTCCCGAATTCCTCAAAGTGTGGATGGATGGCGAGAGTATCGTCGATGTTGAACTTGCTGACCGCCGTGTGGGAATGCGTTGGGGCGATATCGAATACTGTGTCCCCTTTGGCATGGCGACCTATGTCACCGCTGGTGAATACCGAAATTTCAAGATCTGCCGAATCGATGGCAAGCAAATCGAGCAAAAGAAGGAAGCCGCAGTAGAAGCAAAGGATAATGACTCGAAGTAGAGCGCTACTTGCACTTGGCTTCGCGCTCGCCTTGCCCAGCTGTGACGATGCGCCCCAAAAGACCCCGCAAGCAGTAGCGAATTTGAGTCCGGAAGAGATTCCCTCTGGAACAAAGATCGAAGCGGCCATGGATGTGGCACTGCTGAGTGGCGGGCTCCAGCACTGGCGAGTGCTCGATGAGATTCCGGCAAATGCAGGCGTCGAGTTCACCTCTGACGATTCATGCCGGTTGCCGGCAGGCGAACCCTTCAGCGCCATTCGCTACGAAGGCCCTTGGGATCTGCCTGTGACCGACTACGAAATCACCTACGACGCACGGCGCATCGAAGGTGCCGATTTCTTTGCCGCTCTCACTTTTCCAGTGAACTCGCTGAAAACCTGCGCCACGTTCATCCCCGGTGGATGGGGCGGATCAGTCACGGGAATATCCTGCATCGATGGTATCAATGCCTCAGCAAACGAGACCACCAGCACTTTCAACTACGCGGTTGATCAATGGTACACTTTCCGCATCGAAGTGCGCCCAGACATGATGAAGGTGTGGAATGGCACAGCCATCATCGCCAAAGTGCCCCTCGCCGGAAAAACTATCAGCCTGCGTCCGGGCGACATCGAACACTGTGCGCCGCTGGGACTTTCCAGCTACATGACAACCGGCGATGTCCGGAACCTCAAGATCCGCTCACTCAATGGCGAACCACTGTGGCGACGGCACGTAAATTGATACGTGAAGCAAACTTACCATTCGCAAAAGACTTCATTTCTCAGCCGGCACTTCTTCTTTCGCCGGGAATGCCGCTGCCAGTCCATCGGTGTAGACTTTCTGCAAATCCCAGCAAATCTCGGACGAAATCCCGGGATCCAGACGCACCGCCGCATCGAGCACAAACATCGTAAGCCCGACACATCCATGATGCGAAGGATGTAAAAAATCGGGCTGCAACAACGCGCGGCTAGAGCCGCCAGGCCAATGATGATCACGCACCTGCAGTGGCTTATTTGCTACCGTAGCTGCCATGAAGTCAGACAAAGGCAGAACAGCAACGGCCTTTCGATTCTTCGCCCACTCGAGCAAGCGGGCGTTGCATTTGTCGATCACTTCAAGCGTTGGCATCTGTGACTTCGACAACATTTTGTCCACTGCCGCCTCGGCATTCGGGAGATTGCCTACCACCATCGGAACCTCAAACTTTTCGAGCAACAAAAGTCCTTTCTCAAACATCTCCAACCTCTGAGCATCAGTGAGCCCGTCTCCATAGCAGAACCAGAAAAGAAAATCGACAGCGATGACCAGGCTAGGCTGATGAGTCAGAGCTTTCTCCACACAGGTTGTGCCATTCTTCTCCGGATTCATGAAGAAATAGGCCCCACCAAAGGCCTCGGCGGAATCATGCTCTCCCAGAATTGCGGCATCCACGTAGTGCTTCAATCGATAGCCTGCAGTCTTCGGCCCACCCAGCATCTCAGACTGCGTGAATCCCCCACTCACACTTGCACCAATCAAGACAGGGCGGCGAAAAAAAAGAGAGAGTTCCTGCCCAACAACATCACCAGCAGAAACCACCAGCCACCCAAACGCTAAAATCGCACATGCAAACCTGTTCATCCCGATCAAATTGCCCAGACCAAGCCTCAAGGTCAAGTTCAAGCACTTTCCTTCCAAATCCTCGAATCAATAGCGAGTCCCCTATTTTTTCGAGTAAAATATTAATTCGGCGCGTAATAATTACCGTGTGTTGTGTGACTCAGCCGTCAATGACGATGTGCTCTCGGTCTGCTGGCCGTTTTTGCGGCGATCGTGTTGTGCCTCCGCGAGGCTCCCGCCATAGCGACAATTTTCCCACTTTTTGGTTTTGTGCCACTTCAAGGAATCGCTCCAAGATACAAAATTGACAGCTAACTTGTTAGCTTGCTATACTGCCAGCATGAAAACGACCATTGATCTTCCAGAAGGTCTCGTCATGGATGTCAAAATCCGCGCCGCACAAGACAGGCGCACGATGAAGGAAGTCACTGCCGAGGCTCTGCGCGCCTGGCTCAATGCGCGCAAAGAGAGCAGCGAACCGGCCACAGCGTCAGAACCAGCTCTCGATCCAGAAAAAATGATACGCCTGGAAGCCTTTCGGGCCTATCGCTCCTATCTGCAAAATAATCCGCCTTCGGAAGAACGATGCGCCTCACTGACGGAATACCTCAATGAGTATCTCGAAGATCGTCAAACTTTCGGAGGAAGGGAACAGGCCCGGTGATTCATCTGGATACCAATGTCCTGATCAGAATGGCTGCCTTCGATCAGTCGGTCATGGATTTCGTCGAGCAGCAGCTCGCACAAGGCGAAGACATCGTCGTGAGTTCCATCGTTTGGTATGAATTTCTTGTAGGCCCCACCGATCAGAATGAAATCGCCTTCGTCCTCAGCTTTCTCGCTAAAGCTCCGATTACTTTTGATGAAATTTTAGCCGAGCAAGCGGCCAAACTATTCAACCAAACCGGCCAAGCTCGAACACGGAAGACCGACACCATGATCGCTGCCACCGCTCTCGCATTCGGCGGACGAATTGCGACCGGAAACGTGCAGGATTTCCAGAATTTCGTTCCCTTCGGACTCAAATCGATTGAGATCTGACAAGGATGTTCCTGAGTTCAGCGAGCGAGTGGCCCGAGGCGGCGCTGTATTTTGAGGAGAAAAACCGTTTCAGATTGCCATGGCTAGCCCGGCGGTCCATGCCGCCTGAAAGTTGAAGCCGCCAGTGATGCCAGCGATTTCGAGACACTCTCCGGCGAAGTGCAGACCGGGGAACTTGTAAATTACCAGTAAGCCTAAATAAACCAACGCGCCTCGCGGTAGAGTAGACGAGGAAACTTTTTACGGGACGTCGAATAATTAGTGGATAATGACGCGACTGGATGCAGAAAGAAATAAGGGACGTAAGTTTTTTAATACTACCACCAACCCTCTAACTGAGATCAGGATCGGAAACATCCAGATCGTGGGCTTCGCCGACCGCAAGGCATGTAACCTTCCCCGCGCAGCAGTTGATCCCGCCGATGAGGTTCGGGTTCTTCTCGCAGGCGCCAGCCAGACCTTGGTCCGCAATCAGGTTGAGGAAGGTGTGCGTCACATTGGTTAAGGCCTGCGTCGCCGTGCGCGAGTAGGCGCCGGGCATGTTCGCCACGCAGTAGTGGATCACCTCCTCCTCGACGTAGGTCGGATCGCTGTGCGTCGTCGGGCGCGTCGTCTCTGCACAGCCTCCCTGGTCGACGGCGATATCGACGAACACGCTGCCAGGTTGCATTACTTTCAACATCTCACGCGTTATTAACTTCGGTGCCTTGGCACCCGGCACCAGCACCGCGCCGATGAGCAAATCGACGCGCGGCAGCTGGTCCAGCAAACTGGCGTGGCTCGAATAGAGCGTGTGCGCGCCGTCCATCGTGATGTCCAAAAACCGCATCCGCTCCAGGTCGACTTCGAGAATCGTCACGTCCGCACCCATCCCGGTCGCCACGCGAGCCGCATTCACGCCCGCAGTCCCGCCGCCGATGACGACCACACGCCCCGGCAACACACCCGGCACGCCGCCGAGCAAAATCCCGCGCCCGCCGCGGTGCCGGGCGAGATGGTAGGCACCCACGATCACAGACATGCGGCCAGCGATCTCGCTCATTGGTTCCAACAACGGCAGGCGACCGTTCACTACGATCGTCTCGTATGCGATCGCCGTACAGCCAGTTGCGACTAAATCCTCGGTCAGCTTCTTATCCGCAGCGAGGTGCAAGTAGGTGAACAAGATATGCCGTGGCTCCAACATCGCCACCTCGGAGGGCTGCGGTTCTTTGACCTTCACTATCAGATCCGCGCCGGTAAAAACTTCCGCAGCGGTCTCGACAATCTCCGCACCAGCAGCGGTGTATTCCTCGTCGCGGTAGGAGGCACCGAGTCCAGCACCAGCCTGCACGATCACCCGGTGGCCGCGATTGATCAGATCTCGCGCTCCCGACGGCAGCATCGCGATGCGGTTCTCGTGATCTTTAATTTCCTTCGGGACGCCGATCGTAGTGCTGTTTGTCATCGCCGCCATCCTCGCTTGCTGATCGGGAATAGGCAATCGCATTCCGGAGCGAGCGTTGTGCAAAATGGCACAGGATGCTCACTTCCACCCGATTATCCTGAGGATTGGTTGCTCTCACAATGATTCGATCCTAACAATAATTCCACGTCCCTTATTTGAAAGAATCCCTATCGTAGAACCATCGTTCTGCGATCAACCCCTCAGGCGCTGGGGTTCCTCTACCACATCGGCTTCAGCTGTGTTCTGATGAATGTGCTTGTTGATGAGATTCGTTGTAATTGATGAAATGTATTCTGTGAGAATCTTGTCCAACTCTTGGAACTCCGGCCAGAGAGTTTCGTCGACAAAGCTCTTGGGGACTCTCGCCATGACCGTAGTGTATCGTTGCCGCTTGTATCGGTAAGGCATGAGCCCGTAGCGACGCAGCAGCGCTGAAAACAATCGCCGCGACCACTCATCATTCATCGAAAACTTATATTCCTCGGCCGTTTCGTGCTCCGCAACATCGGCAAGGCGAGCTTCGAGACGCTTCTTCGCCTCGGAAGCAGCAGCCTTTTCACCGAGTGTCGTTGCTCCGGCGAACAATCGCTCAATCTTTTCCAGCTTCGCAATCAATTCTTGTTCAGTCATGGACGTAACGTGTTAGATCTCTCCACCACAATGCCAGAATAAAATCACCGCGGTCACTCTTACACACTTAGCGACGGCACCAGTCTGCTGCATTAGGCGCTGGAGCCGGGAGGCTAAGTATCCAATGGGGTTCTGCGGATCGGGCAAGGGGCAAGCAACCGCAATCAACATGACTGAAATTAGTCTTGGAGAAAGCCTTGCTTGACTCAACCAAAAATCCTAAAATGAACCGAACAATCGAGGTGGCTTTCACTCACTTTAACTACATCCTGACCACTACGATTCGATCATTGCTCTCGGTCTGCCGGAGTTTTCCGGTCCATACACGTTCGCTAAAGAAAGAAATCACATAATAGATGCCTGAGCTACCGATACCAACAGACAAGCAGGGACAGTATCTGTCGTTCATCTACTATTACACAAAGATACACCGGGAACCGCCAGCGGAGACCGATTTCCAAAAGCACTTTCGGACTGCTCCCCCGACCTGTCATAGCATGATAAAGAGATTGGAGGAGATAGGCTTTATCCGGAAAATTCCCGGAGCCCCGCGGAGCATTGAGTTGGTCATTTCGAGAAATCGGATTCCAGATCTCGATTGATCCCTGAACATTAGCACTCACCAACGTAGCCCAAAGAATCAGGCGATTGATTTCCCAGTCTCCCTTGCGCGGATCCATTCGAGCTAGACCTATTCGGGAATATCAACATCCGCATCTTCAGGGGCGACCAGTATCCTTGATGGGACATCTTTTACGTCGATTCCGGCTTTTGTCAGCGTGTTCCAGACTTCGACCAGTAAGCCGACGGGGACATTTTTGTCGACGCGAAGTTCCAGTTTTGCCTCGGCCTGCTGGAGTTTCAGTCCTTGTAGAATGGGCACTAATTCTTCGAGCTCCACTTTGGTATCCTCGAGGAATACTTCACCGGCATCGGTCAGCCCGAGAGTCAGCCGTTCGCCAGGATTCAGTGTCACCTTCAAATCACTGGCCTTTGGCAGCGTGATTGACAGCAATGCTTCGTTGTTCTTTTTGGCTCCGTCTTTGCCATCGGAATCTTTTTTCTTAAACGTCGTGGTAACGATAAAGAAGATCAGCAGGATCGTCAGAATATCGATCAACGGAACGATTGGCACCTGCGGCGGCGCTTTTCTCCGGGTATAGAACTTCATCTGACTGGCAATCATCGTGCGGATGAAGGGAAAAGTGTGCTCAGCGCGTTCCCTATGACTGATTCCATTCGAACTGCCAGTCGCTCGACCTTCTTAGAGAAGTAACTGTGGGCGACGACTGTATAAATGGCGACTGCGAGTCCGGCGATCGTAGTATTGAGTGCCTCGGAAATTCCAAGTGCAAGCTGGGTCGGGTTGGGAGCCTCGCCACCGCTATTGCCCAGAAGTCCGAACACACTGACGAGTCCACTGACCGTCCCTAGAAGGCCGAGCAATGGGGCAATGGTGATGATCACTTCCAACACGGCGATCCCCCGCTCGAGGTGAATCACTTCCTCGCGCGCTGCCGCCTGCACCGATTGACCGGCATCATCCCGATTCTCCGCGCGACTGGCAAGCAACGCTCGCGAGATTCTAGCGAGTGTGGAATCTCCCTCGGTCATCACTTGCCGCAAGTGCGCAGCCCCGACTTCTGGATGCGTCAGCACATCCACCAGGGCATCGGGCATCACCGATTGTTGACGAAGATCGAGGGCTTTGAACACGATGACGCCCACGGAAACGAAAGAGCACAGCACGATGAAAAACATGAACACGCCACCACTGAGAAGAAACTGCCAGACTGAAGACATACCTAATATTGAAAAAAGAGAGTTAAGATTAGTAAATGATGATGTCGTAAGTGACCGGGAGTCGATCACCGGTCAAGTCCGATAGTAAGTTCTTTGGGATCGGCGGGATCGGCGCCTCCAGCACTGCGCTGAGTGAAAAATCCTGCATTACCGGGTTTGCTTTCTCCGGATTGGCAATCCGCAAGTCCTTCACTTTGCCCGTCCGATCGACAAAGAATGTCAGCCGGATGTTGCCGTAGGTAACGAAATCGGATTTGGCGATGCGCTTTCGATTCCATTCTTTTTCAATTGCAGAAGTCACCTTGCGCATGTAGCGCCCCATAGGAGTGTCTACCGCATCTGCTGCGGCAGTGCCTCTGTTGGAGATCGTGCCGCGCAATTCGTTTTGGCGCGTCTGGGGTTGGAAAATATCGGGTGCAGCCGAATCGGTACCGGGCCTCAGCGCTGGACTTACAGGAGACGGCGGTCGATGCGCTGCCAGAGGATCGTAGACTTCGCGCGGAGTATCGAGCGCCCCCTGGCGTGGCCGAGTTCTCTCTGATGGTGCATCGTTGATCTCGGTCTCACGAGGCTGATCGTAGATCGTTTGTGGCTGCTCGACGGTCGCAATGATCTGGTCAGAATTCGGATTCTGCGCGAACTCTTCCTCTGGAACAGCTGGGCTTGCATCCTCGGCAAATTTTTCATCCTCGTCCGCTTCTGAAGTCTCTTCTCCGGCGGCCTCCTCTTGAGCCGCTAACGGACTGGGCTGTGGGTTCGCGGCGGCAAGCGCCGGTTGTGCTGGTTGGGCCAACGCTGCAGCGGCGAGTTCAGGCGCGTGATTTCCGAGCGAGCGATCATCGGCGATCTCACCGTCGACGTATTCGCGCGTCGCAAGTTCGACGACTGGAATGTCGACACCACGCTGGCTAGGTAGCGGAACGTCTGCATCGGCATCAGGCGGCAGTTCGCTGGCGGCCTGGGTGTTGCGATCCGATTGAAATGCAGGATTCTCCGGCACTTCAGTGGCTTCGTTCTGAGTGGTGCGTAAGTAGTCAATCAACGAATCGCGCAATTCCTCACGCGCGACCATTTGCACGAACTGCGGCAATTCGATTTCCAAGGCGACGGGCATTTCGTCCGCTTCCGATTTCTCGCTGTCGAATTGCTGCCCAATTGCAGTGTCTTTGGCAGGAATCGCCGCCATTGCAGAAGCAGCCTTCATCATTGCTGGAAGGGCGATGAGAGCCAAAACCACGTGAACCACCACGGACGCTGTCACGGCGATCTCGACGGGGCCAATCTTCGGACTGTGGCGGTGCTTGCCCATTCGAGGACACAGTGAATGCAAACGCCTCGAAATTCAATGGGGCAATCGATGCTGAAACGGCAGAAATTTGCCTCACCTGCCTGGCGATCCAGCATCTTGCACCTGCTGTAATTGCCATAGAACGAACGTGTTTGCTCAAGTTCTGTGCAATTTAAAGGCTTCAGTCATCACGCCGGATCAACTCTAATCGGCACACAAAAACCGCTCAGAGCTATTTCTTGGAAGATGTAAGGAAAAAACGTGCTTTATTCCCCGACTGATGCGTTTTGGTGATCTGAGAGAAATTCTGCAATACGTGCCCCAGTTTCGCGGGTGCGTATTTGTCATTGCGATTGACGGGGCGGTGATCGCCTCGAGCAATTTTGCGAATATTCTGCTGGATCTCGCGGTGCTGCATTCTTTAAAGGTCAGCGTCGTTCTGGTGCACGGAGCGGGATTGCAAATTCAGCAATTGGCGAAGTCTCGCGGGATTACGTTGTCGACAATCGACGGAACTGGAGCGACGACCGACGAGACGCTGGAAGTTTCGCTGGATGCGATCAGCAGGTTATCCAGCACGCTGATGCAGAAATTGACATCTGTCGGCCTGCGCGTTGCCAATGCGAATGTCTTGAAAGCGCATCCGGCGGGCGTTCTCCGCGGAGTGGATCATTTGCGCACTGGCAAGATTGACCGCGTCGATTCACAGACGTTGAAGACACTGATCGCTGATGACATTGTGCCACTTGTCGCGCCTCTGGGATTTGATGCGCTGGGCGATACCTTGCGATTGAATTCCGATGCGGCGGCGGCAGAAATTGGCATTGCATTGAAGGCGACTAAGATCATTTATCTATCCGGCAGTAGTGTGTCTGATGACGCCTCCAGCGAGCGCCTGCGGCAACTTTCCGTCGCTGAAGCCAGAGAACGTGCGGCGACGCCCTCACCGTCATCCACTGGTGGCGGCAGTGCCAGTGGCGAAACTTCCAAACTGAATTGGGCAGCCAAAGCGTGTGTTTCTGGTGTCGCGCGCGTGCATATTCTTGACGGTAATCAAGATGATGCGTTGCTTGCAGAGTTATTCAGCAATGAAGGGGTCGGAACCATGGTGTACGCCGATGTCTATCAGTTGATCCGCCCAGCGCGACTCGAAGACGTGACGCCTATTGCCTCACTTGTGCGCCAATCGATCGAGGACGATGAGCTACTGCAACGTAATCACGATGACGTGGTCAAAAATCTGAGCGACTACTTTGTTCTGGAAGTAGACGGCAACCTGATCGCGACCGTGTCTCTGCACATTTATTCCGGTGGCAAGCAAGCGGAGATAGGATGCCTTTACGTCCATCCGGTGCACTCCGCCTCTGGTCACGGCTCAAAGATGATCGCCTTTGCGGAGAAAGAGGCCATCAAAGCTGGAGTCGAAGAAGTCTTTGCGCTGTCGACGCAGGCGGTCGAATTTTTTCGCCGTAAGGCCAGCTACCAGTTGACCGATCCCAGTCGACTACCAGAAGAACGACGCGAAAAACTGGAACAAAGTGGCCGTAAATCGAAAGTACTGGTGAAGGCGCTCAAAGTAGAATCGGTCAGCGTTCCTTCGTAGCCAGACGTTCAGATTTTTCGGCTCTGACCAACTAATCTTGTGGAGTGCCCGCGTTCCACGGTTGGCTGCGCGCGCGAACTGGCTTGCGTTGCAGGCAACTTGTCGATCTCTGTAGCCATTTTATGCCATTGAGTGCGTAGTGCATTGACCCGCTCAGGCAATTTTCCGGCAAGGTCATTCAGCTCAGTGCGATCCTTGTTCAGATCATACAATTCCCACGGGCCACCACGCGCCGAGACAAGCTTCCATTGCGCCTGCATGAGCGCCCGATTGTTGGAAAAATGGAAGTAGAGCCACGGGTGGGGCTCGCGTGTTTGCCCATTGAACACTGGCACCAGCGAGCGCCCTTGAATTGAATTCTGTGGTTTATTCTGCGCAGCGACGTCCACATAGGTCGCCATCAAATCGATCAAATGTCCCGGTTGGTGAGTGATCACTCCCGGCTTTGTTTTGAGTCCTTTCGGCCAATGCACGATAAGAGGACTGGAGATTCCGCCTTCGTGTTGGTTTTGTTTATACCAGCGAAAGGGCGTATTTCCCGCGTGCGCCCAACCAATATCGTAGGTCCAATAAGAATCCCCTGATGCGGGAGACTTGGACTTACCAGTAGTGCGCTCAAAGGGACATGCGCCATTGTCAGAACAAAACATGATCAGCGTATTCTCAAACTCCCCTTTCGCCTTGAGACGAGCCACGACTCTGCCGATATTTTGATCCAGCCGATCGACCATCCCCGCATATGTCGCCATCCGATGATCTTCCCAGTCGCGGTGCTCATCGCTTACCATTCAAGCGAAACGTGTCATCACCTTTGAAGAAATTGGTGGCACCGCTGAGATGGCCGAAGTAGCGCTCGAATCCTCGATCTGTCGGCTCACCATCAAGATGCCATTTTCCTGACATTGCGGTAAAATAGCCGGATCTCTGCAGCATTTCCGCAATGGTCTCGCCATGTTTCATCGACGCATTACCTGCCTGCCCACAATACAATCCCGTCAACAATGAGACGCGGGAAGAATGACACTTTGCAGTATTATAGAACCGCGAAAACCGAAGCCCGTCAGCAGCCAGTCCGTCCTACACGGGCGTTTTGATTTCGCCCCCGTAGCATCCCAGATCGGAAAAACCCAGATCATCCGCCATAATGAGCACGATGTTAGGGCGTGGTTGATTCTGAGCCAGAACTGCCGGTGAAACGGCCAGGAGACAACAGCTGGCGGCGGCGATTCAGTGAGTTAAATTCCTCATATCCACCAGTGTCACCTCTACCAACAGCAGTGGAAAGAATGAAATGCTTGCGAAGAGGGAACCTCTAACCAGCTATTGTAGCGCCACGATTTGCATGCGTGGCGCATCCAGTTGATCGCCCACCTTACCGCCTTCCAACTTAATGCGCAGCGGTGCTCCTGGCGCAAGAATGGTCACTTCATTGCCATATGCTTCGACCATCAGGCCACCTGCCGCAGGAGCCAGCAGGAAAAAGTCGCGATTGCCGGCAATCTCAACTTCGACTAATGCTCCGGCACCAATCCTTTGATGCGGCTGAAAATCGGGAAAACTGCTAGCCAGCTGTAGCAGTCTCAGTGAGCTGGCGAGTGCTTCCACTTGTGCGCTCTGGCCTGCCGCGAGGTAAGATGCCTCCAGCCCCCGGGTATCGTACTTTCCTTCCGAGCGACTCTCTGGATCTGTCGCAGCGGCTTCCACTGCCCGCGCGGCGGCGATGGTTCTCTGCAAGTCCTGTTCAACTTGCGCACAGACGGCAGAAACGACTGACGACTTGGTCATTCTTTGAGAAGACAACGTTACTACTTATCGGATGCTGACGGAGCCTGAGGCACTATCACTTTTGCAGACAGTCGCAATGTCTTGAGGTATCCATCCATCGCTTGATCGCGGGCGTTGAATAGCAAGACGGCTTCGATATCTTTTGCCGCTTCCTTCAAAGTTACTTGCTTCTCTGGAACTCGATCGGTCACTTTAAGCACATGGTATCCTTTAGGTGTACGGATCACGCGGCCAATCGCACCCACTTCCTGAGAGAATGCTGCAGTATCAAACGCAGCGATCATTTTACCTTTTTCGATCATCCCCAGATCGCCTCCTTGTTCTTTGCTGGGACAATTGGAGACCTCACTGGCCAACTTCGCGAATGATTCTGGCCCTTCCGCCAACAAGCGGCGACGGACCACCTCTGCCTCTGCCCTTTTCGCCGCGCGTTGTTCATCTGTTAGTGCATTGATGGTGGAAATGAGCACATGACTGACACGGGCACGTTCCTTTTGATTAAAGTAATCCGGGTTCTGCTTGTAATAAAACTGAATATCCTCGGCCGTTGGCTTGGGGACATCGGCAGTCCGCTTCGCTGAAAGTTTGTTGATGAGCACCTGCTCGGCAGCATATGATCGGAATGCTTCCAACTTTACCCCGATTCCCTTGAGATAACTTTCCAGCGTCATGCCATCCGGCAATTTACTCTTCACCTGATTGAGTTGCTCAGTGACATCTGCCTGCGAAGCCGAAAAACCCTCGGCCTGAGCTGCCGTCACTAACAAAACACGATCAATCAGCTGACTGCGCGTATCCGATGCACCATTAATTTGCACCGTTTCCTGTTCCGCTGCAGTCAGATAGGAAAACTTTGGCCCGAAGTTCACCTGCAGCAGAGTATCCATGTCAGCTTGACGAATATTTTGCCCGTTGATCGTCATAAGCAAAGTCGACGGATCTTTGCCAGTAGGAGCGGCGATGGATGCGCTTATGGACCAGCTAATGGTGAGCGCGAACGCAACGACTTGCAGGCAGCGCAAGGCGTAATCGATCTGGGATATCCGAAGTCTTGGAATCATAATAGAGAGGCTAGCGAATATCGCGGGAGATTCCAGCAATCAATCGGGCGGAGGATAGTCGACATGCTCACCGTGGGCGCGCCGAATCTGGCCTTTCTTCGATCTTGTAGTCAACGCCGTAGTATTCCTTCTGATCCCGTAGAAAATGCAGTTTCACTTTAAAATCAACGCCATACATGTAGAGCCATTTCTGGAACGCAGCGACTGTCTTGGTCGGGTAGTAGCTGAATCCCACCAGAAAATCGTCGACCTTGATTCCCAGTTTATCGGCGGGACTGCCTTTCCACACGAAGTCGACAGCAACACCTCCTAGAAATCGACCCTGAGGAAATATTTCCTGCTCCTTTTCACTCAATGCGCGCACAGAAAACCCCGTCCATGGAGATTTCATATTGCCCTTCAATTTGACCGATTCGTAGATATTAAATATCAAGAAAATGGGAAGAATGTGAATTTTCCCGACTTCGATTTCCTCGCCTTCGTGCTCTTCGTTGGCACTTTGGCGATACCCGGTGTGGAGCGCCACGACTTCTCCCTTGTTATTAAACACCGGGCCACCCAACGCTGTGTCTGGAATATCGATCGCTGCCTGAAGCATGGTTGCGGTCATGCTTTCCTGATAACATTCCATGCTATTCAAATCTGTGATCTTGCCCGAAGCGAAAACCGGTTTCTTCCCCTTCATTCCCATGATCGAATGCACTGGCACACCGACAACGATAGCGTCGCGTGCGCAAATTCTTGAGGCCTTGAGAGACCTGCTTGCTTTGGTCTTTAGAATGGCAAAATTCAAGGTAGGCTCGACGGCGATGATGGAGGCTGACCTTGGATCATCTGGCTTTCCAGTCAACCCCTCGATCTCAATGCTGGTGTACAACGCTCCTGTCTTCGCATTGACCAACCGATCATAGCTGGTTAGGATCGTGCCATCCGATTCGACGACGAATCCCTGGCATTCGGCGACTGGTGACGAAGCATTCGTTTTCGCATTCCCCTCGGTCGCGAAAACTTTGATTTTTACCACCGTTGGAATTTCCTCCGGCAAATCTTTTTCCTTTTCGTCCTGCGCTTGAAGATTCCCAGGAAGGAAGAAGCTGGCGATGAATAGATGGATGAGCAGTGACTTCATTGCGTTAAGAGTTGATTTATGATCAAGGCTTAAAGTCCTGGTTAAACGGGTTCACATCACTGAGATCCACTATTTTAATAAAGCCGTGCTGGGTTGCCTCGTGACATAGGTTACAGCTATTAATGACTGCTGCCAGGGCCGCTGCAGAACGGGTCAGCTTGCCCTCTTTTTCATCGGCGGCCAGCGCCTTTTTAAGTTGTTCGTACTGGGGCGAGCTTAATTGATCTACCAGAAGAGCAACAGGTAATCCTCGATACTCGGGCACCTCAGTCTTGATATCCTCAAGCGATTCCAGCGACTCGTATAGATAGAACGAGGCGAGTGGGTAGTTCGCATTGGCTACTGAAAGTGAAAGCTTGTGAGTCAGCCGTTGTAATTCTCCCATGTAGGGTGCCAGCTCCACGAATTGCTCGTCCTTTTCCGACTGCGGCGTCACCACTTCAGGCTGCACTTCCTGACCTGTCGCCTGATTTACATTTGTCATCATGATCCATACGATTCCAGCGGTGAAGGAAACCAGGATGCCACATTGCACCAGCAGTCGAATGATCACTGAGTTACCTTTCTTCATTGTAAAATCATCGACTGCCACACGAAGGGCGTCAAGAATCATTGGCCGGAGTAATCGGAATCGATGTCCGGTCGGCATCCGCAGAGGAAAGCGTTTCCTCCAGCAATACGAGCATCGCTGGCGAATGTCCGATCTTGCGTGCATGTGCCAGGTCTTCTCTGGCACCGGTCACATTGCCGAGCAGCGCACGTGCGATACCTCGATCGACCAGCAATGTAACATCGGGGCGAATCGGGTGAATGCGGCGCTCCAGTTCAGCGATGACATTGGCCAAGTCGTCACGAGCAGCGTCTTTATCGTTCAGTGACCAGCGGGCTCTGGCACGACGCAGCAACCAGGAACTTTTCAGCCGACAGGCGGCGACTTGTTCATTAATCAGCGGCATGACTTCCTGCGCGCGACCAGCATCGATCGTGGCATCCACCATAAAATTGCGCAGCACCACACTATGGGTTTCCTGATAGCCTGCACGGAAATCTGCGATTCGCTGTTCGTGCAATCCCAACTGACGCTGCAACACACCGCGGACGAGATACCAGTCGATATTGCCGCGCGGATAGCTTACGAAAGCAGCATTGCAAGACTTGAGCGCCTCCTGCGGCTTGCCTTTTTTCTGCAACGCACGCGCCAAGGCCATCTGGCAGGCAGCACTTTCTCTGCCATTGCGACTGGCTGCAATGCCCGCACGCGCGGTCGCGATTGCACGATCAATTGCCCCCTGCATCAAATAGACTTCTGCCAACTGCTCGAGCCCCTCCACAAACCGCGGGTTCAATACCAGTGCCCGGTCGAGGTCTGCTATCGCCTTTTCGAATTCACCCAGGGTTCGCCATTCGGTCGCCCTCTTGTGGAGCAACAGGGGAGTCTCTCCACCCGACTCCATGCGTTGCGTGAGCACGGCGATCATTTCCTCTGGCCCGTGATGCCCATGGGCAGGCAGGACAACGACCAACGCCAACATCACGCTGAACAGCGGCAGCAGTTTCTGCTCTTTCAACCAGCGTCCCATCATGGCATCACTCGTCCTTAATCACCAGGAACGCATCGATGATAAAATCACTGCTGTTCAGGTCTTTATTGTGCCCTTCGATAGCAATCACGTTCTGGCCATTTTCAAAACTATCTTTGAGCGATCCTAGTGGGAAAAATTCAAAATCTTTGGTGATCTTTTGTTTCCCAGTAAACTTCTCCGCCTTTTCCCCGCGTCCTTTCTCAACATTTCTCCTGATGATTTCCTCACCATTCAAGTAAGCGATGAAGGCATCATCATAGCGAATTGCCAGCCCGATCCTCGACGCCATTTTCAAGTCATCGACATCGAATTCCCTGCGTATTCGCACGACCCTATAGTTTCCCCGCATGTCGTCGAGCGGAGTGCTGACATCATCGGTTCCATCACCATATCCGAAACCAGACTTGCCTTCCTTCCACTCGCTTGACTTGAATTCAGGCTTTTCCCATTCTTTCGGCACGTCTGCGTCCTTTTGCGCCAGGTATCGCCATTCTGCATTCTGTGTGATGAGTTCTGTGTACTTCTCCGGCATTGGCTGCGACTTGTCGCGATTGAAAATGAGGATCGGATCAAGGGTTAGATCGCTGCTTTCGAGATCGTCATTGTGACCTTCAATGGCAATCGTGTTCGGCCCGTCTGTCGACAGCAGATTCTTTACATGGCTTAGCGAAAAATAATCAAACACACGCTTATCCGCGGCCGCCTCGTGACTTTCTATTCCCTTAGCTGATGCGCCACGGCCAGAGTCGATCCCGACACGAAGCACTTCCTTGTCATTAACGTAGGCGATGAAGGCATCGTCGTAACGCATGGCAAGACCAAGACTTCCCAAGTCATCTTCGTTCTCGATCTCAAATGTGGTGCGTATGTAGACGCGAGTGAAGTTCTTTTCCATGTCCTTGATTTCGGTGACATCATCTCCATCACCAAAGCCGATCCCGATCTGCCCGCTGGTCCATTTTGAATGATCAAAGTCTTCATTCATCCAGTTGCTGGCCGGATCTTTCTTCGCTGCGTAGTAATGCCATTTCTCAGTGAGACTGGTCACCAGGTCATACAATTTCGGCAGCTGCTGTGGCTTCGTCTTCTTAGGAGGAAGAATCGGAATGAAGGGATCAATGGTGAAGTCGTCACTGGAAACCGAGCGATTGTGCGCTTCGATCGCCAGGACATTGGGAGCATCATAGCGGAAGGCGCTACGCACATTGCGGAAGCTGAACCTCTGGTATTCTTCATCCGCTTCTCTTGAAAATTCCACCACTGCATCCGGCCCTGAGCCAGTGCTGACATTGACCCGCGCCATTTCGACGCCGTTGAGGTAGGCGATGAATCCATCATCGTAGGCAACCGCTAGAACGAGATTCTCCGCATCGTGCGCGCTCTTCACTTCGAATTCCTTGCGCAAGTAGACAGAAGTGAAGCTCCCGTTCATGTTGCTCAGAACTGTTTTGTCATCACGGTCTCCAAAACCAAATCCCGCAGCACCCTTTTTCCACGCCGAGTCATCGAACTCCGTTCCTGTCCAGGAATCAGGTGGGTGTGCGCCCGCCAGATACTGCCACTCATCGTTCTTCGGGACGAGCACTTCGTAGTCGCCGGGCAAATCAGCCCCTTCCCAGTAGTGACTGGTGAGTTCGGGATACACATGCGGCGGACGTTCCCACGGCTGAGTGATACGAATGGGAGCGACGACCCCTTCCTTCACAATGCTGAACACATCTCGCTCGTAGCCTTTGTGGTCGATCATTGTTCCCGTCAGGGTATTTCCTTTCACCTGCACCAGTACTGAGCCGTGCTCCAGCAGGATCCGCTTCATCACATTCATCGTCCCCTTCCGAGTTAAATTGGTACCGCCGTGGCCAGCGACAATTTGAATGTGCCCATTGTTAGCCGGCAGTCCGGCGCTCTTTCGATACGGTCCGTCACCACGAGGATCACCATCGTTGTCATCCAGAATCACATCCTCAATCGTGGTAGGCGTCTCGTAAGCACCATCCATTAACATGGAGCGCTCATAGATGTGAGAATGTCCGGTGAGACAAAGGTCGACTCCGCCATTTTCCAGAATCGGTTGAATGTACTGACGCATCTCAATCAATTGCGACTCTTTGTCTGAGTCATGCGATCCCTTGGTGTAAGGAGGGTGGTGCCAGAAGGCGACGATCCACTCTGCGTGCGTTTTCTCCAGATCACTGCCCAGCCAAAGCGCCATATCACCAACCGGTGTGCGATCCAGATCGAAAGAATCGAGAACGATAAAATGCACTTGTCCGTAATCGAACGAATAGTAAGCCTCGGTGCCGGAGGGTTCCCCGCCGATCTCCCCTTTTTTGGGAACAATGTAACTGTCGTAGTAGGGGCCGTAACCGTATTTTCCTTTCGACGTTCCTCCTTCGTGATTTCCCATTGCTGGCCAGCACGCGGTATTGCGCAAGGTCGGCTCATACATCTCAAAGAAGTGCTCCTGAAATTCGTCGTCCTTACCATTGCTGTAGGCCATGTCGCCGACATGCAGGTAAATGTCCAAATCGAGATTGTTGTAGGCCACGTAGTTTAACATCCCCTGATGCACATCCTGCTGACGTTGTTCTCCCGTGCCGGAATCCCCCACTACCCAGAACATCAGCTCATCGTCTGCTCCCGCTTCTGGATGTGTTTCCAGGTAGAAAGTCGGATCTTCTGGTGTCAGCCTCTCCTTGCCATCGAAGATCGCGTAGTAGTAACGGGTCGATGGTTTCAATCCTTTAAGCGTCGCCTCATACTGGTGGGTGCCATCAGGCGCGGAGAAAAGCGGCAACTCATCTGACTTTGGCGGCGGCCCAGCAATGCGCATCATGTCTTTGAGCTTCTGTTTCACCAGAATCGCCTCGTTCTCGCACACCAGATCCAGCTCCTTCACGTCTGTGCCGTAGCGCACGATCGGCGTCATCGATTTCTCAGTGCGCCAGACGATCGACATCCGATCCGGCCCCGACATCTGCAAATAAGGCATCCGCGAAAACCCTTTCATCGGCGCATAGCGGTAACTGGGGTACTCGTCTTTCTTTTCCTCCCCTTCTGCACCAGCAAGTTCGCCCGCGAACGTTGCAAAACCAATGATCGCGACTGCGGAATTCCAGAAACCAGGCCGCAGGGAGAAATGAGTAAGGAAAGGACGCATAAATGACAGATGTGAACGTGACTTTGTCCCTCATTGGCGAAAATTTCAAGCCATCGCGTCGACAGAAGCGCGCGGGACGCAACTCAGCCACAGCCCTGACGGCAGATGTGTTCTCAATTTCTTCCACCTCAGACAGCAACATGTGCCATCATTTCCACAAAGTGAGCTCAGCAGTGGATCATCGGCCGGATCATCACTTTTGCCCATTTTGCCCCATGTCCAGATCCAGAGCACCTGATTTCGAAGGAATCGGTCGCGCTAAATCGTGCCACCAACCACGTGATCTGTCGGATTGTGCAAATCGCTGAGTTCTCTGCCGGGCTTTGGGACGGAATCCCGTTGGGATAATGTGAAATAGCCGTTGGCACGTTTTGAGCCCAAAGCCAAAGGATTCGTATCAAAAAAGCAGTGCGGTGGAAGTCCCTTGAAAAAATGCTGTGGACTGCGGCAACCCTCTGTCGCTTTCGGAAGGCGACGAAAGAGCGCGGAGGGAGGAGCGAGAACGATGACCCTGTGCACCAAAGGACTCACCTTTCGCAGAGGTCACTCAACGATGAACCACGGATTGAGCAGATTTTCTTTATTGTAGGCGAGTGGTTCGCGAGTTTCGAAGTGGAGCACCTTGCGTCCGGCTTCAGTGGCGACGGCGTGGGCAGCACCGGTATCCCATTCCATCGTGGGGCCGAGACGTGGGTAGACGGTGGCTTCGCCGGCGGCGACAAGACACAATTTCAACGAGCTCCCTGCGGACAGGAATTCGACTGCCTTTCCCTGCTGGCGCAAATCGGCGACGAATTCTTCTACTTCAGTCGACATGTGCGAGCGACTGGCGACCACGACGATGTTCTGCAGCTCAGAGTAGTGCGGCCCGCCTTTCATTGGCGCAGGAGCATCGTCGCCTTTTTTCTGCCATGCTCCCTTGCCTTTCACCGCATAGTAAAAAGTGCCGGTCACGGGCTGATAAACCACTCCCGCCCAGGGCACGCCGTTATGCACCAACGCAATATTGACAGTAAACTCGCCGTTCTTTTTAACGAATTCCTTAGTGCCATCCAGTGGATCGACCAGCCAGTACCAATCCCAGTGCTTGCGCTCTTCGAATGGCAATGCCTTGGTTTCTTCCGAGATCACTGGAACCTCAGGAAACTGATTCGCCAAGTCTTCAAGAATGATGGCGTTGGCACGTTGATCCGCTTCCGTCAGCGGAGAATCGTCGGCTTTGGTCTCTACTGTAAAGTCCTTGCTGTAGACATCTAGAATCGCTGCACCAGCGCGCTCGGCGGTTGCCAAAAGAGGAGCGATATCAAATTGAGCGGGATCGAACATCGGCGACAATTCACCGATATCGATCACTCTGCAAGGATCGTACATCCGACTTTTCGAGTCGGGATCCGATTCAACATCGATGCCCTGCGATTGCTAAGCAGGAACGCCAGCGAGATCACCTGAGAAGCCTTCGTCGTCGTCCGATGGCTTTTCTGGAGTGGTCGGCTTCAGCCCTTCCACCTCTGCGGGAATTTCTGGTGGCTTCGGAGATTTCGGTGGATTGGAGAGATTTCCGGTATCCATGATTTCCTCGATGTGCTTACGATTGAGTGTCTCAAACTCAAGCAACGCCTGGGCAATGGTATCGAGCTTGTCGCGATTAGCCTTCAGAATTTCGGTCGCTTTGGCATAGGACTCGTCGATCATCCGCTTTACCTCGCTGTCAATTTTTTGCGCAGTATCTTCTGAGTAGTCACGGCCACGTGCCATATCACGGGCGAGGAAGACGTGCTCGTTGTTGTCGCCGTACTCGACCATTCCGAGTTCTTCACTCATTCCCCATTCGCAGACCATTTTTTTGGCCAGACTGGTCGCCTGACGAATATCTCCTGCGGCACCATTTGTAACATCACCAAAGACAATTTCCTCTGCAACGCGTCCGCCCATGGTGACGATCAAGCTGTCGAGCAACTCGTTCTTACGATTGGTGTATTTGTCTTCAACTGGTAACCACATGGTAGCCCCTAATGATGGGCCACGCGGAATAATGGTCACTTTGTGCAGCGGTTCCGTGTTATCGAGAACCATCAGGCAGATCGCGTGACCTGCTTCGTGAAAGGCTGTGTTTTCCTTCTCCTTTTCCGAGAGAGCAAGGCTACGGCGTTCTTTTCCCCAGCGCACCTTGTCTCGTGACTCCTCCAGTTCAGCCAGCTCAATCGCCTTCTTGCCCTTGCGAGCGGCAAGCAATGCGGCCTCGTTGATCACATTCGCCAATTCAGCGCCGGAGTAGCCGGGAGTGCCACGGGCGATGACGCCAAGATTGACATTTTCACCAATTTTTACGCTCTTTGCGTGGACTTTAAGAATCTCTTCTCGGCCCTTCACGTCTGGCAAATTAACAGTGACCTGACGGTCAAAGCGCCCAGGACGAAGCAATGCCGGGTCAAGCACGTCGGGACGGTTGGTCGCAGCAATAATGATCACACCCTCTTGCGTATCGAATCCGTCCATCTCTACCAGCAGCGCATTCAGAGTTTGCTCACGCTCGTCATGTCCGCCGCCCATTCCATGGCCACGGTGACGACCGACAGCATCGATCTCATCAATGAAAATCAGGCACGGCGCAGTTTTCTTCCCTTGCTCGAACATGTCGCGCACTCGGGAGGCGCCCACACCGACGAACATTTCGACAAAGTCTGAGCCGCTGATGCTGAAGAATGGCACATCAGCTTCGCCGGCGATGGCTTTTGCCAACAGGGTTTTACCGGTTCCAGGAGGGCCCACCATCAGCACGCCTTTAGGAATCTTACCGCCGAGGCGTTGGAACTTCTTCGGATCCTTCAAGAACTCAACGAGCTCCCAGACTTCCTCTTTCGCCTCTTCGACTCCAGCCACGTCTTTAAAGGTGATGCGATTCTTGTCCATCGCCAGCATCTTTGCCTTGCTCTTACCGAAGTTCATCGCGCCGCGTCCGGCCATTTTCATCTGCTGGCGGAAGAAGAAGTAGATGATCAGAATGAGGATAAACAGTGGGAAGAGTGTCATAAAGAACGACCCGAGCCAGTCGACTTGAGTTCTAAAGACAGGAACTATATTGTGTTTTTCGAGCAGCTTCTCAACTTCCCCCGGCGTGGTTCCTGTTGCGCCCCAGCCCACGATAAATTGAGTAGCGAATTTGGTCGGCACTTTCGCGCCGTTGACTTTCTTCATGTACCAACCGCTGATCAGCTGCCGCGCTTTGTCGGGTTCGTTCACGATCTCAAGCGGCTTTTTTTCGTCATCCTTGATGACGCGCAACTCGCCATCGAGTGTCGCAAGGTCTCCTTTCCCGACTTCTTCAGGGAAAAGCGCGCGAAATTCGGGATAGGTCAGCTCTTCGCCGCCACGATTCCCCT
>JBNMNB010000025.1:0-47536 GCA_051270635.1 Verrucomicrobiales bacterium | reverse complement strand
GTGCTCGAAAATCAATCACGTTACCCACTCTATGAAACAAGCCATCACACTATTTTTGGGCGCAATCGCTTTGAGCTGCGCATCCACCACGTCAAACGTAGCCACGACTGACGAAGCAGCACAGGGATATCGCGTTATTTGCCGTGCACCCGGACACGGAACCCCAGAGGTTTTCGTTGGGCCAAATCGTGCCACAAAGCAGGAATCAAATGCTGACATGCAATCCCACGCCAATGCACATCATGGTGGTAGCCTGTCTCAGATGACCTATACTGCCCCAGCAAAGCTTCCATAGGTTTACAAATCTGATTCATTTGATTGAATTGCGGCTGCTTGTTGCAGAACGCATTTACGTGTCCGTTCATGGGTGCCACATGGATTTCTGTCTCGATGAGTTGCAAAACACTTCTATTCAGTCAATCTTCAAACATGGTGCTGCGTGCTGGACTCCTATTTGCAATCTTTGTTTCTGCCGTTGGCTGTAAGCCACGTTCAGAAAAAGCTGCTGAGTTCCCTTCTCCGCAGTTGGATCGGGCTGAAGTGCTGTCGTCTCCTGCAACGGAACATGCAGGAGGTGCCAGTGGTGGAATTGACTTTCGAGCCACACACTTCGGTCAGGTAGGTCGTGCCGAACAAGATTCGTCTAACACTTTTCCGATCGCCGATGCGGGAGATGATCAGAGTATCGAATCACGGGGAGGCTTGGTGCCAGTGCTATTAGATGCAACGGATTCGTACGACCCTGACTTCGATTCACTTGAGTATGAGTGGATCGTCCCGGAGTATTCAGGTGCCAGCATTGATAATCCGTTCAGTCCGACGCCTACAGGATTCTTTCCCATCGGGCCCACTTTGGTTTCCCTGGTTGTCACCGATGGGCACGGTGGATTTGATGTGGAAGATGTCCTGATCGCGGTCGGATCAGCCTCACTCCCTGCAGTCATTTGCGTGACCGACGAGATTGCACTTTGGCCAGCGGATGATGAGATGAACGAATTAATGATCAGCATCAACGTTTCCGACGAGTGTGCCAACATTGATGAGTTTTTCGTGATGTGTAAAATCTCCTGCAACGAACCTGATGAGGGAATCGACAACTCCCACTTTACGGGTGATATTGCAGGCAAAGATGGCTATTTGGCACCCGTATCAGTACCACTCATCTACGACCCTGATTTTGATTGTTTCACTGGGAAGGTAAAACTCCGAGCGGAACGTAATTCGAAAAACTTCAGTAGAGCATATTCACTCGTCTGCGAAGTTACGGACGATGCCGGAGAAATCGCGACAGCGAGTTGTGTCGTAGTCGTGCCACGCATTTTCGGCCTCGGCGAGTGAAGCCGCCCGGCGCAAAATTGTCGATTTTCATTGCCGCAATTGTCGATGGTTTTATCGCCAGGTTTGTGTAGTCGAAGTATCTGATTGAGATGTAAATACGACGGCAGTTGAAGGGGTGCAGCCCAAATCGGAAGAATTTTTGCATGGCAGCAATCGTGCCCTATGCTTAACGGAATGATTCGTCTCTCATTGCTCTCGGCGGCATCCTTGTTTGCCCTCACTCTTCGGGGAAATTGTCAGGAGGAATTTCAAATTCAAGAGGTTTCAGTCACCGCGTCAGGTGTGCAATTGAGCTATCCGTCCGAGGAAGGATTCTACTACATTCTCTACAAAGGCAGTTCAGTTGATGAACTCTCGACTGCCATCGCACTGGCAGCGCATTCTCCCACTGAGAGTCTGTTAACCGATCGCAACGATCAGCAAGGAACGCATGCATTTTACCGCATCCACAAGTTGCCGATCGAGAACTCGCTCGACCTTGACGGTGACGGCATCAAGGATATCGCCGAGCTCAATTATCCTGGAATTCTTGATCCGCTCGAGTCGCGGGATGCCGTGCTCGACTTTGACAACGATGGTAAAACCAACATCGAGGAACTCAATGATCCCTCTGGTGCCACGGATCCGGGAGATGCCGTGTTCCAGGAAATCGAATTCAAGACAGTCGATGATTTTACCATTGCAGCGTCCCTGGGTGTCCCCCGCACATTGAATTCTTCGATCCCTGCGGTAATTTTCATTCACCAGGGTGGCTCTACGCGTCAGGAATGGCAGTCCGTGGCAGAGCAGGCATTCCGCGAAGGTTGGGCGACGCTGGCATACGACATTCGTGGCCATGGAAAATCCAGCGGTCAGTGGACTAATGCCTGGTACGACGATCCTGACAATGCCCCTGAGGATTTGAAGTCTGCGATCCAGCACATGAAAGCACTGCCCGAAGTCGATGCCCAGCGAGTAGCGGTGGTCGGATCATCCGTTGGCGGAAACCTGGCCTGTGTCGCGAGTGCACTCTACGATATCAAAACAGCAGTAGCCATGTCGCACAAAACGTCGGCGGTAAGGAATCTCGCGGGAGCGGCCACTCTCCCCTTCAACTCCATTTATCACCTGTCATCAGCAGGTGATCAAAGTGGACAACGAGCAAAGTGGGCGACCGAGCTATTCGAACTGACCACGGTGCCGAAAAAATTGGAAATCACCACAGGCTCAGGTCATGGTGTTGCCATTTTCCGAACCGATCGGTCAGTCCCCGACCGCATTATTCAATGGCTGCGTGACACATTGTAGGGATCGCCGAGGATCGCAAAACATGCAGATTGACCGCGCTGAGCGTGAATTTTACTGCAAACATGCTGTAAACTCCCGATTTTCAGGGCTTTTTCACGGTATTGTCACCAAAATCAGTTGCCAACAGGCTAATCTCCTTGATTATAAAATGTTTTTCCGGCGGGAGATGTGAGTTTCTTCGGCGTCGGCATTGATGAATATGAGTCCATCTAGACCAAAAAAGAAATCTACTAAATCCAGAGGTGACGTCCGACGTCAGCGATTCCAGCGCGCTGAGAAGCGACGCCAGCATCGTGAAACGCATGCAGCGGAGAAGGAACAATCCGTTGAGATCGAAGGCACCATTTCTTCGGTGCTTGCGGGAACGATGTTCAAAGTCAGTCTTGCGAACGGTCACACCGTACTCGCCCACATTTCAGGGAAGATGCGCAAGCGCTTCATTCGTCTGGTTGTAGGAGACAAAGTGAAAATGGAGATGTCTCCATACGACCGAGATAAGGCACGCATCGTCTACCGGTTGCGGTAGCGGACAAACTTCCGGACGGCTACAATTTGCAACGTCGTCCGTGAGCATCTCAGTGAGAAGCAGGTAATTGGCATTGCAACAGCGTCTGGTGATGGATCACTTTCGATTCCAAAATGGGCTATTGTGTACACCAGTCGACGAGCCTTTCGGCCATTCGGCCTTCCCGCAGTGGTCTTTGACGTTTCAGCGACACTCTGGTAAAGATCGGCGGATGAATGGTTCCCTTACCGTCCTGGCGCGGCTGTTTCTCTTAATATGTCTCGCCGCAGGTGTAATTCAGCAGGCTACTGGGGCAGAACAGCAGCGCCCTAACATTGTTGTATTTTTAGTCGATGACCTCGGCTGGCAGGACACTTCCGTGGTTTTTACGGATGAACCGACGCCATCCAATCTCCATTTTCGCACGCCTAATCTTCAGCGACTCGCACAGCAAGGGGTCCGCTTCACTTCGGCTTATGCTTGTGCCGTCTGCACGCCATCGCGCGTGTCCCTGATGACAGGGCTAAACGCAGCGCGGCATGGAACGACCAATTGGACGCTGTTCACAGATCGCGAGACTTCCGGGGTAACGCCACGTCTTTCAGCCCCAGCGGAATGGAAGCGTCGAGGCCTGCAACCAGACGCAAGGCAGCACACACTCGCCGAAATCCTACGTGATGATCTAGGCTATCGCACCATCCATGCTGGTAAGGCGCACTGGGGTGCTTGGGACACGCCAGGAGCGGATCCCACAAACCTGGGTTTTGATGACAACATTGCTGGCCATGCTGCAGGGGGACCCGGGCACTACCATGGCGACCAGGCATACGGAAATTTGCAGGGACGCAGCAAACGACTCCCGTGGGGAGTCCCCGGCCTGCACAAGTATCACGGGACGGCCACACATTTGACCGAAGCAACCACCACCGAGGCACTGGCCGCAGTTCGCAGGGCGGTCGACGACAAGAAACCGTTCTTCCTGCATCTGGCGCACTACGCGGTTCACGCTCCCATCCAACCGCACCAGAGCTACATGGATCACTATGCAGGAAAGACCTACAAGAACACAGAAATTCTAATTCCTCCAGCCGAGCAAAAGTATGCTTCGATGGTGGAAGGAATGGACGCATCCCTTGGCAGAGTTCTGCGGGAGCTGGAGGCGCTGCAAATTGCTGAGAATACGTTGATTCTATTCGCTTCAGACAATGGTGGGCTGAGTTATCACGGACGTGGAACGTCTCCACGCAATACGGGACGCAATTCCCATTGCTGGCCACTTCGCGAAGGAAAAGGCTCCGCATACGAAGGCGGGATTCGCATTCCACTCGTTGTTTCGTGGGCAAAGCTCTCTCCTGCACACCCCCTTCAGCAGCAGATTCCCATTGCAAATGGTGGCCACACCAGCCATCCGGTCATTATCGAAGATTTCTTCCCTGCCGTACTCCACTGGGCTGGAGCTGAGGAAGTAACACTGGGCCGCGATGGAATCGATTTCACCTCGCTACTAAACCCGCAGTACAACGATGATCATCGGAACACCAGAGCACTCTACTTTCACTATCCGCATCAGTGGACAGGAAAACCGCAGGGTGGTTACCAACCACATAGCTCAATTATTTTCGGCGATTGGAAAGCCATTTACTTTTATGAGGGGCAGCGGTGGGAACTCTACAATCTGGCCCGGGATATCGGTGAGCAACACGATCAGGCTGCCGATGCTCCTGATCAACTCGACGCACTGGCAGCGATGCTGAAAGCCTACCTCGTAAGAGTCGGAGCACAGTGGCCGACAACCCGCCAATCTGAACGTCCAGAGCCCATGAAGGTTCCTCATTGACGCAGCGCTTCTTCCGTCCCTAGCGTCACCAGCCATAACAGAATTTTCCCGTATGAAAAACTATCGACTGAACCGACTATTTAACTCCCGCTCAAACCGCTGCTTTGACGTGGCCGTCGACCATGGATTCTTCAACCAGCCAGGCTTCCTGCAGGGCATCGAAGACATGGGAAGCGTGGTCAAGACGCTGGTCGATGCTGGCCCGGATGCGATTCAGCTGACGGTTGGTCAGGCTCGTCATTTGCAGGAGATTCCAGGACGCGAGAAACCCAGCCTCGTTCTACGCACGGATGTCGCGAACATTTACGGCAAAGAGCTACCTGAGACCTCATTCAGCCTGATGCTCGAAGAAACGATGCTGCAGGCGGTGCGACTGGACGCGGCTTGTGTGTGCGTGAACCTGTTCCAGATTCCAGATGCCCCGGAAGTCCACGCGCAGTGCGTTGAGAACATTCTCAAATTGAAACCGGAAGCCGATTTCTACGGAATGCCGATGATGATTGAGCCTCTGGTGTTCCAGCCCAACCAGAAAGCAGGCGGCTACATGGTCAATGGTGACGTTACTCAGATCACTTATCTAGTCAGGCAAGCAGTGGAATTGGGCGCTGACATTGTTAAGGCCGATCCAACCGATGACGTCAGCCTTTACCATCAAGTCGTCACCGTAGCGTCAGGAATTCCCGTATTAGTAAGGGGTGGCGGCAAGGTCAGTGACCGCGTCATTCTGGAGCGCACCGCGGGGCTTCTGGAACAAGGCGTGGCCGGAATCGTCTACGGACGCAACGTCATCCAACACGACAATCCTCGCGGCATTGTAGCGGCGCTGATGGCCATGGTTCACGACAACGCAGATGTGGAATCGGCCCTGACATTGATCTAACCAGAGCAGCATGCCGCTTCCTCCTGCCTTCGAGACAGAGCTGGCCGACATCGTCGGGCAGGATAACGTGCTCACTGCGCCAGAGGATCTCATCCCTTACGGATTCGATGGCACAGCAGCCTTGCGTGAAAAGGCATCTGTGGTCGTCTTGCCAGGCAACACTGGAGAAGTGAGCCTATGTGTTAAGTGGGCGGCCGCCCATTGCGTCGCCATCACCACCAGGGGTTCGGGAACGGGCCTGAGTGGAGGCAGCGTTCCATCGCCGAACAGCATTGTACTGTGCCTGGTGCGCATGAACTCGGTCATTGAGGTTGATCCCAGAAACCTCACGTTGCGGGCGCAGTGTGGCGCGATCACTCAGCGGATTGATGAAGCGGCAGCCGAACACGGACTGTTCTACCCGCCAGATCCCGGATCCATGAAAATCAGCACCATCGGCGGCAACGTTGCTGAAAACTCTGGCGGCCTGCGAGGACTCAAGTATGGCGTGACCCGGGACTATGTCATGGCGCTGGAGGTCGTTCTGCCCGACGGCCGCATTGCCAAGCTGGGGAATGGCTGCGTCAAAGATGTCGCCGGATATTCAATGAAAGATCTTTTCATCGGCTCTGAAGGCACCCTGGGCATCATCACGGAGGTTCTTCTCAAATTGCTCCCCCGCCCTGCTGCCCGGCGCACGCTCCTGGCAAGCTATGAGCGCATGGAGGATGCCGCGGAAACAGTTTCTGCGATCATTGCTGCGAAGATCATTCCCTGCACACTCGAATTTCTCGATCGCATGACGATCCGCTGTGTCGAGGACTTTGCAAAAATCGGCCTGCCGACCGACTGTGACGCATTGTTGCTGATGGAAACCGACGGCCACCCAGTGGCAGTGCAAGACGAGGCTGATCGCATGGCCGAAATTGCCACCGCCCATGGAGCACGGGACGTGACTACGGCTCGCGACGAAGCTGAAGCCCTGCGTCTAGCCAGTGCGCGCCGCAGTGCGTTCTCCGCTCTGGCCCGAGTGCGGCCGACCACCATTCTCGAAGATGTCACGGTGCCGCGCAGTGCCCTCGCAGAAATGGTATCATTTGTTGCTGCCATCGCGAAGGAACATCGGCTGACAGTAGGCACCTTTGGCCACATGGGAGATGGCAATTTGCATCCTACTTTTCTGACCGATGAACGTGATGCCGAGGAAATGGCTCGTGTGCATACCGCACTCGATGCGATCGTCGCCAAGACTCTGGAACTGGGTGGCACCATTACTGGCGAACACGGAGTCGGACTGGCGAAAAAGCCGTGGTTGAGACAACAACTGGGCGATGCCAGCTTCGAATTAATGCGCCAGGTGAAGGCTGCGCTCGATCCTGAGCGGCGATTGAATCCAGGTAAAATCTTCGATTAGGAACACTCTTGGCGGCGACACTCAAACAACTCGATTTCTCTGTCCTCCAGCAGTGCATGCACTGTGGAATGTGCCTGCCCACATGCCCAACTTACGATGCGACACTGCGCGAACGCCATAGCCCGCGTGGCAGGATCGCACTAATGCGCGCCATCGCCGAAGACGAACTCCCTGTCAGCGATGGCTTTGCTGATGAAATGAGTTACTGCCTTGGATGCTTAGCCTGCCAGACGGCGTGCCCGGCTGGAGTTGACTACGCAGAATTGTTCGAAACTGCGAGGACAGACATCGAGCACGCTGGCATTCGGCATGGAATCGCACGCAAATTCTGGCGCTGGCTAACATTGGAACAATTGTTCATGCGTCCGCGTCTATTGCGAATCGCTGGCGCAGCACTCCGCATTTATCAGAAGTCTGGATTCGAGGCTCTGGTGCGGGAACTTGGACTGACGCACATTCTGCCAAAAGACCTGCATCGCCTGGAACCACAAACGCCACGGATCAGTGATTCATTTTCAAATGCGCTCATTGCTGAAGACGAGTATCCAAAGGAAACCTCGGTGTTTCGTGTGGCATTGCTGACCGGCTGCGTGCAGGATCTCGCGTTTGCTGAGATCAATCGCGACACTGCCGATGTTCTGTTAGCGAATGGCTGTGAGGTGCACACCCCCGCCGTCCAACCCTGCTGTGGCTCACTGCACGGACACAATGGTGAGCGCGAACTGGCCCAGCAGCTGGCGCGTCGGCAGATCGATCTTCTGCCGCCCGAAGACTTCGATGCGATCATTACCAACGCGGGAGGTTGCGGATCTCATCTGCGCCACTACGGCCGCCTTCTGGCAGAAGATGCTGCCTATGCGCAACGGGCAAAACTCTGGGATTCAAAGCTCAAAGACATTCACGAATGGCTTGCAGAGATTCCCTTCCGTGCTCCGGTTGCTGCGCCATTTCCTCAATCTGTGCGGCTCACTTACCACGATTCATGCCACCTCACCCATGGGCAGAAAGTGACTCAGCAACCAAGAGATTTGCTCAAGGCTACGCCAGGCATCGAATGGATCGAACTTCCTGAAGCCAACTGGTGCTGCGGCAGTGCTGGCGTCTACAACATTACCCAGCCTGAGCAATCGCAGGATCTGCTGGAGCGCAAGGTCGGTCACATTGTGAGAACGCACGCAGATGTTCTCGCGACTGCTAACCCAGGTTGTCACATGCAGCTCGTCCGGGGCCTTGCAGAGCAACGGCCAACACTCAAAGTTTTGCATCCGGTAAGCATTCTCGCCCGCGCCTACCGAAACGAGCCCTCATCATCCCAACAAAACTAGCCACCCATCGTATGACAACTCCCGCCCGCGCTCAGTTCGTTGATTCAAGAGATGACTGCGTCGTCGCCCTGACAAATCTCGCAGCAGGTGAAACCGTAAGTGCTTCTGGAAAGACATTTACGCTGCTGGATGCAGTTCCTGCAAAACACAAATTTACCGCCCGCGATTTTGCTGCCGGCGAGCGCGTGACCATGTATGGAGTGACCGTTGGGACGGCCAATTCTGCATTACCGGCAGGCAGCCTGCTATCAACAGGCAACCTTTCCCACGCCACCGATGGATTCGAAGGCAAGCGTGCTGAATACTCTTGGTCACCGCCGGCAATCGACCAGTGGCGAACGAAAACCTGGCACGGCTACCACCGCAGCGACGGCCGGGTGGGCACTGCAAATCATTGGTTGGTGGTTCCGTTAGTGTTCTGTGAAAATCGTAACCTCGCCATTTTGCGCGAGTCACTGGTGCGAGAACTGGGCTATGGAAAAGCGTCCGGTTACCAGGCGTTCGCCGCCAAACTTGCAGCACTTTATCGCAGTGGTGCTGCCGCCAGCGACATCGAGGCCTTGCAACTTGAAGCCGCACAGGCTGAAGCCGAACAACGTGTATTTACCAACGTCGACGGCATCAAGTTTCTTGAACACAGCCTCGGCTGTGGCGGAACCCGCCAGGATGCAGAAGCCCTGTGCGGATTGCTGGCGGGATACATCGATCATCCAAACGTCGCCGGTGCCACAGTGCTCAGCCTCGGCTGCCAGAATGCTCAGGTACAACTTTTGGAAGAACAGATTCGCTCGAGAAACCCCAAGTTTGACAAACCACTTCAAATCTTCGAGCAGCAGAAATGTTCCTCTGAGAAAGCGATGCTCAGCGACGCCATTCGCTCGATTTATAAAGGAATGGCTGAGGCAAACGAGCTGCGCCGTCAACCTGCAAAGGTCAGTGACCTGACGATCGGTGTTGAGTGCGGTGGTTCCGATGGATTCTCCGGCATCACAGCGAACCCAGTGATCGGTGCGGTTTCGGATTTCGTCGTAGCCCTCGGTGGCAGCATTATTTTGTCGGAATTCCCAGAGCTCTGTGGCGTCGAGCAGAGTCTCTCGAATCGCTGTGTGACTGCGGAGATTGCTGAAAGATTTGTGCACTTGATGCGCACTTACAACAGTCGCGCGGTAGAAGTGGGATCCGGCTTCCACGCGAATCCCTCTCCGGGGAACATCGCCGACGGTCTCATCACGGACGCCATCAAATCCGCAGGTGCCGCTCGAAAAGGCGGCACGTCACCGATTGTCAGCGTTCTGGATTACCCGGAGTCCGTCACCGAAAAAGGACTTTCGCTGCTATGCAGTCCCGGCAATGACGTTGAATCTACTACGGCAATGGCAGGATCAGGTGCCAACTTAATGCTCTTTTCCACCGGACTTGGCACTCCCACTGGCAATCCCGTGGCACCGACAATCAAGCTCGCCACCAACACCGATCTGGCTACGCGGCTCGCAGACATTATCGATTTCGATGCCGGCCCGGTCATTTCCGGACAGCAATCGGTGCCGGAATTGGGCGAAGAATTACTCGAACTGTGCCTGCAAACCGCCAGTGGCGAATTCACACCTGCCGCAGTGCGCCTGGGCCAGGATGACTTCCTTCCGTGGAAGCGCGGCGTTTCCTTGTAGTTCCGAAAAGTCGATAAAACGCCCATTCCTCCTGTTTCTCAGGCTTAAATCGGCGGCTGTGGCGCTACGCAAAGGGATCTCGGCATTTCGGTTTACAAATGGGCAATCGTTCCAGATATTCCCGCCCCTATGTCAGGATTGTCCAAGGGCTACGAGCCCACCGAAGTTGAAGAGAAATGGTTTCAGAGCTGGATGGCCAGCAACTGTTTCCGTGCGGATGAAACGTCTGAGCGCCCAGCGTTCAGTATTGTCATTCCGCCGCCGAATGTCACCGGCATCCTGCACCTTGGCCATGTCCTGAACAATACCATTCAGGACATCCTGGCACGCCGCGCGCGCATGAATGGACAGGAAGTCCTCTGGTTGCCGGGCACTGACCATGCTGGCATCGCGACGCAAACGAAAGTGGAGCAGAAGCTTCGCACCGACGAAGGTAAAACACGCAGGGATCTGGGCCGCGAGGCATTTCTGGAACGCGTCTGGCAGTGGAAGGAAGACCACGGCGGCATCATCATTAATCAACTCAAACGACTCGGCTGTTCATGTGACTGGAGCCGCGAGCGCTTCACCATGGATCCTGAGTATTCGCGCTGGATCTCAAAGATTTTTGTAGACCTGTTTGATGACGGCCTCATTTACCGCGGCAAGCGCATGGTCAACTGGTGTCCAAAATCGCTGACAGCGCTCAGCGATGAAGAGGTCATCATGAAGCCGCAGAAGAGCAAGCTCTACTTCATGAAGTATGAGCTCGCCGATGAGCCTGGCACCTTCCTGGAGATTGCAACCACGCGTCCAGAGACGCTCATGGGTGACACCGCCGTGGCTGTAAATCCTGAAGATGAGCGCTATCGAGCACTCATCGGCCGCAAAGTAGTGCGGCCATTCCCGCAGGCAGAGATACCGATTGTCGCCGACGAACACATTGACCCGGAATTCGGAACGGGAGTGCTCAAAGTAACGCCCGCACACGACAAGGCGGACTTTGAGATCGGGCTGCGTAACAATTTACCGATCATTGATGTCTTCAATCCCGACGGAACACTCAATGAGCACGCCGGAGAAGAATTTGCCGGAATAGATCGATTCGAGGCCCGCAAGAAGGCGGCAGCCAAACTCCATGACATGGGGCTACTGATTAAGGTAGAGGAACATGAGAACAACGTCGGCTTTAGCGAACGCGCTGATGTTCCCGTGGAGCCGCGCATTTCCATGCAGTGGTTCCTCAAGTATCCGTGTGTCGACGAAGCGACTGAAGCTGTCGCCAGCAAGTCGATTAAGTTCCGTCCGGAGCGCTGGAGCAAAACTTACCTGCACTGGCTCGAAAACATTCAAGACTGGTGTATCAGCCGCCAGCTATGGTGGGGGCATCGCATTCCCGTCTGGTATCGTAAGGATCAGGCCGAAGAATTGCGCAACGCAGAGTCTTTGGACTCCAAAAGCGCCGGAAAATCCCTGCATGTTGGCATCGAACCGCCTTCTGACGCAGAAAACTGGGTGCAGGATGACGATGTGCTCGACACTTGGTTCAGCTCGTGGCTGTGGCCATTTGCCACCATGTCCGACAGCGCAGACGAACCGTCCGCCACGGAGAAGAAATTCTACCCAACCACCGACTTAGTCACAGCGCCCGAGATCATTTTCTTCTGGGTCGCACGCATGATTATGGCTGGCTACCGCTGGCGTGGAGAACTTCCATTCAAGAATGTGTTCTTTACTGGAATCGTGCGCGATGGCCAGGGACGAAAAATGTCCAAGAGTCTGGGAAATTCCCCGGACCCGTTGGATATTATTGCTAAATATGGTGCTGATGCGTTGCGCTTTGCCATTATGAAAGTGGCACCACTGGGCGGTGACATTCGTTTCGCGATCACCAATGAGGGAGACGAAGAGATCTATCCGCAAGTCGAAGAAGGACGTCACTTTGCGAACAAATTGTGGAACGCAGCCCGCTATCGGCTCATGCAGAGTGATGCTGGAGACGCTGAGCAGGCATTACCATTGTCAGAGCTCTCTATCGTTGCGGTCGACATCCTCGCCAAGCTGGATCAACTGCAAAAGAATCTCGAGATTTCATATGCCGACTACAAGTTTAATGATGTCGCGCAGCTTCTGTATGAGTTCTTCTGGAGCAATTACTGCGACCTTTACCTCGAAGCCATCAAGCACGATTTCCGACCGGATACGGATCCAAGGGCAAAGGAAATCACGCTGCAGGTGATGGACACCGTGTTCCATCGTCTCCTCATCTTCCTGCATCCATACATGCCCCATATTACCGAGGAACTGTGGCAAACGCTTGGATTTGGCAAGGAGGGTACATTCCTCATGCATGTGCAGATCCCCTCTCAACCAGCGCTCGAGGGAATGTCCACTGAGGACGTAGCCGATGCCAGGGCTAAGGTAATCGCTCTGTATGATGCTGCCAGTCGCGCGCGCAACCTGAAGGCAGAGTACAATCTCGGCTCCAGTAAAAAGGTGTCGTTCGTCATCGTTCCTACCACACCCTGGATCGCTGAGGTCACTGATACATTTGCTATCCTCACGGGTGCTGCTTCGGTCACTATCGATCCTGACTATGAAGGCCCCACAGGAACGCCCGCCACCGTCACCGATCCTGGCGTCATTCACATGCCACTGGAAGGGCTCATCGATGTTGAAGCCGAAACCAAGCGACTGGAGAAGGAACTCAGCAAAGTGAGGCAGGAAATCGACAAGGCGACACGCATGCTGTCGAACGAAAAATTCATCGCCAATGCCAAGCCAGATGTCATCGCCGAGCATAAACGCCGCCTGACCGAATTTCGCGCCAGAAAAGAGCAGCTCACGTCAATGCTGGAGAATCTTCATTGAATCTGGTTGTCCGTTGATGTAAGAATGCTTTTCCCCGGTGGTCGGGGATCCCAAACTTCCTTCTCTCGAGCACTATGCCAGGACTAGGCCTAATTAAAGGTATCAGCGAAGATGCTGCGGAGCTGCTAGAAGCAGCAGGCGTAGAGAAACCGCTCGATCTCGCCACACAGGACACTGTAACCCTCTTTCCGCATCTGCAGACGGCAAGTCGAGCGATGAAACGGCCGGATTTACTCCCGGATCGGGCAGACGTCGATCATTGGATCAACGCTGCACGGGAACTCGTCGAGACCATCAGTCCGGGCGCGTTAAGCAATGGCGCAGCCAAAGCACCGTCTTCAGCTCCAAAGTTCAGATCAGACGTCGGCACATCCGCGCGACTGCCCACTTCTTCTGCTCCACCGAAGAAAAAGCCTGCTCCAACTGCTCCAACTTCTCCAGGTGCTCAGCCTCAGCGCCCTGCAGCTGCAGTCGTTACCGAGCCCGATGAGGAAGATGGGGAAATCGCCGCTGCAATCGAAATCATCGACGACGACGACTTGGATGCCATCCCTGCTGTCTCACTCGACGACGCCGATCTTTTCGACGACCATGATGAAGACAATTTCGATCTGGACGACGCCGCGATTTCTGCTGCAACAGCGGAGGCAATAGCAAAAACTTCCCTGCCTACGACACGCAACAACGATGCCGATACCCTGGCGCATCTGGAAAAACTGCGTGCGAGGAGAGAAGTGGACATGGGATTCGGGTCACCCGTCGTCAAAGATGATGAAGATATCTGGAAGAACGTCGACAAGTCATCGTTTGCTACATTTAACGATTACGAGGACGGAAAAGTCAAAATTCAGCCGCTGGAGCGAGGTAGAACCAAAGAGGATGCTCCAGAGAAAGAAAGGGTAATCGATGTTCCACAGGACGAGAAAGTTTCCCGTCTGGTGCGCCGGGGTATTAATTATCCGCACCCTGTAATGGCCTTTTGCTCAGCACTTTTCGTGCTGTTTTTCCGCTTTTATATGGTAGTCATGATTATCGGGCTGCCCATCGCTCTGATCCAACTTGGCGATACTTTTAATGAATATTGGATCCCCACTGCGGTTTTCATTGGGATCTTCTTTCTGCTGGGGATCATCAATCTGGTCATTATCAGTAAGGTGCGCTGCCGAGTTTGCAGTTGCCCAATGTTCCGGTCGCAGAGGTGCTTCAAAAACAAGAAGGCGCACCTGCTCAATGGTGTCGGCTATGTGGCCAGTCTTGCGCTGCACATGGTCATTTTTCAATGGTTCCGCTGCATGTATTGCGGCACAGCGATCCGTGTTCGTGGAGCAGGAAAGACGACACGAATGGAAGTCCTTGATGCCAAGGCACTGGATGTCCATGACATGGACGACGATGATCCCATTCGCCGATTTTAGACCGTCCGCACGGACATTGCCTCAAGTAGCTGAGGTTCAGCAGCTCACCGGATTTTGATTGAAGGTTTTCTTACAATCCATTGAGAACGGAAAAAAGCGCTCAAAAACAAGGTTGCCATCGCCCATTTCGCCGCTATCGTCCGGCCAATTATGGCAAGAAGAGCCGGAAAATCCAAAACAAAGAAAGCCGTAGCTAAGCGATTCAAAGTCACTGGCACCGGGAAGATTCTTCGGCGGAAACAGGGCAAGCGTCACCTCCTTATTTCCAAGAATGCAAAGCGTAAGCGCAATCTTGGTAAGGCAACGCTTGTTTCTGCCGCTGACGTGAAGAACATCAAAAAGTGCCTCCCGTTTTCCTGAACCATCAGTTAAACGTGGGGAACCCTATTTTGTTCTTCAGCGAAGAATTCTGTCACCTGGTTTCCTGTAGTGGAAATCTAATGAATGGGTGAGGTGCAGGATTCATTATTAACAACAACCGATTCAACGATAAGGATTATTAACCATGCCAAGAGCAACTAATGCCCCGGCCAGCAGAAAACGCCGCAAGCGTATTCTGAATCGGGCGAAAGGATTCAGAGGGGGACGTTCCCGTCTGTTCCGCACTGCCAAGGACGCTGTCTTCAAGGCACGTCAGTGGGAATACCGTGACCGCAAAAACCGCAAGCGCACCTTCCGTGGGCTGTGGATTCAGCGGATCAACGCTGCAGCTCGCGCTCGCGATCTGACCTACAGCCGATTTATGGAAGGCCTGAAAAGCGCCAACATCGATCTCGACCGAAAAATTCTCTCGGATATTGCCGTGAACGATTCGGCTGCGTTTGATGTTCTCGCAGACCAGGCCAAAGCCGCGCTCGAAGCGAAGGCTGGCGCAGCTTCTTCTGAAGCAGCTGCTTAAGAATTAAGTCACTATTCCTTCAAACAGTTTCGTGCGCATGGCCGCAATCCCTTGCTGGATTGCGGCCATGTTCTTTGGCACGGATCACTTTTTTTCATCCAATCATCACCGCCCTGCGATTCAGGGCTTGCCGCTATGCTAGACGAACTCAACGCTATCCATCAGGACGCTCTCCAGGAAATTGCCGATCTCACGGACGAGGCCAGCCTGGAAGATTTCCGCATCCGCTATCTTGGCAAGAAAGGACGACTGACTGCCGCCAGTGCTGGCATGAAAGATGTCCCAAAAGAACAGAAGCCAGCGATCGGTCAGAAGCTCAATGAAGTGCGCACGGCGATCACTGACGCCATCGAATCGCGAGAGGCTGCCCTGATAGCAGAACTGGACACCAAGGCAACGGCAGGAATCGACGTGACACTTCCCGGGCGCCCACTACCGAGCGGAGCGCTGCATCCGCTGACGCAAATTCTGCATCGCGCGAGCGGCATCCTTCGACGTATGGGCTTTGCCCTGGCGACCGGTCCGGAGATCGAGACCGAATGGCATTGTTTCGATGCACTCAACACTCCCGCTGATCATCCTGCGCGGAACGAGTCGGATACATTCTACTTTGACAATGGAATGCTGCTGCGCACACACACGTCGTCAGTGCAGGTGCGCACCATGGAAAACCAAAGTCCACCAATCCGCATCATCGCTCCCGGCAGCGCTTTTCGACGCGATGAAATTGATGCCACTCACCTGAGTGCCTTCAATCAACTGGAAGGACTCTACGTGGCTGAGCAGGTAACGCTCGGCGACTTAAAAGGCACGCTGCAGGCATTTTTCCGCGGCATGTTTGGACCTGACACCGAGCTTCGATTTCGTCCGCACTTCTTCCCGTTTACGGAGCCAAGTTTCGAGATCGACATCAAGCTGCACGCTGCAGGCAAGGAACCCAAGTGGTTGGAAATGGCGGGCTGCGGCATGGTCGATCCTGCCGTGTTCGAGGCCGTCAGTAAGGCGCGCGGCGATAGCGCATTTGATCCAGATAAGGTCACTGGTTTCGCTTTCGGTGTCGGGCTGGATCGACTGGCGATGATCAATTGGGGAATCGCTGATATCCGGCATCTGATCGAAAACGATCAACGCTTCCTCAAACAATTTGCCAGTTAAGCTCAAGCCCCAAATCACTTCGAAATCATGAATGTTTCACTCAACTGGCTCAATGATCACATTGACCTTTCCGGTTACACGCTTCCGCAGCTTTCCGACCTTCTGACATTTGCCGGTGTTGAAGTCGAAGAGATCGAGCACAAAGGATTGGACAGCGACCTCATTGTCGTTGCCCAGGTGCAGAGCTCTGACAAGCACCCTGACGCTGACAAATTGAGCGTCTGCCAGGTTGACGACGGCAGCGGAACTCCACGACAAATCGTCTGCGGCGCGAAGAACTATAAAGTCGGCGACAAAGTCCCACTGGCATTGCCAGGAACAGTGATGCCAGGCGATTTTAAGATCAAGAAGGGCAAGCTTCGCGGCATAGAATCGCTCGGCATGATGTGCTCCGGTCGTGAACTGGGCATCTCTCAGGATCACGATGGACTACTCATCTTGCCCGAAGATGCACCCATCGGCAAGCCGATCAGAGAACTCTTCAAACCCGATACGATCGTCGAAGTGGAAGTCACTCCAAATCGTTCCGATTGGCTGTCACACCTGGGCATGGCCCGTGAACTGGCAGCACTGGCGAACCGACCACTGAAAGGCACGTCGGACTACTGCGATTCGACTACACCCACGCGCATCGCGAAACCAGGCGAAGTGAAAATTGAGGCGCCTGAATCGTGCCCATTTTACACGGCGCGTTTCATTCGCGGCGTAAAAGTGGGCCCCAGCCCAGCGTGGCTGAAGGAAAAACTGGAAGCTATCGGCTTGCGTCCCATCAACAACATCGTCGACATCACCAATTATGTGTTGATGGAAATGGGTCAACCGTTGCACGCCTTCGACGTGGCGAAGCTGAATGGCGGCATCACCGTCCGCTCAGCCAACGAGGGCGAGAAATTTCTCGCATTGGACGGCGAAACCTATGATCTGCTGGGTTCCGATCTTGTGATTGCTGACTCTGCGAATGCCGTGGCCATTGGCGGCGTGATGGGCGGCGAAAATTCTGGCGTCACCGAGTTCAGCACGGACATTTTACTGGAGAGCGCCTACTTTGATCCGCCTGCTATTCGCAGAACATCGCGGAGACTGGGTCTATCATCCGATTCCAGCTACCGCTTCGAACGCGGCATCGATCCACTGCA
Organism: Verrucomicrobiales bacterium; assembly: GCA_051270635.1. GTDB lineage: Bacteria > Verrucomicrobiota > Verrucomicrobiia > Verrucomicrobiales > DEV007 > JAGROY01. The sequence goes on along the minus strand of JBNMNB010000025.1, from coordinate 29,850 downwards.
AACGCTGGGCGCAAGTGCTCTGGCTACCAAACTGATTCTGGAAATTGCTGGTGGTGAAGCGGACGAAATGACGCTCGAGTGTGGCGAAGCACCGGTCCGAACTGGCGAAGTGACACTCGACATTCCAAGAGCGCAGAGGTTACTCGGCGCAGAGATCGCCGAATCAGAGATCGATCGAATTCTCACTGGGTTAGGGCTCGAAAAAACCGCGGGCACAGCAGACATCAGTTCGACTTGGCGCATCCCCTCCTACCGGCTTGATCTTCAGCGCCACGTCGATCTGGTCGAGGAAATTGCACGAGTCTATGGCCTCGACAATATTCCAGCTTCACAAGGTGCCATCTTTTCGGAAGCCTCGGATGCGGACCATACCTACGACTTTACGTTGCAACTGAAGGATCGACTGACCTCACTCGGATTCTACGAGGCTGGGACGATCAAGTTGATCGCCGATGGACAACTGGCAGACGTCGTTGGCTGCACGCCAGAGTTGCCAGTCCCCTACCCGCTGAAGAATCCTCTTTCCGATGATCATACGATCATGCGCTCAAGCATCGTCCCCGCATTGCTCAATGTCGCTGAGCGCAATGTGCGCATGGGAGCCAATGCCCTGCGGTTCTTTGAGTGCGGCACCGTGTTCCGCAAGAGTGACGACGGATCACCCATTGAAAGTCAGGCGATTGCCCTTTTAATGAACGGCCCGTCCCAGCCTGCGTCGTGGCATGGGATGGATCAACCCAGCAGCGACTTCTTCCACTTGCGTGGTGTAATCGAGTCAATCATTCCACGCGGTCTAACACTGACGCCATCCGAGCACCCGACACTGATGCTGGCGGCGAAAGTGTTGGCCAATGGTGCGCACATCGGTTGGGCTGGACAACTGCCACCTGCCAGAGCCCGTGCCATTGGCACCAATGCTCCCCTGCTAGTCGCTGAGCTGGAAATGGCTTTACTACAAACGCACAACGTCGACCGCAGTGTCCAATTTGCTGAACTTCCCAAGTTCCCCGGCTCCAGCAGAGACATCGCCATGTTCGTTCCAGCAGACTTGCCCAACGGAAAACTGGAAGACTTTTTCAATGGGCTTAATGAACCGCTGCTCGAATCGTTCAGTGTGTTCGATGTCTTTATCAGTGATACTCCCTCCACCGACGCATCACAGCGAAAGTCGATCGCATATTCATTGACATATCGCGACGAAAGCAGGACACTTCAAGCAACTGAAATCGACGAAGCCCACGGCCGTGTTCTTGACTTGCTCAAGCAATCGCTGCCTGTGGAAATTCGCTGATCTCAATTCGTTTTTTAGTTCTTTGTTACTTTTTTGAAGCTTTGATCGCAGTCGTCGAAGGCACCCATTGGGCGCCCTCACCCAGCGATTAATCCTTTTCCTGCTGTGTTCGCAACTATGGGGTAATCGTGAGCCCGGACCGATATAATGTGAATGGTGGCTTAGCTTGTCAGTTGATGTCAGGCCTTTACTGGAAGGCAGATATTGATATGGCTGCCGCCTCAGTGTTGAGCTTCGGGAACGTGAGCTCGCTGCCTCTGTCGGCACAAGTGGGAAAAACCTATAACGTCCTGAACCATTGCGTGTTCAGGACGTTTTCTTTTGTCCGACACGTGAAAATCGTGCTGGAAAGCGACCCTTTCCTGCGGAACACTGCCCACCGTGACTACCGCCATTGTCCTCACCTTCGGATTTACCATGTTCGCCGCGATGCTGTCGCGCGATCGATTCCGCTCGATCTACAAAAAATTCACGGCTGAGGAATTCAAAAATTCTCCCACTGGCGCAGAACTTGCGCAGGGAATTCTGACGCAACGCGGCATCAACAGCGTCCGCGTCGCCGAGCATAAAGGATCGTCACTCGGCGACCACTACGATGAACGGCGCAAGTGTCTGGTTCTCACTACGGCAAATTTTCATGGCAGGAACTCTGCCGCACTGGGAGTGGCTGCTCACGAGACGGGACATGCACTGCAGCACGTCGATGGCTACACTCCCCTGCTGGCCCGCCAGAGTGCAGTTAGAATGACGGTCGCAGTCAGCGGACTGGTCTTCATCATTTGCGTTGTGCTCATTGCCGTCAGAGTTCCCGTCAAGATGGTGCTGATGGGTTTCAGTCTCACTTGGTTCCTCATGATGGTCTACAACTTGATCACCATGCCCGTCGAATGGGACGCGTCTCGTCGATCAAAGGAAATGCTTGAAGAGATGAGCGCGCGGTTTCATTCGCAGCAAATTTCCAGCATCTACGCAGTGATGGGCGCGACCTGCTGGCGATACACTGGCGCGTTCCTGGGATCACTACGCCACGTCATGTATCACATCATGCCAGCGCACGGTGGTAAAAAGATTTCTTAAGAGAAAGATGATTGAGCAACGTAAACGCATTGTCGTCAAATTCGGATCAGGAATCCTGACGAATCCAGACCGAGTCAGCCTGGACGATGGACAATTCAGAGCATTGACTACTGCTATCGCTGAGCTGAAGCGGGATGGCAATGAAGTGATTATTGTTTCCAGTGGAGCCGTTGCTGCAGGACTCATGGCCTTTGGACTTGAACAACGCCCGACCGAAACTGTCGACCTCCAGGCATGTGCGGCCGTTGGCCAGAGTCGCCTGATGCAGGTCTACGAGACGCAGTTCCAACAACACGGGCTCCACGTTGCCCAACTCCTGCTGACGAACGAAGACGTCACTTCAGAACACCGTCGACAAAATTTTGAAAACACACTCGAACGCTTGCTTCGATTCAAAGGCGTAGTGCCCATCATCAATGAAAACGACTCGGTGGCGACCGAGGAATTAAAGTTCGGCGACAACGATGCATTATCCGCACGAGTGGCTGTCATCGCCAAGGCCCAGCTGCTGATTCTGCTCACTTCCGTCGATGGCATTCAGACCGGAGACGCAGAAAATCCAATCGTTCAACTAGTGCACAGCGTCGCCGAAGTGATGTGCCACGTCCGCGATGAAACCGGCCATTTCTCAGTAGGAGGAATGCAGACAAAATTGAAAGCAGTTGAAATTGCCACCGACGCAGGTGTCGAAACCCTCATCGCCAATGGCCGAAGACCAGAGCAATTGTCTGAACTCGTCGCCGGCGGCGGAATCTGTACCAGGATTCAAGCGAAGCCACTTGCAACGATATAAGGATCCTGTGCGGCACCAGCGAGCGCAATGTAACCGGGCACTTGCTGCGCCCCCCGGTGGTTCCGCAGTTCAGCGACTGGAAGTCGCCGCTACGGGTGATGTTCGAGTTTCGGACGCAGACTGACTTTTTCCCTCGCACCAATAAAACACTGAACCAACTCAAAATCTGAAAGCGTTTCACCATCGATCTTGACCGTTTGCAGTGACTCGCTTAGAACACCTGCAAAACCAAACGTCCATCATCGAACCATGCCGATAGTCGAAACCAACGGAATCAATATGCACTATGAGGAGCAAGGATCAGGCGATCCTGTCATCCTCATTATGGGAATCACTGCACCTGGAGCAGTGTGGGAAGCTCACGCCGACGACTGGAGCCAGAATTTCCGCTGTATCATGGCGGACAACCGAGGTGTCGGACAAACTGACAAACCGGCTGGCGACTACACCAGTGCGATGTTTGCTGACGACTACGCCGGCCTGATGGACGCGCTGGGCATTGAGCAGGCGCGAATCGTCGGTGTCTCAATGGGCAGTATCATTGCCCAGCAACTGGCACTGCGTCATCCAGCGAAGGTGAAAAGCGCGGTTCTCATGTGCCCGTGGGCACGTTGTGACAGGTACGCAAAGTCAGTGTTCCAGCACATGAAGGACAGCAAGGCCAGGCTGACTCCCTCTGAATTCATGGAATGGATCCAACTCCTGATTTTTACCAAGCCGTTCTGGGACAACGATGATGCGTATCAGAGCCTGCTCGAAGGTCGCCAGGGCGCTAATGTCGATCCTTCACCACAACCACTGCATGGCCTGTCCGGTCAGGCGGCGGCATGCGTGAATCATGATGTTCTCGACCAGCTCGGCAATATCGCGTGCCCGTCGCTAATCATTGGCGGAAAAAATGACATCTTCACGCCTCGTTGGATGGCTGAAGAAGTTGCCGCAGGAATCCCAGGCAGTGAACTGCATCTATATGATAATGCCGGTCACGCCTTTCACTGGGAAGTCATGAATGACTTTAACCCTCGCGTACGCCAGTGGTTGTTAGACCATTGATCCGAGAGCCCATTTCTTAATCTCTCTATTTCTCACTGAGGTCATGCGGCCTCGCCAATTCACGATTGTAAATTAGCAAACCCACCTACTCTCTATGGCAATTAAATTTGGCTCCGAAGTCTATACCTGGTTCATGCAGGACACGGGCAAAGGTTATGACAACAAGCTTGATCACATGATCAAGATCGCCGGGCAAGCCGGATTCGTGGGCATCGAGCCTATGATTCTGCTGGCTGCGAAAGATCTGGGATGCTCAGATTACTGGCTCGGCGACTTGAAGGATCCGATCAAACTTAAAGACGTGCTGGCTGAGCATGGAGTTGATCTGGCAGGATTCGCATTGGTCTGCAGCTGGGATTCCGATCACGAAACAGATGACGAGAAAGCAGCCGCTGACTACGCTATTGAAACTCTGACTACGCACTTCCCTAATGCAATGCTGGGAACGGTGCCACTGCCAACGGGACGAAAGAATATTCAGGAGCGACGTGTCAATTTGGTGAAAAACGTGAACGCCGTCTCTCGCCGTGCCACGGACGCTGGACTGAAGTGCTCCTTCCATCCTAACAGTCCACCACCTTCGATGGTGCGCACCCAGGATGACTATGACGTCGTTCTCAATAGCCTGAATCCAGAAGTCACTGGATGGACACCCGATGTGGGACACATCGTTCGCGGTGGCATGGACGTGATCGGCACTCTCGATAAGTGGTCTTACCTCGTCAATCACATCCACTACAAGGACTTCAGCGGCAATGGCCCGGAACCATGGGCACAAATGGGAACCGGCAAGCTCGATTTTCACCGCATCACGGAATGGCTGACACTGCACGATTACGATGGCTGGATCATCTGCGAAGACGAAGCCCATGTAGCTATTGATGACCCGGATGGTGTCACCTTGCAAAACGGCCAATGGTGCAAGGAAAACCTGTTTGATCTAGTGCAATAGCCGGATAGCATTACACTTTGTGCCTCGTGAGGGCGGGCGCGCTTCCGCCCTCATGTTCAGGCACTTTGACTCATAGGCCACTTAAAATCCATGACCGATCGTGAGTTCTCATTCGTCATTGTCGGGTCGGGTAATATCGCACGCACTTACTGGGATGCGATCAGTCGCGTCGATGGAATCTCAATAGTCGGGCTGGTTTCTCGTTCACTAACACGGCCGGACTTCCTGCCTGCCGAAGTTCCTGTTTTTGCCAGCATCGATGACGCGGCGCGTTCTGAGGGTATCGACTTTGATGCCATCGCCTTGTGCACGCCCAACGGCACCCATGCGAAAGCCGCGATCACTGCCGCTGCACTCGGTAAGCACGTGCTGGTCGAGAAGGTGCTGGAAATTTCCGCACCCGCGATGGATCGCATGATAGCCGCCTGCCATCGTGCCAATGTGTCGCTTGCGGTGACCTTTCAACGCAGGATGAGCCCGGACAACCAGTTGATCAAACAGCTACTGGAAACTGGAGCGCTCGGCAACGTATTCGCAGCAGACATGCGCGTGAAATTCTGGCGTGACGACGCATACTATGCGTCTGGTGCATACCGTGGCGGCTATGCCATCGATGGCGGTGGCCCCTTCATCCAACAGGCTGCCCACAATGTCGATTTGTTCGTCTGGTTCTTTGGCATGCCGTCGAAAGTTGTGAGCATGCTGGGCACATTCAATCACACCATTGAAGTTGAGGATCACGGAATCGCGCTCCTCCACTACTCCAAAGGAATGATCGGATCCATCACCGCCTCATCGGCCTGCAAGCCTGGATTCTCTACTGTTCTTGAAATTCACAGTGATCGTGGATCGATCGTCATGGAAAATGACGTTATCACCCAGTGGATGATCGAAGGAATAGACAGCCCCATCCAGACTCCATCTGATTTCGAAATTCACGACGGAGCGGAAAGCGCCGCAGTCACTGACACTGCCGGACATGAGGCCATTATTGCGGATTTCGTGGATGCCATTCGCGAACAACGTCCTCCTTGCGTTACTGGCGAAAGCGCTCGTCTGGCCACCGATCTGGTGCTCGAAATCTACCGCAGCAATCTTCTCCGCAGCGAGCCAACGCCCTCATGAAGTGGAAAATCGCGGTAGTCGGTAAACCAGCACTGGCCTATGCAAAGTCCGGAGCTGCCGAGTATCTGAAGCGACTACAACGCTACACTTCTGCCGACATTGTGTATCTCAAAGAAAGCGATGTCGCCCGTGCAGACGCACCCGCCTCTCCCCTGGCAAAACTCCGCGACGGCGCATTATTCATCGCCCTCGACGAACGCGGTGACCGCTGGACAACAACGCAGTTTCGGGAACATGTCGACACCTGGGAAAACAGCGGCGAAGTAAAACGCATCGTCTTCTTCATTGGCGGAGCGGACGGCCATGATCCCACGATACGAGACGGCGCGGCTGCCGTGCTCTCATTGAGCAGTTTCACCCTGCAACACGAACTCGCACTTGTCGTAGTTCTCGAACAACTTTACCGCGTCTACACCATGAAGCGGGGAGAACCCTACCATCGGTGAGACATCCCTAAGATCGTGTTAATGCTTAGCGGCCCTCGTGATCTTCTGTTTCACTTCGGCGGTGATGGCAAATGTGCGAATTCCCGGCAGTTCCCTGTAACTGTAACGGAAACTTGTAGTTTTCGAAACCACAGCTCAGGCCTTACCAAGATCAGCGAGTGCAACTCACTGCTACAGCTCCGCATCCCACCGCCTGCTTTTGATTTTGAGAGTATCGACAGTCCCGGGCAGCAAGAGCCCGGGACTGCCAATTTGTCGTCATTCAAGCCGGAAAACCCCTTAACCGGCTTGGCTTTCCCTTCACATCCTCCGCAATTTCACCCGATAAAACTGTTGCTTCTGGGCACCATCACGGGGCAGCAGGAAGTAGTGGCCTGCTTCGGTCTCCTGGGCCTCAGCCGCTTCTTCGCGCCATAGGCCAGCGAGGTCAGCGGCCTGCTCCAGAACGAATTCGAACAAGGAAGGCGGTGCGGTCGTTTCGAATCTGATTCTGACGGACTCGGTTCCTTCGATTTCAATGCCGCTAATCCTGATTGGCGGGATACCGACATTAGGCAGTTTCACGACCTCGGTCAGAACCTGGGCCATAAGAAATCAGGCGTTGCTGGCGGGCGTCTTCCACGGTCTGTTTTCGCAGCGCGGTCTCGCGGGCACCCGCAGCTTCGGCACTGCGGCGGGCCCCGTTCGCTACCCAGGCCATCCACAGGCTCATGCCAATTCCTATCAGCAACGACGCCGCCACTATTCTCTGGCCATTCTCGCGGCCGCCAATCGACGCAGCTCCTGATAAACCAAAGGCAGCAGTTCTTCAGTGGCCTTCGGATCTTCCGAACAAGCACTCAAAATTCGTGTTACATCACTCATCAGCGACAAACCTTAACGGATTTCGCAGAATTCTCCAAATGTATATTTATTGGAAGCGAGAGCACAGGCACGGAAACTAAACTGGGATCACTACTCTTGGCAAGGGATCGCAACCAGTCGCTCGATTACCAGCACCATCGCAACTCTCTCATACAGCATTTTAAGACAAGATGACCAATCCAGACACTCAGGGCTCAGCTACTAGTCCTCAATCTTCCACTCTTTTTTCCTGCCGGGACGGAGTTTGGTTCTGCCTCCTGCTCGGGAGCGCATGACGTCGAAGATCTTGTCTGCACCGCCGCTCTTTGCATGACAGACGATTTCCAACAATTCCCCTAGCCTGCCTTTGGGATATCCCTTCTGTTGAAACCACACGAGATAGTCCAGTGGCAGATCATAAATGGGAACGCCTCCTGCTGGGAAATGTTTGGGCCCGTACTTTCCAAAGGGCATTCGGTAGCGCTCGATTTCAGCCAGAGTTTGGACAAACAACTCTCGATCTGCTTCCTTGTTGAATTCTTCAGCCATATTTCTACTCGCTTAGTCGATTAAGGGAAGTGTCTTCTTTTGCTCGGCACTCATGAAGGCGGTATCCACGATTTGCTGACCAATTCTGCTGACCTCTGTCGACAATGGGCCTTCCACTGGAATATTTGCGTCGAGGCAATGAAGGAAGTATTCGAGCGGATTGGTGAATGGCTCAAGGTCATCGACTGGAATTTCTTCTCCTTGCGGACATTCTCGTGTCTGCAGGCGGACGTTCGGCTCATAATCGTAGCTACTGACCGTTCCTTCGGTTCCCTTGATCACAAATCCACACTTTGGCTGAGGCTGAAGCGTCCACGGGTCAGTGAATGTCCCCCAGCGCGTCTCAAACTTGGATAATCCGCAATCATAGCGTGCGATCGTGATACTGTGCTCATCGACTTCCAGACCAGCCGGCTGATCGACCACTGCGGTCACTTCAATCGGCTTGCGATTTCCGTGATACCAGGTTCCCAGGGTCGTGCCATAGCCGAGATAATCTAACAATGATCCCCCACCTGCCGCCTTCTTATAGAACCAGCTATCCGCCTTGCGCTCAGCGGTCGGTTCTAATTCGATTTTATCTGCGCCATGCCACAGTGGCCCGCGATTGCCGTCGTAGAAATGCACTTCCAACACATCGCCGATGCGCCCTTCCTGCACCAGACGATGAGACGTCACGTGAGCAGGGAACCATCGCAGCGGCCAGTTGATCATTAGTTGCTTCCCGGTTTTCTGCACCGCCGCGATCATTCGATCGGCCTCATCTAATGACGCTGCGAACGGCTTCTCCATCAGAATATGTACATCGAACGGCGCTACCTTTTCTGTCCACTGCGCATGTTCAGCCGTCGCCGGGCAAAGGATGACGACATCTGGCCTGGTCGATTCGAGACAGGCGGCGAAATCAGTGAATACCCGCTCAGGAGGAATTGCAAAATTCCTTGCGGCATCTTCCATGCGCTCAGGCTGAATGTCGGCGATGCCTACAATTTCTGCCGATGGATGCTCTGCTGCCATACGCAGCAGGTCGTCCATATGAAAGTGATCAAAATTGATCCCGGCGATCTTCCAAGTTTTTGTCATTGGCACTGGCTATGGAAGCTCGCGAATTCGCAGGTTCCTGAAGTCGACAGGCGATCCTTCCGATTCTAGACAGAGGAACCCGGAACTCGGCTCACAATTGGTTCCGCCGGAAACTTCGGCACCGTTGACCCACAGTCTGACTTCGCCATTAATGGCGCGAATGTAGTAGTGATTCCACTCGTTCGTTCCCTTGCTTCGATTCTCAGATGGAAAACTACGCATACCGTTGGGCGCCACTGGCGGAAACGGCTTCATTTTGCTGGCGCCTACAGGAAAAACATCGCCATGACTGGTAAACCAGTCCGACGGCTTCTTATAGTTTTCCTCGTAGAATTTCGTATAGCCTAAGTCTAACACTTGCACCTCGATTCCATGCGGCAAACCTGGTTTGGTGAGTGCACTCAGCGATTCTTCAGTCGCCCAGCAGAAGATGCCAGAATTCCCAGCGTTCTTCAAATGCCGCCATTCGACAACAAGTTCAAAGTTAGTGAACGGTTTCTTCGACTTAATAACGCCAGTCGGTTTTCCCGTGCAGTGGACGCCGGTCTCGCTCCATGTCCAGGTATCATCAGCACAGTTTACATTTTCAAAATCTGCCTCGCCCAGTGCTCTCCAGCCTTCACCTGTGCCATCAATCACCGCTCGGGCTCCTGAATTTGCCACAGGTTCCGCAACCGAAGACAGCGACCAGACACTCGCGCCGAGTGCCACTATCATTGTACTAATCACTAAAGAGTTTCTCATATTTTTGATTCGATTCAGATTTCGAGAACAATGCTCGATGATCACAGTGCCAGCTCAGGAAATGCAGCAGCAACATCGAGCGGATCTCCTGTTTCCTTTTGTAATTCAAGGAAGCAGGCAAAGAGTTTTTGCATCAGAGGACTGGCATCAGCCTTTCCGGACAGATCGACCATTTCCAGAGGATCGGCCTTCACATCGAAGAGCAGTGCCTTGGGAATCTTGGGATAAAGGATCAACTTGTCCTTGCCCATGGTTACCATTCTCTGTGACTGCGTATAGGCGCCATAGATCGCATCGTAACTGTGCTGACTGGCATTCCCCTTCACGAGAGGCAAGAGGCTGTTGAACTGCACATAGTCAGGCTTTTCTGCTCCTCCCAGATCAAGTACTGTCGCCATGGTATCCTGAAGATAGATCGGGGAAGAATTCGTCTTACCAGCGGCGATTCCCGGGCCAGCGATTACATAGGGCACACGCACGCTATGCTCGAACATGTTCTGTTTGCCCATCAATCCATGCTGCCCGACAGCCAACCCGTGATCGGCAGTGAATACGATCACAGTATTGTCAGCGCGCCCAGATTGATCCAGTGCATCGAGCACTCGTCCTATTTGCGCATCCAGGTGAGTAATGATCGCGTAGTATTCGCCACGATTGATCTTCACCGAGTTCTCTGTTCGTGGAAAAGGAGCAAGGCGCTCGTCACGCAGGGTGCGATTCTGACAGATCTCGTAAGGATACTCCGGCAGGAAATTCTCTGGCAGCGTTACCTTCCCTGGCGGATATTTTTTCACGAATGCTTCGGGAGACTGACGCGGATCATGCGGCGCATTGAAGGCCACATACATGAAGAACGGATCCGGCTTCTTTTTTGCCATGCCCAGGTATTCGATGGCATCGTCTGCGGTCACTTCGCTCCAATGTTTGCCGCCTTTCCAGAAGCCTTCAAACTTCGGATCAAAAGGTGACCACGTATCTGCCTCGCCATCCTTGGGTCTATCGTATCCAGCAGGCGTCTGATTGGGCATTCCTGGCCTGATATGCCTCGAGACATCAAATGCCTTGTCGGCCTTCGCTCGAATGTGCCACTTCCCGGTAAAGTAGGTGTTGTACCCAGCTTTTTTCATCAACTGCGGCCACAGCATGTCCTTTTCGCGATAAAGCTTATCGGTTTCATCATAGTCCTTGTGGGCATTCCAGACGAATTTCCCAGTCACCAGCATCGTTCGACTGGCGACGCACACCGCTCCGCCCCATGCGCCCATGTTGTAGGCTCGATCAAAGACCGTCCCTCTCTTATAGAGTCGATCAATGTTAGGCGTCTGCACTTCTTTGTTTCCTGCGGCATGCACGCAGTCAAAAGCAAAGTCATCCGCAAACAGGAACAATACGTCTGGCTTCTCAGCCGCCGATGCCTGCATTGACTGCAAACCACTGCACGCAATCAGCAGAGCAGCAATGGTGAATCTGGACGAATCAGAGCGAAATCGATGAGCGAAAAATGCGAACATGCCAGAGCATCGTCAGAAAGTGCGCCTGCGGTCAATGCAGCATTTTCTTACTCGGCTGGTTCAGCGTCGAGTTCTTTGTAAAAAGCATTCTTCCGCTGGTGGTAGGCACGAAAACCATGAAACGCCGGCGGCTGGTTGCCTGCGTCCCATTTGTTCCACTTTTCCAGAAGTGTCTGCCCCTGGACGGGATCGAGTGCCGTTGCTTCTCCTGGATCAGCGGTGACATCCACCCTCATGAGCGGCGCTTCGCCGACGTGCACATTCTCGACAACCTTCATTCCCGAATGTCCGTCCCGGACTGCCCGGCTGCGCTTCTTCCAGTGGCTCATTCTCCAGAACAGCGCCTCGTGTGGCGGTGATGGTTCGTCCCCTTTGAGGTGAGGAATTAAATGGACACCGTCCAGTTTCTGTCCCTTTCCCGCCAGCGCCAGGTGCAGAGCGGTAACAGTCAAATCGTGAGTAATTACAGGAAAGTCGTAAACCGTCCCCTCCGGTAGTTTGCCGGGCCATGAAATAAGAAATGGAACGCGGATCCCGCCCTCGAACACACTCCCCTTCCCTGCACGGAACGGCCCATTGTCAGATCCATTGCTCGCCGTCGGACCACCGTTGTCAGAAACGAAAGCGATCATTGTCTGCTCACGAATTCCTGCTTCGTCCAGGGCTGCGATGACGCGCCCGATACCATCGTCCATACAGTTGACCATCGCGGCATACTTGCGACGTTTGGGATCGGCGATACTGCTGAATTTTTCCAAGTATTCCTCTGGTGCCTGCATCGGCGTATGCGGAGCATTGAATGCCAGATAGAGAAAGAACGGCGCGGTCTTGTTTGTCGTAATAAATTTGGCCGCATCCTTCGCGAATGCCGTGGTCAGGTATTCATCTACCCCGGCAGGAGCCCCATTGCGATCAAGCGGTTGGCGGTAGCCTTCGTGATCACGCACACTTGCATTCGCCTCGAAGTAATCATGGCCGCCGCCGAGGAATCCATAGAAATAGTCGAACCCGCGATTCAGTGGATGCTTCTTGGGATGTGCGCCCAGGTGCCATTTTCCGATAGCTCCCGTCTTGTAGCCCGCTTTCTGCAGGAGCGATGGGACCGTGACGACATCGTCCGGCAGGCCCAGTCGAGGATTCTGCGGATCGTAAGGACAATTCGTTTCGTAGCCAAATCGATGTTGGTAGCGTCCAGTCATCAGTGCGGCACGCATCGGCGAACAAAACGGATGACTTGAATAGCCATTTGAGCAGCGGACTCCACGCCTGGCGATTGCATCGATGTGCGGCGTGGGGATATCCGTGCAGCCATTCACACCGACATCGGCATAGCCCATGTCATCAGCAACGATCAGTACCACATTGGGCAATCGCTCGGCAGTCGTAGCCCCGCAAAGAAGGATCGTCGGAAGGAAAATTCTTAGTAATACGTTCTTCACTTCTGTCATCAGATTCATTGTAGATTTACCATCAGGCGCACGAACACTTCGCCACCTGCAGCGGTTAGGGAAATTGTCACACGTTCCTCCATTTCTCCAACAGGCACAACCGCCTCCGCAGTCGTCACTTCCTCCCAATGCTGCAGCGTGATGCCAGTCTGCATGACATAGTCTACACCCGAGGCGCCGCCTGCTGGACGCAGGTAACTGACATGTGCTCCACCAGCGTCATTCTTTTCAATGGTCAACACGAGCGAGCGGCCGCTATCCACGGGAGATGTTCCCGCAGCATACTCTAACAATGCACTTTGCCCGTCATTATCAGAATCGTCAGCAGGATCGATTCCCGCCAACCCAAAACTGGCCAACCAGCCATCGAATCCAGAGAGCGACACTCCCTCAGCGGCGCCCGGGCTTCCGCCCTTGGCACTACTAGCCATCCAGTTGGTCGCCACGCCATGATCAGGGTTCGAATCAGGGCTCACCAGAACCAGCGAAAATCCGTCGCCATCGGCGCTCATCGGCCACGGACTTGCATCATCGTAGGCGAACGATTTTACCGCCTGATCTGCCTCAGGCAATCGAGAATTGGTAATGCCAATTTCCTCACCACCGTTGGATAGTTGGGATCCCGCAGCAAATACTCCAGCCACCCGTGTCGCTGCGCCCATGCCGTATCGCAGCGTGAAGGCGCCGAGGTTTTCCACCAGTAGCACATGTTCGCCCGGGGCCAGCAGCTGGAATGAGGCATCTGCAAAATCAAAGGAAATGCCATCCGTTACCACCAGGCCGCTAAGGTCGATCGTCTTCGTGCCGATATTTTTGAATTCCAGAAACTCAAAATCAGTGCGCCCATTGTATCCCGCAGCGATCTCGTCGGCAGATGGCTCAATCGGGCGGTAGTGGATTTCCGATACGACCAGGTTTGCTGCCGACGCAGGTTCGGTATCGACTAAGAATGTCGCCTCGGACATTGCTGACCATTCGCCATCGACGGTGAGGCTTCTCGCCCGGATCGCAGTCGACTCTTGCAGTACCACTGGCTCAGTGAACAACCGAGCTTTGTCAGACACGATACCGCCCTCTCCTCCAGCTGCCCCCAGCACCAGCTTGGGATGGAACAGCATATCGCTTCCCCCGGCTGAGGTGTTCATCGCTTGGAACGCGAGCAAATTTGGCCCCACCTTCAACTGATCTTTAAAGGCAGAAATATCGAATTCGATGAACAGCTCGGCTTCTGAATCGGAGTGGCTTCCCGTCGCGGATGAGTTCCACTCGGTTGCTTCAGCGTTGGCGCGAGCGACTTCTGTTCCATTCAAATACGCTACGAAACCGTCATCATAACGCGCCTGTAACTTCAGCGCATCTGCAGGCCCTGGCGTGGCGTCCAAATTGAATTCGATGCGCATATACAACGTGGCATTGATCCCCCACAGTGATTCCTTGAGGATAAGCCCTTCGTCAATGAAGGGCTCATACCCTGTGCCATTGTCAAATCCTGCCCCGAGACTGCCGCTCGCCCAATCAACGTCATCGAATCCTTCCCCAGTCAACTGTGTTCGCCAGTTGCTGCCGATTTCCTCGATGGGAACGAAGGCATTCTTTGAATATGATTCAGGAATCAACTCAGTATCTTCCGGTGGATCGCCCGTTGTCCGCGGATCGGAGCCATCAGTGGTAAAATAGATCACTGCATCTTCACTCGCAGTCATTGCCAGTTGATACGCTGACGGCGCATTGCCGCCGTGTTGCGAAAACACCGGGGCATCAATGGCTGGATACAATTTACGAGAGCGCAGCTGGGACAGTAGACGAGCAGTTCGCGCAGGAAAAAAGTCCTGCAGCAGACGATCGCGTTCCTCTATCCATTCGTCTCCACGAGTGTAAGGGCGGGATCTCTGATTGTCTCCCCAGCGAGCCGATTGCGCACGGATAGGCAAGTCGATCGCGTCAATGCGCCGCATGAAGGCAGCGGTAGCAGCATCGACTGTCAACGCGCCACCATTGAAGAAATGCTCCTGAATTTGGTCAGCAAATTGCAACTTATACTCGGCATTGCGCGTCAGTCGCTGATGCACATAGGTAGGGCCACCACTATCATTTTTGGTGGTATTGTTATCATTCGGTGACTTGAAAGTATGCTCAGCATCCCAGCTGTGAAACCGCCATTTGCCATTGGGGTCTTCCCTATTGTAGGACGCATACCAATTTTGATGCGCCCAGTCGGAATTACCCGCGTAGAAATTCACCAGCATGTAATTGATGAACTCATCGATTTGCAAAACCTTCGTCACTGCAACATAATTCTCAGGCTCCGACAGATCCTTCGCGGCGAGAGACAGGAGGTTGCGGTAGCTATTCCGACTTCCGGCGACAACGGTGGAACTACGATGCTTCATCACGTCATAGTCGGCGTTGTCTCCCCCCAGATATGATGCTGCAAAGTTGTCGTCGGGACGCTCATGCAGCATGCGGATGCCCCAGTAGATTCCATTAATGTAGAAATGGACGTGATGCCCGCGTGGCGAATAGCCACCCAGATTACGCTGCAGGTCAGCGACCAATTGATCCCGTACAAAAAGCGCCCGCTCTCGCTGCTGAGTCGGGCTCGACCCCCCGCCATAGTGCCACGCGTGGTTGAGTCGGGCATCGAGAACCAAAGTGTCGAACGACTTCGCTCCCTCATCGCCAAACAATGGGTAGTCCAGATCAGATGCGAACTTGAGGCGCATGGACAAGTTATCGCTCTTCCATCGCCCCGTGCTACTACCACCGACGATCTGAATCGATCCATCAGTCTGTACCGCGTCGCCATCATTCGGCGTCACCGGACTTCCGTTGGGATTCAAGTATTCGATCGCACAATCGCGCTCGACCCCGTCCTGCGCAATACCCGGCCCTGGCGGATAGATTCCGTTGTCTCCGAACATGTTATCAAAGGGCAATGCGACCGAAATCGTGGGCAATCTAAGGAGATCACCAACGACTACACGGCTCTCTGGATCTTCATGCGCAACGATGGCGGGATCCATTTCCCAGTCGACTCCTGCATGTCCCCAGCGCCTTCCTTCCAGAGCGCTGCCATCTTGCAAAAGAACCGCTTCCGGAAAAATGTATGATTGCGTATCGATATTTGTCGCCGCCCAGCCAACCTTTGTCGCCATTGCTCGCACAATCGTCGTTGTCGAGATCGGCAGGCTTGCCGTTGGCGTGGCGCCACCAGCAGTCGCAGGTACGGAGAAACCGTTGTCGGCAGAAGGAGAACTGCCATCAATTGTGTAAATGATAGTGGCACCCGCAGTGGCAGACGTAATCGTCAATTCGAAGGCATCCGAGAAAAGTCCGCGTCTGACACTAAACTTGGTATCCGCAACGAATCCGTCGATCGAATCTGCCTCGGCATTGGCCTCACCAGGCGTCGGCGATCGAAAGAATCCCAGTGACACCAGCGGCCGAATTGAGGCAATGCCAAAGGACACGTCCTCTTGCTGTTGCGGGTACTGGTCATAGACACTCATGATTTCGATCGAATCCGGAGCAGATTCTCTGGTCAGTGCCAGGTAAGAACCTTCTGCCCGATTCAACTGGAAGTCGGCGTGCAATTCTCCGGCCGGATCCGTGCGATCTTTTCCTGAAGCAAAAACGATCAAGAAAGATTTCGCTGGCAGAGACACCGCAGGCATCGGCCACTTTCGCGGCGCATCGGCATCATCCGTGAGGAAGTAACCACTCAAATTCAATGCCTGTTCTCCCGTGTTGTAAAGCTCTAGCCAGTCCGACGAATCACCGTCCCCATCCTTCAGGCCACTGTCCTTGGAATTTGCTGCCAGAAATTCATTTAACTGCAACTGCGCAAATCCATTGCAAGTCAGAAAGGCGGCAGCAGCCATGACTCTGAACAACATGAAAGAATAATGAAGAATCGAGCAAGTCGCGTGTAACATCATGACAACAAGTGGTTTATGGAACAGGGAGTCGCAGGAATCACGCAACGACGACCACCGAATGCTAATCAGATTCCGGCTATTTTAGCAAATCCTAACACATCTGTAACAATAGACTTACGTGCAATCGTTCATCTCCCGTTCAAGTTGAGGTGCTCATTTTCATCCCAACCGTCTCCCATACTGCCCCTCATGAAACTACTGCTTGTTGAAGATAAAGAACCACTGCGCAAAGTGATGGCCGAAACCTTGCGAAACGCTGGCTATTCGGTCGATGAAAGTGGCGACGGAAATGAGGGACTCTGGTTCCTGCGCGAAAATCGCTACGCTGTCATCGTGCTCGATCTTGGCCTTCCATCGAGAGATGGCATGAGCCTCCTGAGCGAACTGCGTATCAATGACAAGGACACCAGCGTGCTTGTTGTCACCGCTCGTGACAGCATTGATGAAAAAGTCGAAGGCCTCCAGGGCGGGGCTGACGACTACATGGTCAAACCGTTCGCACTTGAAGAATTGGTTGCCCGTGTCCAAGTACTCACGCGCCGATCGTTTGGAGTGCGGAAATCCGAGATTACGGTTGGCAGTCTGGTGGTCGATACACTAAAGCGCACAGCGATGGCCGGTGACCATTCACTCAATTTTACGGCAATGGAATTTTCCATCCTTGAGCTACTGGCCATGCGGCGGCAGCAGGTGGTAAGCAAAGCCGATATCTGGGAGCAACTTTATGATTTCGACTCCGACTGTGAGAGCAATGTCGTCGAAGTCCTCATTGCGCGATTGCGGAAAAAGATGTCAGAAGCGCACCTTCCAAAGTTGATTCACACCAAAAGAGGAGCCGGTTACATTCTCGAAGCAACGTCTTAGTGAAGCCGCGTCTCGATGCCGATTCTCCGATCACTAAAATCTCGTGTTGTCTGGGCCACATCTGCAGCGCTTCTGGCAGTCATGATGATCGGTGGGCTGGTGATCCATTCGGTGGTGACGCATCGCCTGCGCACGCAGTTCGACAACGCACTGGCTGACAAGTTGCGATTTTTCGAAGCGACCTGCTTTGTCAAAGAATCGGGAAACATTGCCCTTTCCATGCAGATCAATGAGTGGGAAAATCTGCAGGACCCGGCCGATCCAGACTATTTTCAGTTCTCCTTCGCCAATGGCAAGAGAATCTACAAGTCGCGCAACCTCCTGGAGAGTAACCTGCCCGCGACTGTCCCCACCGGCAATGGCAACAGCACTTGCACTGGACCGGATCATGGAAGTGTGCAATTGCCTGGCGGACGAATCGGCAGATTTGCGACCAGTAGTTTCCATCCACCGATCCGCGTCGATGGCACGATACGGGGAGATAGCCACGATGATCCGGTTCTGGTAACAGTCGCACAGGACGCTACGATGCTGGTAGCGGCATCGAAAGAACTGGGCACCGTGATGACCGTTGTCGGAATTTTCATGGCTCTGGTGATTGTCGCGGTCACCTGGTTTGCCACCCATACCGGACTTCGTCCATTGGTGTCGCTACGCGCTCAGATCGATTCCACTTCAGTCGGCCACTTCGAAAACTTCACCAGTGATGGCCTGCCTGAGGAATTGGAACCCGTCGTGAGTCGATTGAACGCGCTCATGGAACGCGCGAGTTCCACCTTGCGCCACGAACGAGAATTCACGGCGAACATTGCCCATGAACTCCGCACCCCACTGGCAGTAATGCGATCTCAGCTCGAATCGATCCTGCGAAAATCTACGCTTCCGATCGAGAGCGAAGACTGCGTTCGAGAAGCGCTCAGCACCGAAGGTGAACTGGAGAGAGCCGTCGAAAATTTGTTGTGGCTCGCTCGTCTGGACCGCGGGCTGGATCGATTCGAATCACAATCCGTCGAGTTTGGCAGATTCATGCGCAAGTGCTGGATGCCCTTTCTTGCCCCTGCAGATGCCAAAGGACTGCAAGTTGAATGGGATCTCAAGAAGGCCCCGACGTTGGCGTGCAGCCCGGATCTTCTGCGCATCCTGTTGCGCAACCTGTACGAAAATGCAGTCGCCTACAGCCCCCACTCCGGCAAGATAACCATTTCCGGGACAAATGGTGGCGCTCCACCTTCGATTTGCGTGACCAATTCGTGCTCGGGAATCAGTCGTGAGCAATTGAACACCATGTTCGCTAGAGCCGACCAGCGGCCGGCGAGAACGACTACCGAAAGCAATCTCATGGAGCATCAACCGGCCAGATTGGGCATCGGCCTGGCACTCTCGCGACGGGTCGCGACTATCCTCGGCGGCGAGCTCACCGCTACCTTGAAAAGATCGAACGAAATTGAGTTCCGGCTACAGCTTGCCGTCCCCACGACCAGTCCGTTCACGAACGATTCAGCCTCACCGCACTATTATTCACCAGTAGCGATTTGAGATACGCATGAAAACACTACCCAAAATCTCCCCCTGTAGGATTCTCCGGTACAATGACCGGAGTGCCGCAGCGCTGTCTCTGGTAACTGTAACAGTGCTTGCGCTATCTGGACTGGTCACTGTTGCGGATGCAGGTGATGAAAGGCACAGAGAGCGCAAGAGGACGGTGCCCCTGAAATTATTGCCACCCACAGTAGCGGCGACTCTCGCAGAACTTCCTTCAGGTATCGAGCTCCATGATGCAGAACGCTACGGTGCAAATAACGATTCCTATAAATTTAGCGGTTCGATCGATGGCCACGATGTCGACGTAAGGGTATCTGGAAGTGGCACATTGCTCGAAATTGACTACGAATCACGTCGCCACCGCGGCGAGACGGTGCCAGTTGAGACGACGCCGGATCAAGTGCTGACGGCGATCCTTTCTTCCTACCCGAATTTCTCGATCGAAGAAGTCGTCGTCACTGAGATCAAGGGAACTGATCTCTATGAAATTGATGGTCAGCTCGAAAAAACGCGCGTTCGATTCTATGTATCGGGTGCTGGTCATTTGATCGGCCAGGGTGCAGACACGGATGGTGATGGCCTGCCTGACAGCCGCGAGGAAACTTTTGGCAGCCATCCTCTCATCGCAGATACTGACGGCGATATGTTTCCGGATGGGTTTGAGACCCGAAACGGGACGGATCCACGGGATTCCAAGGCATCACCACAGATCCTGACGATTGACTTCAAGCACAATGACACGGAACAATCTGACTCCGTAGTCCTGAACATTTCGACCTTTTATGGTAGCGTGTTTTCTGTCGAGCACTGTCCCGATGCCCGCGACTGGACAAGCCTCGATATTGAGATTACTGGCGACGACTTGTCTCATGAGGTCGTGATTCCCATCGATGACATGAGTGACTGCGGATACTTCCGCGTGCATATCGGCGACTTCACCACTGTGAAGGATTCACCAATCGGGGGTGGTTTCGGCACGTCCTCATCCATTTTCACTCCCAGCAGTCTTGAAGGAACCAGCTTTGACCTCGACTTTAACGGAGAAGAAAACAAAACGCTGCAATTTGATTCCAGTGGCCAGGGAGTAATGATCGAGCGCGAGGGCAGACGGATCGAGGTAGAACCATTCAACTACCTCTACCGGAGAACGGGTAATGCAACGGCATCCATAACCGTACGGTATCCGCGCCACGGCGAAGACGTCGTCGTCGAGTATAAATTAAGTTTTGACGCCGACGGCAAGGGGTCCATCGAACGATCGAGCTCCAAAATCCACGACGACGGGTCCTTCCGCTATCGAAAGCGCTAAAGACAAACGGTGGCAACCCTGCCAGCGGCAGAAAGATTGACAGACGTCGGTTTCACCGCTCACATCGGAAGGTATGACCGGACAACCTTTGCGCACGACTGTGATCGGCAGTTACCCTTTTCCCTCATGGCTGGAGTTCGCCAGCCAGCATCTTGACGCCTTCGGCACGGCAGACATCGCCGAGATGCAGGACGACGCAGCCACCACAGCTATCCAGGATCAGCTGCGCGCTGGGCTCGACGTCATCACGGATGGCGAGCAAACACGGTTTGACTTTAACTTGTCCTTCTATGGGCATCTGCAAGGGATCGATCTTGAGCCCGCGTCACCAAGGAAATTTGGGCCACCAGCACACGACCAGCGGGGAAAACATGCCATCACCGCCGAATTGACCGCACCGCATGGATTGGGAACGGTTGAAGAATTCCAACGTCTGCAGCGACTCGCGCCCGAAGGCGTTCGATTAAAAATGAGTGTCCCCGGGCCATTCACCATGAGTGGCCGACTTCTGCCCGGCGCGGTTTACGAAGATCGATACGCCGTCACTGAAGCACTATTGCCGCTCATTCGAAAAGAACTGGAAGACCTGGTGGCCGCTGGCTGCGAAGAAATCTGCGTCGATGAACCATCGATGAGCTGCTACGGCTACAAAGAGGACACCAGCCGCTTCGTCGATATTTTTAATCGCACTGTCGAAACCATTTACGGCAAGACAAGACTCTGTACCCACCTCTGCTTCGGCAATTTTAAAGGTCACGCCGTCGGCTACCGTCGCTATGCTCCTCTGTTTCCGGCATTTCTCGATCTTAAAGTCGATGAGATGCATCTGGAAATGGCCAGTCGTGAATATGCAGAGTTGGAAGCGATTGGCCCAGTGGCCGAACGCATGGACGTCGCCGTCGGAATCATTGACGTTAAAAGCTACTTCATTGAGCCAGTGCCAATACTCGCTGATCGTGTGCGCGAATGCCTGAAGTATGCTCCCGCTGACAGGCTGGTCTTCGCGCCGGACTGCGGGCTCAGCCAGACAGCACGCTGGGCCGCAAAACAGAAAATGGTCAATATGGTCGAGGCTGCTAAGCTTGTCCGCAAAGAACTCTAACATCCTCACAGAATAGTGAAATCTGCATTTCAAAAGGACGACGCATTGCTGGCCGACATCCGTGCTGCGGCTGCCAGTAATGATCTGCACATCTGGTGGCTCGGGCAAAGCGGGTTTTTGTGCCAATGTCAGGGGCGGCATCTGCTTTTCGATCCCTATTTGTCGAATTCGCTCACCGAAAAATACGCTGACACGGACAAGCAGCACATTCGCATGACCGAGCTGGCCATCGATCCGGCGCGTCTGGATATGGTCGAGGTAGTGACGTCCAGCCACAATCACACGGATCATCTGGATGCAGAAACACTGCAGCCACTTGCGGCCGCCAATCCAGGACTTCGATTGGTTCTTCCGGAGGCAAACATCTCCTTCGCACAAGAGCGCCTCGGCGATATTGATCTCTCAATGCAGGGATTTGATACTGGGCAAAAGCGCTCCGTCGCAGGCTTCGATTTCACCGGAATCACGGCTGCGCATAATTCGATCGATCGCGACCAACACGGGAATTCGAAGTTCCTCGGCTTCTGTGCTGAAATCGGCCCATGGCGAGTGTTTCACAGTGGCGACACACTCTGGCACGAGGATCTAGTAGAAGAACTGCGGGCAACTGGCCCGATCGATGTCATGTTCCTGCCGATCAATGGCAACAAGCCTGAGAGAAGAGTCGCTGGAAATTTGAATGGCACCGAAGCCGCAGCTCTGGCAAAAGCCTGCGGCGCGGGACGGGTGATCCCCTGTCACTACGACATGTTCACTTTCAATACCGATACTCCCGATGAGTTTACCACCACCTGCGAACGCCTGGCGCAGCCATACAAAGTGCTCGAAAGCGGCGAACACCTTTCGCTGCCGACATCTACTCGCTAAGAGTGTGACTTGTTGATCCATCCTTTGCTCTAAGAAGTTCAAGAAAATGCTGCACTCGACATTCCTTTCTAAATTCACCGCTGGACCCGCTTTGCAATTCGCTCGAGCGATTCTGCTGGCAATATTCGCTGTCACCGGCCTGCTTTACAGTTGGGCGCAGGATGCTCCGAAGAAAAACACACTCCCCGCCGTTCTTCAGGAGCACGAAGCTGGCAAATTACGCGCACAGATAGGTAAGCAAGTCGTGGTGCAAGGCCGCATCGCCTCGACATCATCCTCCAGCTCTGGCCATCAGTTCCTTAATTTTCCATCGAAATCCGTTCGTGTCATTTGCTTCAAGGACGATCTCAAGAATTTCCCCGGCGGCGGGCCAGCGACCATCTACAAGGGAAAGTCGATCGCCCTGACGGGCCAGTCAGCGCAGCACATCGCCACGCAACCAATGAAGAAATCGAGAAAGCAGATTTCAATGATTTGATCGCTGGCTATTCAGACTAAAGCTTCATTTGCGAGACATCGCAATGCGGTTTCGACACACTCCAGACAGTAATCTGCAACGAATGTGATTGTCGAGATCGAGGCCAGTGCCTACGCTGTCGGTAAGCATGAAGAAGCATTTCCTCGTCCAGTCCGTTCTCACTCTGACCTCATTTGGCATCACCTGGTTGGTGCCTCAATCGTCGGCCTATGCAGACTTGGCCAATGATCTTGCAACCATCCAGGCAGTCGAGAAGGAAGGTAAGGGCAACAAAGATGCGTCCGCTGCGTGGGAAAAACTTTCGGCAGCAGGCGCAGATGACCTTGTTTCCATATTGGGTGCGATGGACAATGCGGGGCCGCTCGCTTCCAACTGGCTGCGTGGAGCAGTCGGCGTTGTCGCTGACCGTGTCACAAAAGAAGGCGAAACCCTGCCAGTCACATCATTGGGAGAATTCCTGCTCGACACCAAGCACTCGCCGAAAGCGCGCCGCCTGGCTTTTGATCTCATCAGCTCTGCCGACCCTGCTACTGTTGAGCAATTGGTGCCTGGCATGTTGATGGATCCTGCACCCGAACTTCGCCGCGAGGCAGTAGCCCGGCTCATGGATGAAGGCAAAGCACTTGTCGAATCCGATGCTGAAAACACCGCAGCTCTTGTCTATCGCCAGGCACTCCATGGCGCGCGTGATGTGAACCAGATAAAAGAAATCGCTGATCAACTGCAAAAACTCGGCCGCAGCATCGATCTTCCCGAGCACTTTGGTTTCCTGATGCACTGGAAATTCATCGGTCCATTCGACAATTCGGAACGCAAGGGATTCGACACCGTATTTCCTCCTGAAACCGAGTTCAACCTCAATGCCGAATATGACGGCAAAGGAACCAAAGCGAAATGGATCGACTTCGTGACTGCCGACAAATTCGGCATGGTTGACATCAACAAAGCATTTGGAATGGAGAAAGAGGTCACCGCTTATGCGAAAACCGATTTTCATTCTGCCTCAGCACGTCCGGCAGAACTTCGCCTGGGATCAAAGAATGCCTGGAAAATCTGGCTGAACGGCGAACTTGTTTTTGGCCGCGACGAATACCATCGCGGCGCTGCCATCGACCAGTATCAGCTGCCAATTGCCTTAAAAAAGGGCAAAAATTCTCTACTGGTGAAACTTTGCCAGAATGAGCAAACCGAAACATGGACCGTTGAGTGGCAATACCAATTGCGGATCTGTGATGCGACTGGAACGGCCATCCTGGCGACCGATCGCCCACCCACGCCATCCGAAGGCACTGATCTCCAACAGGCTCCCGGAAGACGCCGGCCAGCGAAGTAACTCATTTTATTGATCCTCCAGTTCCCCGATTCATCATGAAAAGTCTCATTTCTTTATTACTGTTAGGGTTACCGCTTTCCACCTCTGCGATCGCTGCCGACTGGCTGCAATTCCGCGGCCCCAATGCCTCAGGTGTCGCATCGGGAGATGCCGCAGGACTTCCGACCACGCTAAACGTCCAGGACAACGTCGCCTGGGATGAAGCGCTGCCAGGTAAAGGATTGTCGAGCCCGGTTGTTGTCGGAGACAAAGTCTTCGTCACTGCTTCGAGTGGCCCTGATCAAAAGCAGCTGCATATCATCTGTTTCCATTCTACTAGTGGCAAACAATTGTGGGAGCGCACCTTCGTTGCCAGCGGTCGCACGATGTGCCATGACAAGACAGCGGTGGCAGCGCCAACACCACTGAGCGATGGCAAGAACATCTACGCACTCTATTCTTCAAACGATCTGTTCTGCCTGGATCTGGATGGTAATCTACAATGGCTGCGGGGCCTGACGCTCGACTATCCAAACGCGAGTAACAGTCTCGGTATGGCGTCATCACCCGTCCTCGTCGACGATACGTTGATCGCACAGATTGAGAACGACAGTGAGTCCTTCGTAGCTGGGATCGACACTGCAACTGGTGAGAATCGATGGAAGATTCCGCGCCCCAAAGCGGCCAACTGGACATCTCCCGTGATATTTGAAGACGGCGGCCAGCAACTCGTAGGATTGCAATCCAGTGAAGGATTACTGGCGGTGAATCCGAAGACTGGTGAGGAAATTTGGAATTTCGACGGCGGCGCCTCAACGATTCCCTCCAGCTGCGTTGGCAATGGCATGGTCTTCATTCCCTCGAATGGGCTCACTGCCCTCAAGCTGAACGGAGCAAAACCCGAACAAGTCTGGCAGCAGGCCCAACTTCGGCCAGGCACCGCCAGTCCTATCGTCGTCGGCGATCGCGTCTTTGTACTTAACAATGCGGGCGTCCTTAATTGTGCAGATATCGCAACGGGCGAGCGGCTCTGGCGTCTTCGACTCAAAGGCCCCTATGGCAGCTCCCCGGTTGCCGCAGGAAATTATCTCTATTTCTTTGACGAAAAAGGCGGCGCTCAGGTCGTCGATATCAGTGCACCAGGTGAAACAGAGGGCAAGTTAGTCGGAGAAATGGCTCTCGGCGAGATGATCCAATGCACGCCCGCGATTGGCGACGGTGCCGTCTTTGTGCGCAGCAACAGCAGGCTTTGGAAGCTGGTTGGCACAGGCGCAGATCAACCGCAACCGTAAACTTAAACGTTTCCGCCCATAGATGAGGTCGCATTTGCCGACCGTCAGGAACAATTGCGAGATTGTGAATTTCCGCTATTGTCCGGCCCATGGACTACGACCAGTTTCCTCCATCGCAGCAAAGACCTGTTCCGGCACCTACGCCACGTTCGGGCTCGAATACCCTCACTGTTTGCCTTCTATTGGTGAGCGCCTTTTTGCTCGGACTGGTCGTTAAGGAGTGGATTCAACGCGGACAGAGTACGCAAGCCGCACCACGCCCTATCACTACCAGAAGCGATATTGGGCCAAGCGAACAGGCTACCATTGATCTCGTCAATCGTGTCTCACCATCTGTTGTCTATGTAGCCACGAGTGCGCTGCGCCGGACGCGTGCCGGGTATACCATGCAGGCCACGAAAATCGCTCAAGGCACTGGCTCAGGATTTATCTGGGACAAGGAAGGACACATTGTCACAAATTTACACGTCATTGCTGGCAGCGACCTGGCTGATGTCACTCTCATGGATGGCACCACCTGGGAAGCGAAACTGGTTGGCCATGAGGCGGATAAGGATATCGCAGTTTTGCACATCGAAGCTCCTGCAGAACAATTGATCCCCATCGCCATCGGAGAGAGTTCGAATCTACAAGTAGGCCAGCACGTGATGGCAGTCGGCAATCCATTCGGGTTCGACTACACCTGCACCACCGGCATCATCGGTGGTCTCGGCCGCGAAATCGAGGCCGCTAACAAGCATCCTATACAGGGTGTGATCCAGACAGATGCTGCCATTAATCCCGGCAACTCTGGAGGCCCATTGGTCGATAGCGCGGGCCGCCTGATAGGAGTGAACACAGCGATTTTCAGCCCCACAGGAACCAGTGCAGGAATTGGTTTCGCCGTTCCTTCGGACACGGTCAATCGAATCGTTCCACAGCTCATCGAACACGGCCGGGTGATCAAACCCGACCTCGGCATGGAAATCCAATATGTCCCCCGATTTGGCCTGATAGTGACCGGTGTCTATCGCAATAGCGGCGCAGCCAAGGCCGGTATCCTACCCATCGGCTACGATCGTTGGGGACGAATCGTCATTCGAGATAGAATTACTCAAGTAGAAGGAACTCCTGTAGAAACCGAACGGGACGTTTTCCGTATCATTGACAACAAAAAAATCAATGAAACAATCACCGTCACGATCGTGCGAGAAAGCAAGGAAATGAACGTCGACATCGTCCTCACGCCTTCAAGTTAGTGGGTCATCAATAAGCACCCCGCACCGTGGCGGCAATTTCGTTTCGATAAAGTTCCGCCAGCCTCGCGTGCGCGGCATCGGAAATCTTTGGCAGAGCAGACGCCGCAGCGTTGCATTGTGCTTGCTCCGCCGACCGGGCGCCGGGAATGACGGTGCTGACAGCATCAAAATCGAGAATCCAGCGTAGAGCCTTCTGCGCGAGAGTGGCTCCTGGACATTCGTCCGAGAGAATCGAGTCAATGGCGCGAGCGTGCTGCACACCCTGATCGAATGGAACGCCAGCAAATGTCTCACCGACATTGAACATTTCGCCATTTGCATTGTAGTGACGATGGTCATCATCAGTGAAGCGATGCCCTTCGGTGTATTTACCGGAAAGGAGACCGCTTGCCAATGGAACGCGTGCGACGATGCCCACACCGTGTTCTGCAGCCACTGGCAGCAACTCATCAATCACCCGCTGACGGAACACATTGAAGATCACCTGCAGCGATGCCGCTCCTGTCTCGCGGATACAAAAAAGCGCTTCCTCGATCGTTTCCACGCTGACTCCGTAGTTCTCAATTACCCCCTGATCCTTCGCCTTCTCCAAACTGGAAAATACCGTGCCTTCGCGAAGCACATCAAATGGGATGCAATGCAACTGCACCAGATCCAGACTGCTCACGCCCAGCCGTTCCAGAGATCCATTTGCAGCGCGGGCTACGGCATCTGCCGAACTGTCCCATCCCTCGCAGCGTCCCATTTTCGTGATTACATGCATTCGCTCGGCGCCCGCGGGCCGCTCATTTAAAAATTGCCCTATGATGCGCTCAGATCTACCGCCGCCGTAGATGTCAGCGGTATCAATCAAATTCATGCCCGCGCCTGCTCCGGCACGGAGCGCTGTAAGCGCTTGCTGTTCGGTAACCGTCCCCCAATCGGCACCCAGCGCCCAGGCACCGAATCCAATTTCGGTGACTGGAAAACCCGTTTTGCCAAGTCTGCGTGTCGGAAGAGAAGAGCAGGAGTTCGTCATAGCGGGAGGCAACGGCAATCCGGCCGAGCAATCAACCCGTTTCTCAAATCTAATCAAATGAATCCAATTGTCCCGCAGAACCGAATCGAGTGCCTCTTCTCATTGAGTAAAACATCTGAAATGCGATTCACAATCTCGATACCAAGATCTAAAATAACGATACTGGTGAGGTTTCAGCCGTTGTCATGGGATTGGATATTCACGACCAGATACTATCGACGATTTCATGGATCACGTGATTGCGCAATGGAAGCACCAGCGATTGGGAAGCGATCCGAATACTCAAGCTACACGATTACGATTGCGGGCTACTTGACCTCAAGTGAATTTGCAGAATTGTGGGCTCGTAGGTATGAGAATGACCCAATCTTGTATGCGAGGATGGAGATTGCAGACGTATTGCACATCTCGAAGGGTGAACTATTGAACCGTGACACCTTTGGCCCTCAGCGAGCCACTGCTACGGCGCACATACGCAGATGGACATCCAATCCCATAAGAATCGTAGACCGGGCTCAGAACTTGCGCAAATACTCGATCTCAGTGTATCGGCGTTGCGCGACATTGATTCCTCCGTTCCATTGGAGACTACTGGCCTATGAAAGAATCGCTCTCCATTCATCAAGCCAGGAAGCTGGTCTTGCTTTCACAGCGGGTGCTACCGGCGAAGCAAGCTGGAAGCGCGCATCGTGCGACTGCAGCCACGCTGTCAGCGATTGAACACCTTGGCTATATCCAGATCGATGCCATCTCTGTGATTCAGCGCGCCCATCATCATACTCTGTGGAATCGCAATTCTCGTTACGAAAGCTCCCAACTCGATCAGTTGATTGCGGATAAGCAAGTTTTTGAATACTGGTCTCATGCTGCCGCCTTTCTGCCCATGCGCGACTACCGGTTCAGCCTGCCCCGGAAACAGGCGCTCGCAAGTGGGGAGCAGGATCACTGGTATAAGCGCGATGAGCAGATGATGAAACGGGTGCTCAAGCGCATCACCACCGAGGGCCCATTGATGGCCAAAGATTTCGAGCATACCGGGAAAAAGATCAGTGAATGGAAAACCAAGCCAGCCAAACGCGCCCTGGAGTATCTGTTTATGCAGGGTGATCTCATGGCACCGTCCCGTGTCAATTTCCACAAGGTT
Organism: Verrucomicrobiales bacterium; assembly: GCA_051270635.1. Taxonomy (GTDB): domain Bacteria; phylum Verrucomicrobiota; class Verrucomicrobiia; order Verrucomicrobiales; family DEV007; genus JAGROY01. Next base: position 831 of record JBNMNB010000025.1, on the reverse strand, counting down.
TACGATCTCACCGAGCGTGTTTTGCCTGAAGGCACTGACACCAGGAAGCCTGATCCGGAGGAATACACCCGATTTCTGATTGCCCGCTATCTGCGGGCAAACGGATTGGGCAAGTCCGCCGAAATCGCCTATTTACTGAATGACACAAAGCCGCTTGTTTCTGCGACTTTGGAAGACATGGCTTCGAACGGAGAATTGCTGAAGATTCGTACTGCCAGTGAACCCTATTCCTATTATGCGCTACCAGCTTCACTGGAACTGCTAAGTAAACCGCTGCCGCGCAGCAAACTGAAAATACTCTCGCCATTCGACAATCTGGTCATCCAGCGCAAGCGCATGAAAGCGCTGTTCGGATTTGACTATCTCATTGAGTGCTATGTCCCCGAGGCAAAACGCCGATACGGCTACTTCTCACTACCCATTTTGTGGGATGGGAAGTTGGTCGCACGAATGGACTGCAGAACCGAGAGGAATGAGTCGCTGCTGCATATTCATCATCTCGCACTGGAACCCGCGGTCTTGAAAATCGATGCGTTCTTCCTCGCCTTGCGCAAGGAATTGGAATCCTTCCTGCGGTTCAATCACTGTAAAAGTCTCCAATTACACAGAACCTCCCCCGCAAATGTCAAAACGGAGCTGCAGTCTGTTATCAACGATTTGACGAAATGAAATGCCCAGGATAAATTTGATGAACGCATTCTGTCGCCCCTCAGACAGACTCTAATGCCTTATCAACGATGGCCTTAGCGTGCGCCGTCGAAGGTAGTGACCGATCGCTGATGAGGTTGTAGCGGTGCGGTCGGCAGGTTGCAAAAATGATCGTCCGCAAAG
>JBNMNB010000024.1:0-48171 GCA_051270635.1 Verrucomicrobiales bacterium | reverse complement strand
AGCGAACAGGACTTGCTGCCATTTGACCGCTCCGCTGTCGCGCGCATGGTCGAATACGTTGCCCGACAGGCCGGCGATTCTTCGCGGTTGGCACTTCATGCAGAGAGCTTGAAAGACCTCGCCGTGCAAGCTGACTACCAGGCACGTCTCGACAAATCACTACGCGTCACCGGCAAGCATATCGATGCCGCTGTGGCATCTCATCGTGACCGCTGCGGCAGGATCGAAGAACGGCTGCAAGAACGCATCATCGACGGCACCCTGCTCATTCGCACGAGCGGCGAAGCTGCTGGACAAATTAATGGCCTTTCAGTCATGCGCATCGGCGAAGCCTCCATCGGCCAACCGCACCGCATCACCGCCCGCGTGCGCAAAGGCAGCGGCCGCATCGTTGATATCGAACGCGAAGTCAACCTGTCCGGCCCTATTCATTCGAAGGGGGTGCTGATTCTCAGCAGCTACCTGTCCTCAACATTTCTCCCGGGCAAAGAGCTTACCATTTCGGCTTCGCTTGTTTTTGAACAAAGTTACGGCGGCATCGATGGCGACAGCGCATCCTCAACGGAACTCTACGCGCTCTTGTCGGCGATCTCCGGCATTCCTATCCGACAAGGTTTCGCCGTCACTGGTTCCGTAAACCAATTCGGCGAAGTGCAAGCGATCGGTGGCGCGAACGAAAAAATCGAAGGCTTCTTTCAGATCTGCAAAGAGCGCGGTCTTACTGGTGATCAAGGCGTTCTCATTCCTAAAACAAACGTCCGCGATCTCATGCTCAGTAGAGAAGTCGTCGCGGCGGCGGCCGCTGGTAAATTCTCGATCTATCCGGTAACGACCATTGAACAAGGCATCGAATTGCTCACGGGCATCCGCGCAGGTAATCGCTTGAAGAGTGGCAAATTCAGCGACGGCTCGGTCTTTGCGAAAGTTGAAGAAAAATTGAAATCGTTCCGATCACGCGACAAGAAAGAAAAGGAAACCCCCAAAACCCGAGCAAAAGAGTCCGCCGCACAGCGGCCCGCAAAGAAAAAGCGTCCGCCGAGAAAGCTAAAGTGAAAGTACAGCGATTCACTCCATTCTTACTTGAACGGCTAAAGCTAAATCCGAGTCCTCAATCCGGAAACTCAACTCGCCCCATCCACACCTTTTTTATTCGATCGCCGATATCGAGTAGTCCCTCCAGTGTAGTATAGCGTTGGTGACACCTCTGGAGTCGTGAATGCGCTCCTCCTCCTGAAGCACCCAGACTAAACGGCGGGGCGTTCCCAACTACAATACTTTCTGCACGGGGCGAGGTCACTCCCAAAATCGGCAGCGCTGATTCCTGCGCAATCCAGTTGGCAACAGCGAGCATGTTGAACCAGCGCAGGGGCGATCCTTTGAACACCGCTCTAAGAGATCGTGCGTCAGTTGGCGTTTTGTCCGCTCTGCCGGCACACTTGCCTGATACACGTGCTTTCGCTCTGTAACTTCCCGGGTTACCAGCCCTTTCCCAGTCATAATCTGGAGGAATCTCAATACAGTCGTGTAGGCAAATGGTATCTTGCGTCCTTCATTAAACGATTCAAAAAAATTGCCGCACTGTGGCAGTTTCCCGTTCCCGGGGTAGATTCTTGAATCCAGGCCGAGGGCTGTCAGGTAGTTTTGTTGATCCATCTTCAACGGATGTGGTTACCCAGTCTGAGGATCGTTACGTTTAACAAAGAATATTGATAGCACAATTCCTCTGATCGACGCTGGCCTTTGTAGTCCAGAAACCGCAGGTTCATCAATTTCAGTCTTGTTTGACTAGGCCCCATTCTCTAGAAAGGAAGTCCAAGGTATAGTGATTCACCCCCCTTTTTCCATATCCGCTATGAAACTGTCCTGCCTGACCATCCCCATCTGCCTCCTTTGTCTAACTGTTGGAGCCACAACCTCCATGGCCGCCGAGCTTCTTGGATACTATGCATTCGAAGACAACTACGACGATTCCTCAGGCAATGGCAACGATGCAGAGGAGTCACAGAATCCGGATCAATTGAGCTTCACTCTGGGATTCCGCGGCAAAGGTCTCGACATCAATGATCCAACGGTCGGCGGTGCTGCAAATAACAATTCTGGCGGTTCTGTTGACATTCCGATCGATGCGAATGCTGATCAGTTGCCTGCGGTATCATTCGGAGGCTGGGTCAAACTGGATGACGAAACGGCCGGTGAATTTGACGGCTTCATGGCAACCGACAATGGCGGATGGGATCGAGGCATTACAGTCAATGAAGGGGCTACTGGAGCCTTTGGTGTGGCCAGCGGAGAGGCCCCAACCGTCGCTGGTGATACGACACCTGGCGAGTGGAGGTATGTCGTCGGCACATTTAACGCTGATGAGGGAATTTCCACGATCTACGTCGGTGATGACGCTCAAGAGACCGTCACAACGGAATCAAACGTCGGCAACGATTTTGCGGAATTTGGTGAAATCGTCATCGAAGTTGGCCGTTACGACAACCAGGATTTAGACGGAGTCGTCGACGATCTGTTCGTGTTCGATGGCGCTTTGACCGATCATCAAGTGAATGCAATCCGCAATCTGCGTCTCAGCCCAGCGAACCTTTCTCCGCTGTATGTCGCACAGATTTTCGCTTTGTTTGACGATGGAGAAGAAGATCAAGTAAATGGCGCCACATGGAAGCCAGTGACTGGCCTTCCGGACGATAGCCCTGGCATGCTGGTCGATCAGGGTGACGCCGGAGTCGCCGTGCTTCTCGATGATGCTGGCAATGGCATGCTCGGAGAACGTACCGCATTTGTTCCCAATGAGAGGGACTCGGACAACGACGGAATTGACGACCAATGGGAACTCGCATTCTTCAACACGCTCGACCGTGATGGCAGCGGTGACTTCGACGAAGATGGCGTGACAGATCGCGACGAATTTGATGGCGAGTTGCTTCCAGACAATAAGGACACCGACGGTGATGGCCTGGAAGACGGTGCGGAAATCACTGCGACCAGTAATCCTAAGGTCAAGGACACCGATGGCGACGGCATTGAAGACGGCCCCGAAGTGGCGATCTACTTGACAAGCCCAGTTAAAGCCGACTCCGATGAAGACACCTTCAACGATCGCGTTGAAATCGAGTCCAAATCAGACCCACTCGACGCGAACAGCAAACCAGATCCAGCGAAATTCGGCCTGATCGCCTTCTATGAGTTCGAGGATGAATTCTTCGATGCTTCGCAGAATGGGAACACTGCGGTTCCCGCGATTAATCCAGATGAGGTTACCTTTGCATCAGGTTTCCGCGGCCAGGGAATCGATATCAATGATCCAACTCCTGATAACAATTCTGGTGGATCAGTGAACATTCCTGTCAATGTCAATCCGTCAGTTTTGCCTGCTGTGACCTTTGGCGGATGGCTCAATATCGACGAAGAAACAGCAGGCGAGTTTGATGGTTTCATGGCAATCGACAACGGCGGCTGGGATCGTGGCATTACCGTTAATGCCCAGGACAGTAACAGCTTTGGCATTGCCAGCGGCGAGGCACCTGTAAACATTGGCGAAATCACCCCAGGACAGTGGCAGTATGTGGTCGGCACATTCGACTTCGATGATGGAAGATCGACGATCTACGTCGGCGATGAACTTGCGGCGACCCAGACTACCGAGTCTGACTTTGGATCCGATCTTACAATTGAGGGCGAGGCCGTCATCGAAATCGGACGCTACGACAATCAAGATCTGAATGCCCTCGTGGACGATATCTTCGTATTCAACAGCGCGCTGGATGCCCACCATGTCAATGCGATCCGCAATCTGCGACTCAGCGCAGTTAACTACACACCGCGCGAAGTCGCGGAATTGTTCCAACTGTTTGCTGATGGCATCTCAGGAATGATCGGCGATGTGGAATGGACTCCCGCGACGGGACTGGATGCCGACAATCCCGGAGCTATCCAGAACAGTGGCGCTACAGGCGTGGCCATCGTGCTCGATGATACAGGCAAGGGCATGCTGGCTCCGGCCTCAGCGTTCCAAACCACCGATTCAGACGGCGACGGCCTGGACGATCTTTGGGAAACAGTGAACTTTGGCAACCTTGATCAGACTGCTGAAGGTGATCCAGATGAGGACTCGCTTACCAACAGTGCCGAATTTGACGCAGGAACAAATCCCAACAACAAAGACACCGATGGCGACGGCCTTTTGGATGGCGAAGAAATCACCACGCACATGACCAAACCCCTTGTCGCCGACAGTGATGGAGATGGGGCCGACGATGGACGCGAAATTGCAGCTGGCACTGATCCAAACGATAGCGCCAGCGTCCCAAGAGATATCGCGCCGCCCCTCCTCGCACTCTACGAATTTGAAGACGAATACGCCGATTCATCTGGCAACGAAAACACCGCGCGCGCAGAGCAGAACCCAGACGAGATCAGCTTTGTCAATGGCTTCCGCGGGCTGAGCGCCGACATCAATGATCCCGATTCCGAGCCGAACACTGGCGGCTCAATTAATATTCCAGTAGACGCAAATCCAGCGGCCCTGCCGGATGTGTCATTCGGTGGCTGGGTCAATGTCGCCGAAGACAATGTCGAATTTGATGGCTTCATGGCGATCGATAATGGCGGATGGGATCGAGGTATCACGGTCAATGCACAGGACACCGCATCCTTCGGCGTCGCCAGCGGCGCAGCCCCAGCGAACATCGGCGAAATAGTCAACGGCGAATGGCAGTATGTAGTCGCGACATTCAGCGACGACGAAGACCGCGCAATCGTCTACGTTGGCAGTGCAGATTCGACAAGCCAGACCACGGAATCTGCAGAAGTTCCCGATCTGGCTGCCGATGGTGAAGTAGAAATTGAGTTAGGCAGATACGACAATCAGGATCTTGACGGAATGGTCGACGACATCTTCGTCTTTGGTGCAGAATTGACTCCCTACCAAGTCAACGCGATTCGCAATTTACGTTTGAGTCCGGCCGACTATTCACCAGCGTTGTCTTCTCAGCTATTCGAGTTGTTCGCCAATGAGGCCAGCGGAACCGTTGGAGACTTTGGCTGGAACCCAGTGTCAGGGCTGGACGCAACGGAACCCGGCGCTGTCATCGACACAGGTAGCGGCCTTGCAGTGGTGCTGGACGGAGGTGGCAATGGCATGATGTCAGGATCCGCTCGAATTTTCCAAATCAAGTCGATCGAGGTTGCCAGCGATGGCGCGACCCGCAGTATTACACTCACATGGAATTCTCAGGACAATCGCAGCTACGCACTCGACGCATCTCCAACCTTAGGCGATTGGCTGGAAGTCGATGACGGCATCGAATCAGGAGGAAGCGAGACTACTTACACCGAAACCTCGGCAGCCTTGCTGGACGAGAATGTGCGCTACTACCGCGTTAGATTGGTGCCTTAAGCAATGCTGAAAAACACCTACTCGGTCTGGCCTGCGATCTTTTTCGCCGGGGTCTGGCTCGCTGCGTTCGTTTTCACTCCAGTGATTCATGGTCGCGACAGTGTCGTCGTCTTTAACGAAATTCACTACCACCCACCGGGCGACGAGCCTGCATTGGAATGGATTGAAGTTCATAATCAAATGGCAGTTGACGTCGAATTGTCCGCATGGCGGATCGATGGCGGCATCCAATTCGACTTTGATCTGGACACGGTGATTCCGGGTGGTGGTTATCTGGTCATTGCCAGAGATCCCGCAGCCCTGGAACAAGCGACTGGATTCTCTGGAGCCCTTGGCCCATTCACAGGCGCCCTCGCAAACGGCGGCGAAGAAATCATTCTCTACAATCACAATCGCCTGCAACCAAACGCAGAGCTGGATGGTCGGCGAATCATGGACCGGCTCGATTATCTGGACAAGGCCCCATGGCCGGTCGCCCCAGACGGCTCCGGCATGACGCTCGCCAAGCGTGATCCTGACTCTGGCTCAAAACAACCAGCGAACTGGACATGGAGCGAACAGAGCGGCGGCACGCCAGGAATCGAAAACTTCCCATCGCCGGACGATGTTCCACTGGACATCGTTCGCCAGCTCGAGGTCGACGCATCCTGGCGCTACAATGAAACAGGCGCGAAATTTGACGCCAACTTGGCGCACTGGGCAAAGACTCGGCATGCTGTCGGCGAAGACTGGAGCGAAGGCCCGGGCGCACTGGCATTCGAATCCAAGCTCAATGACATCATCGGCACTTCCCTCAACCAGCCAACCCAGAATCAACCCTACGTTACCACCCACTACTTCGAAACAGAGATCGATATCGCAGCTGACGTTGTCGACCGCATCGCCCATATCGGTATCGAGCACCTCATTGACGATGGCGCGATCTTCTACGTCAATGGTGACGAAGTTTTCCGCTACAATATGCCTTCCGGCGAGGTCAATTTTGCAACTCTGGCAAGCAGTGGCACGGAGGCAGAATGGATCGCAGTCGAAAAATTGAGTGCCTCCAGTCTGGTCAATGGCAGCAACCGAATTTCTGTCGAAGTGCATCAATCGTCCGTAGGCAGCAGCGATGTGGCATTCGGATTGAGGCTCGATGTCGCCGTCGGACCACCGGCGGCTGGAGGTGCCGATTATTCCAGCCTGCATCTGAACGAAGTAAGCGCTGCAGATGGCGAATCACCGTTGATGATTGAACTACTGAACGGTGGTGATCAATCGTTGCAACTCGACGGCATCGTGGTGTCGATCTCGGGGGATTCTGAACGCGAATTTGCGATTCCTGCGGGCACTACCCTGGATAGCGGTGGTTTTTTTGTGATAGATGGACAATGGCTGGAACCTCCCCTCATCGCCAGCGATCAGGATCGCGTGTTCGTCTTCAGCCCTGGCGGAGGCAGAGTAATCGACGCACGGCAGGCATCAACTTCGCTACGCGGACGAGTGGCAGATGGCGACTTCGCCGGAAGTTGGCAGCGCCCTGACAATGCTACATTTGGTGCAGAGAACAGCTTCGCCCTTGAGGAAGCGATTGTCATCAATGAGATCTTCTACAAAGCCTATCCCGAACGTGGCTTCTCCGACATTCATCCTGAATTGGGAGATGCCAAAGTGTTACCACTGGCGTCAGAATGGCGTTACCATGAGAACGTCTCCGGCGAAGGCCTGGCGTCTGGCTGGGCCGGCGACAACCATGCCGATTGGCCAGTCGGCATGGCATTATTGGGACGCGAGCCGACAGCGCTGGAGGAACCCATTCGCACGGAGTTGTCATTTTCACGCCCTCAAGTCACCTATTACTTCGAAACCGATTTTATCTTTGCGGGCGACACGAGTGCCGGGCTGACGCTTCGACACCTTATTGACGACGGAGCCGTATTCTATATCAATGGCGTTGAAATCGCACGATTCAACATGCCGGCAGGCCTCGTGACACCCGAAACCCTCGCAGATCCCAGTGTAGGCAACGCAGAAAGTGTTCGTGCCACAATTGCCGATGCAAATCTGGTGGAAGGCAATAATCGCCTTTCGGTGGAAGTGCACCAGTCGAATGTTGGCAGCAGTGATATCATCTTTGGCGTTGAAGTCCTGGGCAAGACGATCGTGACGCCCGGAATTCCTGGTCAGCCATTCAATGAACCGACAGAAGAGTGGATTGAATTGTTCAATCGGGGCACAGTGGCGGTCGATCTATCTGACTGGTCACTGGAAAATGGGGTCGAATTCATTTTCCCAGCGGGCACCACGCTCAATGCCGGCGGCTATCTTGTGGTGGCAGACGATGCCGCTGCTCTCAGCTCGAAGTATCCTGCCCTCAACATTGCGGGTTCGTTCATGGGTGGACTTTCTAACAAAGGAGAGCGCATCACCTTGCGTGACGCCAGCGGCAATCCTGCAGACGAAGTGGAATACGCGGACTCTGGACGATGGCCCACCTACCCCGATGGCGGAGGTTCTAGCCTGGAGCTGATCGAAGCCACAGCCGACAACACCAAACCGGAAACCTGGGCGGCAAGTGATGAGACGAACAAGTCAGAATGGAAGACGTTCACCTACCGCGGCACCGCTGAGAACGATCGAATGGGGAACAACGTATTTCATGAGTTCCTGCTTGGGCTATTGGACGCCGGCGAACTACTGCTCGACGATGTCAGCGTGATCGAATCTCCTGATGGAGCAGCCATCGAATTCATTCAAAACGGCACATTCGAAAACGATATTCCCGGCAATCTTGCGCAAAATTGGCGCGCAGTCGGCACGCACGGCAGCCATGGGCGCACCATCGTAGTGGCCGACCCTGACAATCCCTCCAACTTGTGCCTGCATGTTGTTTCCACGGGAGCTACTGGCGACAAGCACAACAAAATCGAAACGACCTTCGCCAATCGAGAACGTGTCGTCGTCGGCAACGAATACCAAATTTCGTTCCGCGCCAAATGGCTGGCTGGCTCGAACCAGGTCAACACTCGGTTATACTTTAACTACCTGCAGCAGACTACTCTGATCTCCGCGCCGGACGAGTGGCAACGGTGGGGAACACCGGGCAGCGAGAATTCCACACGAATTGAGAATTTGGGCCCAACTTATTCCAGCCTGCAGCACTCACCATCCGTTCCTACTGAAAATGAGCCGGTAACAGTCAGTATTTCTGCGCAAGATCACGATGGAGTAACAGCACTTACACTCTTCTATGCAATCGAAGAGGAAGAATTCACCGAACTGCCAATGACACGCAGCAACAGGAATACTTACACAGCGACTATTCCAGGATTGGACTCCAACACGATCGTTCAATTTTACGTGGAAGGAACGGACACCATGGGCGCCAGTTCACAATTTCCTCCTGGTGGTGCGGCGTCCCGTGCCTTGATAAAGTCTGACGATGGGAGGGCAATCCTGGGGGACGTGCACAACTTGCGCATCATCATGCTCGATGACGATCGAACGTTCTTGTTCCGTAACACGAATCGTATGAGCAACGACCGCCTGGGAGCCACCGTCGTCTATGACGAACAGACGGTTTTTCACAACGTTGGCGTGCGCCTGAAGGGCAGTGCGTTCGGGCGCTACAATCAGCAGCACTATGGATTCAACCTTGAGTTTGATCCTGATCACCTGTTCCGCGGCGTGCATCGGACGATCTCAATTGAGCGTTCCCCGCCGTTGAAAGAAATGCTGGCCAAGCATCTGCTGACCCAAGGCGGCGGTGGTATCTTCAGTGCCTATGAAGATGTCGGTCGAGTGATCGCGCCAACCGAACGTGAATCCAGCCCGTGCCTGTTCTCCATGGCCAGGCACAGCGCCGAATACTGGGATGGTCAGTTCGGCTCGAATTCGGGGGACGGCACGCTATTCAATCACGAATTGCTCTACAATCCCAATGGATCATCGGGCGGCACAGAAGGGCTCAAAATCAACAATCCTTACAATCACACCGGCGGACGCTATGACTTTATCGATCGAGGTGACAACGCGGAACCTTACCGCTTCGGTTTCCAGATTCGAAGCAACCGTGACCGCGACGACTACAGCGCCATCATTGGCGCCAGCAAAGCGCTGGAACTATCCGGCCAGGCAATGGAGGACGCCGCGGTCAAATTTATCGACATCGATCAGTGGGCGCGCGCCTTTGCCGCTCTCTCCCTGGTCGGGAATGACGACACCTACACTCGCGTCTGGGAACACAATCTGCGCTACTACCAGAAACCGACCGACGGCAGACTCATCGTCCTGCCATGGGATCTCGACCGTGGCTTCCAACTAGCGGCCACCGCGCCAGCAATTGGCGGCAACAATGTGGGCAAGCTCCTGAAGCGTCCGCTCAATCAACGGCTGTTCGATAGTCATGCACAGGACATGATCGAAACCACCTTCAACCGCGACTACGCAACACGCTGGGCCAACCATTATCGAACACTGACAGGTTCAAGTTACGCCTCCGAAGCGCGTTACATTGGCAGTCGAGCCGATTTTATCACCGGCCGTCTACCCGATGAATCGAATCTCGAGATCACTTCCAATGGAGGCGTCGACTTCTCGGTTGAGACCTCTACAACATCCATTCAGGGAACGGGCTGGATCAACATCCGATCGATTCGCCGTCCGGACGGATCAGACTATTCACTGTCCTGGCTGGATACAGAAACGTGGGAAATATTGATTCCTCTTCAGACGGGAATCAATCTCGTCGAGCTTGAGGCCTTTGATTTGCGAGGTCGCAATGTGGGCTCAGATTCCATTCGCATCACCAGTACCGCCGTCTCAGCTTTGAGCCCGCAAAACATTGCTGTTTCGGAAATCCACTATCATCCGTCTGATCCAACAGAAGCCGAGATCGCAGCTGGATTCACGGACGCAGATCAATTCGAGTTTCTTGAATTGATCAACTTCAGTGGCGGGCCTATCGATGTTTCAGGAGCGCGCTTCACTGATGGAATCGCTTTCGAGTTCCCCTCCCCTGCAGCCAGTGTCGCAGCGGGTGAGCGCATTCTGCTAGTCGCAGATGAAGCGGCCTTCAGATTCCGCTACGGTGACGCAACAGCAAACCTTATCACCGGCAGCTACACAGGAAATCTGCGCAACAGCGGTGAGATGCTGCGCCTGGAAGACAAGACCGGAACAATTGTTCTGGAATTCGACTACAACGACAACCATCCCTGGCCGGACAGCGCCGACGGAACCGGCCCGAGCCTTGTATTCGTCGCACCCAAATCACTTTCTAAACACGACGCTGGAATCAACTGGCGACAGAGCACAACTGACAACGGAAATCCTGGCGCATCCGATCGAATCCCATTCGAGGGTGCAGCAATTGGCACGACCCTTCTGAACTACGCACTGCAAGATCCCGCAACTCAGCCATTCTTCACCGTTCACAATGGCAATCTCGCGATCGCATTCACACGAGTCCTTGGCGCAGACGATGCCGTCATCACCCTTGAATCCTCATCCGATCTCGATTCGTGGGAACCTGTATCGGCAGCAAATTTCGTAGAGAGAAGAAACAGCGCTACCGGCAACGCTATCTCCATAGATTCCGAAACCTTAGTCTTCCTTATCCTAGAATCCAGTTCCCACTACCTTCGCCTGAAGGTGCAGAACCTCCGAGGTGAATGACACTTATTGGCGTGGCAATCGCCACAGACAGGAGGAACTCTTTATCGATCAATTAGATCGAAGTGGCCATTGAGCACCAGATCGAGCCGCCCTGTTCGAAACGAACGTCGTTTGTCCGTAACCAGCGGTGTGGGGACGCGCTGATAGCGGCGAGCCGTGTCTTCGGGAATCACAACAGCAGGCGCTACCGCCCGAGAATTGGCGTCGGGTGCTAAAGGACAAACGTTCACGGCTACTGTCGCCACATCGCCGAGACGGCCTTCACACCAGTGGTGCAGTCCGGTCTCAGTCTGGAGAATCCTGAACGCACCAAATCCATTGAATGTTGCTGCCCAGAAAAAATCGCCCGCTACTGATTCCGTTTTCATGCCCCGAAGACGCCCCCAGTTCTCATACATCTGCCTGATTTTCTTTGCGACCGTGCCATTCGCCTCATTCTCTTCCTGCAAATTAAGCACGACCATGGCTTCCATTGCCTGGCCCTCTGCAATCTCGCAGTAGGCCTGCTCCATAAGATACAATCGCTCTGACTGCCGGGCAATTAATGTGCGAAATTTCTCTGTCGAAGAAGGACGATGCGCAGAATCTTCCACCAGTCTCCCGAGCAATTCCCCCGTCTGCTTCAGCGATGCTTCAACGCGATCGATGTATTCCGCCATTGCAAGTATCTCGAATCGTTCGGAGGTCTTCCAGAAGCCTTCGACCTGCATCGCCTCAAGGCACCGATTCTTAGTCTCCAGACATTTGTCGATACTGAGCAATTCCTCGAGATCCCGATGACGTTGATGGAGGTGCGCGAGTTCATCCGCTGATCCCAGCGGCTGCAGAATGAGATGACGATTGGTAAACCTTCCAGATTCAGGCTCCGCTTCGGAAGCATCGTCCGCCCCCTGTGACTGTGAATCGAGTGAGCTATCCCATTGCAACCTGCCGTCAAGAGCATAGACGAAAAGCAATTGCTCGTCTGGAGGCAATAAGCCTTCTACAATGTCACGCGCCAGTGGCCCGAGAAAAAACTGATCGATCGCACGCAGCAGCGGCCGCGCTCCCATAGTTGGACTGAACCCTTTGTCCAACAAAAGTTCGGTCGCACTTTCATCCCATTCGATTTCCCATGGCCGATTGCGCAGTCCTCGACGTCCGAGCGATTTCTGCAATTGGAATGTGAGGATTGATCGCATTGTCTCGCGCGACAGCGGACGAAAAGTTACAATTCTGTCGATGCGATTGACGAATTCCTTGCGGAACGTTTTCTCGATCGCTTTCTCCACCTCACGTGGCTGGAATGCTGGATGACTATCGCGACTGAATCCAAGTGGATTCCCCTGCGCCGTGAGTGCTCCCAGATTCGAAGTTAGAATGATGATGCTGTTTCGAAGATCCGCCGTATTACCTACAGAATCGGTCAGGCGTCCGTCATCGAACACCTGCAGAAACAAATCCCAAACTTGTTGATCCGCTTTCTCAAACTCGTCGAGCAGAATGAGAGAAAATGGCTGTTGGCGAATGCGCGAAGCCAGCGATTTCCCTTCTTCCGGCCCACCAGTGATGCGTGTCAGCGCAGCCGGCGTCTGGAACTCCGACATATCCAGGCGAATCATGCGCTGCGATGATCCAAAGAGGAATTCGGTCAGCGTCTTTGCGATCTCCGTTTTGCCAGTGCCAGTAGGCCCGGCAAAAAGGAATACGCCCAGCGGTCTACTGGGATCAGTCAGCCCGGCTTTAATCATCGCGACTCGCTCGACCAGTGCCGTCACCGCTTCCGGCTGACTTTTCACACGCTCGGCAAAAAGTTCCCTCAGCGACTCAAGATTCAACGCACGCTCTTCATCGATCACCTCCAACGGCATTCCAGTGCGCGCTGCAATCGCCCGCAGGAGTACTGGTCGATCAATGAGCACGCTTTGCCCGGAAGCGGCGGCCTCACACTCACGCTGGAAAGTATCTTTCAACAAATCCAACAGGAGACCTGGCCGAGCATGACCAAGCGCGTACTGGCTCGCCAGTTTGTAAGCCTCCACAAGAGTTCTCGTGTTACAGGACGGCCTCTTTCCGAACTGGCCGGTATGCTCATTGATCCAGTCTTCCCCGAGCTGCAGAGTCGCAGCTTCATCGACCTCATTGATGCGGATCACATCCAACCCAGACTCAAGACGCGGACACTCAAGGGCCAGCTTCTCCAGTGCTGATTCTGAAACTTCCCCAAGGACTCGGATCGACCCTCCTGCAAGGTGAGGCAATATCATATCCAGGATACTGGTCGAGCTGTAGCGGTGCCGTCCCGCCAGCCCGATTTCGTGAAACGAGTCAGCGATCCACACGATTTTATGCTGTTGCAGGACGCTGACAAAATTCTGAATGCGCTCTTCCAACTGGCCAATGTACATTTGCCCCGACTGCAGCTCCGCAGCGCTGGCGCTCACAATAAGGAAACCTTTCTCCTGCAGTGCACGCGCGGCCAGGCGAATCATTGTCGATTTTCCCACGCGACTGGCACCGGTCAGCAGCACAGAGCGCGGCCCGGATTCACGCATCAATCGTTGCACCAGCACATTCGCCTGTCTTTCAATTGCACCATCGCTCAACAGTGGCGAACCATCCTCCTCATTCTCGTCAAGAGTTTCAAGAACGGTTCCAAATTTCTTCAAGAACGGCTCCGGATCCTTTTCCATTTGACCACCTGCCTTGTCCAACTCCTTCAGAAGCGGTTGATGAATCTCGGCAGGCAATCGCTTCACTACTTTTTTTACATCGTCAATATCGTGACTATCGATCATCTTGAGTTGATCCCCAAATGTAAGCGCCTCGCCTGCAGACAATCTTCCCTGCACGAACTTCTCGAGTGCTTCATCAATGGCGTAGTCATCCCAGACTTCATAGATCGCCGCCAACGCCGATCCCAGCACAGGTGCAGTCAGGCAGTCGGGCATCACTTCCAGAGCCAGAGTCGTCAGATGCGGCGATGGGTTACGGATGCGTTTAAGCAACCCTTGACGTACCGCTTTTTCATTCAAATCATCCCGATCCCGCGCCAGCAGCATCGCAAGCGCCGCCACACTATCATTGTCACTGCGCAAGTGAACCGTCAGATCTTCCGCTGGCAAATTCTGCTGCCGCAGCGCAACCAGACTCTTCTGAAAACGTGGACTTTCAATTAATCCTGCAGTGGTCGCTGACTTCGAAAACTGGCCGGAGAGCTTTTCAGCCCAGGCATGGATGTCTTTTGGTTTTGAAGGTTTCTTTTCCCTTGCATCCGGATCCACCCCGGATTTCGCGCTCATTGAGTCTTCCGATTCCTCTCCCTCAATTGAAATTTCATCAATTTCCACCTCCTGCACACCCTTCAGCGTGCGTCGCCCAATGCAATAGGCGACGCCAATACAAACCGCAAAACAAACAAGAACAGGCAAATGATCCATTCATCCATTAATAGTGCCTCGCATCCGTTTCGCAAGAATAGGTAATTTATGGAATTGGGGAGGTAAGGAAGAACTCGCAGAATTGGGATTGCACGAATTGGGAATTGGCGGAGAAAGTGAGTGCTCTTTGATTTGATATGGGCAATCGACGCACTGGCACTCCGTCGATGGAAACAAAATAACAACTACACAATTCACAAAACTGCGCAGAGATATGACGTCTCAGATCAGAAGATTTATGCATATTCTGTGCTGAATATTCGGCAGAAAACTTCGATCAGGCTCACCCTCAAGGCATTCAATTATAAAATGCACCGTGACGTTGGAGCGAGAGCGATTCACCTGCCCTCAACGCAGAATCGGAGCAATCGTTGAGTGAGGATTTTCTGATGACGGGCGATGAGATCATTGTGCCCGGCGTCGAGTGCCAGAAAGAAACGATTTTGATCAGGAACGCCGGACAATCCGATTAATTCCTGCCCCATTGTATAGGGAATCAACTGGTCGCTGCGACCGTGGACGATCAAGAGGCTGCCTTCGTAGGGCATCAAGGCCTTGCGATTGTTGAATTTTCCCAGGGCTACTGCTTTGGGAAATCCAGCATTGCGTGCGGCTTCCCCCAGGGTAGTGAAGGGCGATACCAAAGCCAGGCGATTGACGCCGCGATGGAGCGCAAGGTCGCACGCTACGGCGGCACCGATCGAGCGGCCGAAGACGGTGATTCGATCTTTGGGGAATCCATTTGTTGTCAGCCAGTCGAATCCCTGCAGGGCGACACGACGGATCGAATTCTGCGTGGCACTGCCTTTCACTTCGCGGTAGCCAGGAAACTCGACAAGAAAGACGGTGACGCCTCGACGCGCAATTCTCGATGCCCATGGTGCATAGTCATCGACTGTTTCTGCGTTACCATGAAACATCAACAGTGCCTGCGGTGTGACATTTGCACTTGCATTTGCCTTGAACAACCACCCAAAGCTCCCGGGAACAGCGACAGGAATGGGCGCTGGGTTAAGTGCAGAGGCCTGTTCTTCAGTCAGCCGATTCCCCGCAACAGAACTGGGAAACACCATTGAGTTCTGGCAGGCTGAAGAAAGGAGCCCCGCCCCAATCATACAGATCCAAAGTAGTAATCGAATGGAGCGATCGGAATGTATGACTTTCGCTGCTAGAAGTTTGGCGTGGGCGGGCGGTAAGCTTCTGTATCGATAGTATTGAACCAGGCGATCGTCCGCTCCAGTCCTTCGCGAAGCGGAACCGTCGGCTGCCAGTCAATATGTTTGCGAGCCAGCGTGATGTCGGGTTGGCGTCGCGTGGGATCGTCGGCTGGCAATGGTTTATGAATTAGCTGTGAGTTGCTGCCGGTGATTTCGACGATGATTTCGGCAAGCTGCTTAATGGTGAACTCGCCCGGGTTGCCGATATTGATTGGCTGCGATGCGATCTCGTCAGGTGCCGCCATGAGACGGACAAAACCTTCTACCAGATCATCACGATAACAAAACGAACGCGTCTGGCTACCATCGCCGAAAAGCGTGATATCTTCGCCCGCGAGTGCCTGTCGGATAAAGTTGGAGACAACGCGCCCATCGAATGGATGCATGCGCGGCCCGTAAGTATTAAAAATGCGGGCGATGCGAATATTGACCTTATTCATCCGCCAGTAGTCCATGAACAACGTTTCTGCAGCGCGCTTGCCTTCGTCATAGCAGGCGCGGATGCCGATGGGATTGACACTACCGCGATAGGACTCGGGCTGCGGATGGACTTCCGGATCGCCATACACTTCGCTGGTTGATGCCTGGAAAATCTTGGCACCGCAGCGCTTGGCCATGCCGAGCACATTGATCGCGCCCATGACCGACGTTTTCATGGTCTTGATCGGATTGTACTGGTAGTGCCCGGGAGCTGCAGGACAGGCGAGATTGTAGATCTCATCGACCTCGAGCCAGACTTCGCGCGTCACGTCATGCCGCACCAGCTCGAAGTTTGGTTTATCGACCAAGTGAATGACGTTACTTTTCTGACTGGTAAAAAAATTGTCCAGACAGATGACATCGTGACCTTCGTCAACCAGTCGCTCGCAAAGATGGGAGCCGAGGAATCCTGCTCCGCCAGTAACGAGTATGCGTTTCATCGTGGTTTATTTACGCCGCCGTCTTGGAGCACCACGGCGCACCCGCTTGATCGGCCTTGGCTTCTCAGTTTCGAGGAGCGAGGTGTAAATGTAGTCAAAATTGTCGAGCTTTCGGCGTTCGATCTTCTGATCGATATAGCGTTCGATCGACTCGGCGAACTCAAGTTCCGGGGCAGTGAGAATGGTAAATGCATCGCCTTCCGAATCCGCACGGCCGGTGCGTCCGATGCGGTGCACGTAGTCTTCCGCGTTTTCTGGAACCTGATAGTTGATCACATGCGTCACGCCACTGACATCCAGACCGCGAGCGGCGATGTCCGTCGCAATAATGACATCAAATGTGCCATCGCGGAAACCCTTCAGCGCTTTCTCGCGATCGCTCTGCTTAATGTCTCCGTGCAGCACGGTTACTTTGTAATCGCATTCGTTGCGAATGAGTCGGGTCAACTTGTCAGCGTCTGCTTTGGTGCGCGTGAAAATCATGACGCTCTTAAAGTCCGTGCGGCTCAACAATTCCATCAACATCCCCTCGCGCTGATCGATGGAGACCGGATAGAACGCGTGCGTCACCGTCTCTGCCACTGAGCTTCTGCGACCGATCTCGACTTCGAGCGGATCTTTAAGTGCCCACTTCGCCAGTGAATCAATCTGCGCCGGCATGGTCGCGGAAAACAGCAATGTTTGCCGATTCTCTGCACACATCTTGACGATTTTACGGACGTCAGGGAGGAATCCCATATCGAGCATCCGGTCGACCTCATCCAGCACAACGATGTCGCAATTCTTCAAATTGACGGCACCTTGCGCGGCGAGGTCGAGCAATCGCCCCGGCGTCGCAAGCACGATTTCGAACCCCTGGTCGAGTCCCTCACGTTGCTTGCCGTAGCCAACGCCGCCGTGAACCAGCAGCGCGCGGAGTTTCGAAAATTTCCCCAGTTCTTCAAATGCTTCTGCTACCTGAGCAGCGAGTTCGCGCGTGGGCTCCAGCACCAGACAACGCAAGCGCCCTTCCTTGCCAGAGAGCTGACTGAGGATGGGCAGCGCAAATGCGGCTGTTTTTCCCGTTCCTGTCTGAGATGCGCCGACAATGTCGCGGCCCTCAAGAATGGCGGGGATGGACTGCGCCTGGATCGGCGTCGGAGACTCGTAACCCATGGCTTCTACGCCCTGGAGCACTTCCGGTGATAAACCTAGTTCGCTAAATAACATACCTGTAACTGCGAGGGACTCATCGCCCAGCACTTCTGGGCTGGCAAGTGCTAGTTTTTCAGGCGCTCACAGCAGATTCCGAGATTGACATCCGCCTGCTCCTGAAGGACGGACCGCACCTGTGCCCCCGCATCGCTCTTCTACCAGTCAGCCCGTATCGGCGCGCCCCGTGATCGCACTTTCGGTCGCCGTGCTGGCACTTGCGACGTCGGTTCTCATGCTAAGGGAAAGTCGGCTGGCACCCGCCACTTTGTCCTACTGGAGGCTGATTTTCGCCGCAGTGATGCTCTCGCCATGGTTCGTGCGTGGGTGGATCAGGCATTGCGGCAAAGAATTTCAGCCCAAAGATTTACGGTTCTGCGTCATTCCCGGCCTGCTGCTGGCGCTTCATTTCACCACCTGGGTCGTTGGCGCACGATCGACAGAAGTGGCCAATGCCTCCTTGATTGTTAATATGGTGCCCGCTGTATTGCCGATATTACTCTGGTTCCTGATCCGCGAAAAAGTGGGCCGTCGAGAGTTGACCGGAACAGCGATCGCGTTCATCGGAGTACTGATATTGACCGCTGCCGATTTTTCGATCAACGCAGAAACGGCGCGGGGTGATTTAATCTGTTTCGGTTCGATGCTGCTGCTGGCTGCCTACATGGCCTTTGGTAGACGCAATGGCCCGATATTACCAGATGTTTGGCTCTACGTCGTGCCACTCTATGTGATTGCTTCTGCAGGCAGCTTGGCGATCGCCACGGCCACCGGGCAGGCAATCGCATTCCCCGCAGGCAAGGAATTGCTGCTGGTGATTGGGCTTGCGATTGGCCCCACGATTCTGGGTCATGCACTCATCAACTACACTTTGCGCCATCTCCCCGGCCAGCGCGTAGCCGTTGCCTCGCAGTGTCAGTTCGTTGCTGCGGGTTTGTTAGAGTGGGGGCTGCACGGCATCCTGCCTACATGGGGATTCTATCTGGCGGTGCCATTGGTGCTGCTGGGAGCTTGGGTTGTCATCAGCGCAAGCCAGAAGAGTTAATCAACGCACGCCGCGTGAAATTTGGGATGACCAGGCAATGAAAGTTTCGTTCTGACGCAAGATGCTGGCCAGTTGTTCATACCCTGCCGTCAGCGGGTGACTGGCATCGCCGTAATATTCCTGGGGCAGCGTATCCGGGGCCACGTAGCCAACTCCATTTTCAAAGAACCACTGCTGCACGCCCGATGACATAGCATCAAAAGCAGTGCGGTTCTCATTCGTAATCATGTGGGTATTAAATGGCCCTAGCACAACGATCACATCGCAGCTCCAGGCTCGCAAGCGTTGCACGATTCGCTGAAATGCCGCCCACTGCAGCGAATCCTCGAGTGGCACCCAGGCGTAAGATTGGGGCTTCAACCCTCGGCTAAACCACGGCTGGTGCCGCTTCGAATCAACACCGCGTTCGGAATCGATGACTGGCTCCGCAGGAATGGGTGCTGTGAGCAATGTTAGCGGATTGGCGTAAATGTTAGGATAACTGGGCGGCCATTTGCCATCGGTCGCGAGCGTCCAGTCCGGCAGACTCATGGCATCGAATCGAGCAATCTGAAGATGATTACTGAAAGCAAAGACGGGAATGGCGTGATCCACCAAGTGCCCGAGCCGGGTATCGACGTCAGCCTTGTAACACGGAACTGAACCCGGAAGCTGGGGCACAAGCGGCTGATGGTTAAAGGCCTGCTCCTTGGTGCTGCTCAGGTCAGCTTCCGGGCTCGACATCCACAACAGGTTACAGTGCAGCAATACCTTGCGACCGCGGATCGCCCTGCCGTAGTGTGTCAGCAGGCCATCCAGCGCCAGGGGAAACTGTCCATTGACCCCGGCATTGACATAGTTCAGCCCAGTCGCGCTGCCACGTTGCGTGTTGAGAAAATGGCTCAACGTGCCGTCCTTTTTCACATACTCGCCCCAAACCACCGAGTCCCCCACCACGAACACTGCGGCAGGATCATTTGCTGCACGATCCAAGTGCCGACCGTAGAGCCAGTAATCTTTACTGACCGAGTAGGGCACGCGATAGTCTGGCGGATTCGCGAAAACCTGCGGCTGCGAACCTAACTCAGGCAGGAGCACGGCCACGATCGCTACCAGCGCGAAGGCCAGGAACCAGTGTTTCCCGTCTAGTTGAAAAGGATTGGGCACGCGCTCATCGGTCGGCATTTGATGACTATGGCAGATCTCTCAAGCCTCGACAATCGTAAGCCGCCCATTAATTCCTTTATTCTGGAAGGACGTAGCGCATCCGGTAATATTTCGCAGAGACATCGCGGCTATCGAATGGAATACGCACGACGACGGTTTCAACACCCGCGGAAAATGGACTGACCGTCACAGAGCCACCACCATCCGTCAGTGCATCCAGATCAATCCTCTCCCAGCCCGATTGGTTATCGTCTTCCAGCGCGGAAGCCTGCTCGATGATGTAAGTAATTCCCAACTCATCGGCATCGATACGGCGGAGATAACGTAAGTTCACAGTTTGTCGGACGCCGGACTTTACCGAGTCGACGGAAAGAACTGGTTGGCGCGCTGAATTGACTGGCGACCTTCCGGCAGCGAATTCAATGCGATCTGGATAGGAATCAAAATCCGAATCCCACTTCGTCCAGTCCGGGTCAAGTGCGACATCACTGCCTGCAAACGTGCCACGCCACTCCATAAAGCTGGCAAAAAACGGCGAAACGGCAGGTGCTTCTGGCGCTGCCGGAAATGCGACCAGAGCCGGCTGCATAAGCAAGTCACTACTGGAGGCTTCATCGTTCATCACATGCAATGCCAGGACGTTGCTGCCGGATTTCAGAATATCTCGGTGCGCACTGATATCTACGACATAGAACGGCTCATCCTGATCATGTTCATCGGACACCGTCGCCGCTGACTTCCATGTGAGTCCTTCACTCAATGGTGCATTCTTACTGACGACTTCGCGGCCATTCAAATAGGCGACAAAACCATCATCGAACCGTGCTCGAAATCCCAGCGCCGAATAGTCAGCAGTTTCTGGCACTGCAAATGAAACTCTCACATAGACACTAGTTCCGTTGCGAAACAGGGCATCACTCACATTTGTTCCGATCCACTGCTCATACCCAGTCCTGGATTCGTAGCCCACCCCCAACGGGCCACGCAGCCAATCAGAGTCATCAAAATCTTCGTTCTCCCATTTCGCTAACTGATCCGCAATAGACGCATCCGGCACGACCACTGCGGCCATAGAGTCTATATCTACCAGCCTGTCGTAGCCGCTATTCACATGCACTTGAATCACTCCCTCCGCTCGCCGACCAGAAGCATCTTCCATGGTGTAAATGATCGACCCGGTGCCTTCAGTGTCACTGTTAGACTGAAACAGAATACGTCCCGTGTGAACCAACTGCGACCGACCATTAATCGTCACGGGGAGTTGCTCAAGAGTGATTGCACCCAGTTCTGAATCCAGATTTTCCGCACCGACGAGGCGCATTGTTGTTGGAAAAAAGTGCGATGCTGCAGGTGCATTCAGTCCTGCGACTATTCCAATAAGCGGATCGACCTGATGCAGCCAGTGCAGCCCGGCACCCGCATCATTTTCCAACGGTTGAATCCAGATAGACGAACGATAGCGATCGATCCATGCAGTATCCGTGACCGCCAGCGGAGGGTCATCGCGGTAAGAAATGGCGTAGGTATTTTCGCCCACTTCAAAGGTGTCACCTCCTTCAGCATCTGCAGACACTCGGAGAATGAGAAGATCGTTATCATCTGCCGACCGATCGATCCTCGCGTGCTTCGGTTGAGTGAACGCGGACTCGCTGCCTGAAGGATAGAACGAGTATGATGCTCCAGGGCGCAGTTGAATCTCCCGGGCATCATCTTCTGCATTTTCACCACGGCCGACGTTGACGGCAACATCGCCTTTGTGCAGCCATCCTTGTGATTCGTTTCCCACATTTCCCCGGATGGTGTAGCTGAACCAGGCAGTTCCAGAAAAACCTGGAGTCGGGAAAAATTGGACACCCTGACCATTGGAACGAATTGACACCGTGCCCGCGCCCTCAGGAAGCACGCGGCTGGTTTCGATCACAGAAACCACGGAATTCACCTTTCCGTGCCGCACATGATCGGCATCGTTCGCCAGAACGCGAATTGCGACGGGGTCGCCTTCACCAGTTTCTGCGACATCACTCATTGCAAAAGGCATTTCCTCTGGATGACGCATTGCGACAGCACCTGCCAGTCGCGGGCTTAAGTAGGAGTAGATGTCTTTGGCGGCGGTTTTGCCATCAGCCCCAATCACATCATTGAAAAAACTGCGCAGATGATTCGGCATCACACTGGAACTCATGATGCCACCATTGGTGTGCAGCGTGCCCAGATTGTGAGCCAACTCATGGGCATAGACGAGGTAATTCGAGTTCGCTCTGACAACGGAAACGGCCTCGCGGTGGAAGACTCTGCCAACGTTAGCAATGCCGAGTGATGCCTCGCCTCTCAATCCTGCCCCTTCCTTCATTGCACACGTCCAGTCATAACTGGAAAAGCGGCGATTGGTATGGCACCAGTCGCGAAAATCTTTCAGCGCATCACGGCTGGGAATATCTGCATAAGCATCCGTGTTCGGGATTAAAATCAATTCCTGCAGCAATAAACGCAGGCCCAGCTGGTTCTCATAAATGGTGGCGACATTGGCGATGCGCGCGATCGTCTGCGATGCCTTCGCCTCGAGGTTGTCTCTGGAACCATCACCCGTGGCCGACTTGTCCAGCACAAGCAGAAGGAGAATTTCCTTCAAGGAGAGCGCATACTGCTCCGCCAGCGGAATCGGCTCCACAAACCGATCGAGTTTACCCGTCGCTGGGTCAGAACCGGAGAGCCCCAGCACCGCTGGCTCGTATTCGATCGTCCCCTGGGTAAGATTCTGGGAGAGTCCAGCTGTGACTAGAGGATCCTTGATCGGCGAGCTTAACAACGCCCTGACATTTCCATCAAGGCGACACTGCGCACCCACCTCCGGAGATCCAATAGTCAGCGCGACGTCAACGTTTGCAGGATCAGAACCCGAAATCGCTAACTGACTACCATCTGCGGCAAGGATATCCAAATGCATCACCGATCCAACGACCACCATCGACACGCGTGCAGCTGGGCCATGCGAATTTTTCAAATAGGAACGCCCCTGGTAGACACGTATCCCGTTTTCAACATCGCCCGCACGATCATTTTTTTCAGCCCCGATATTCAAACGAAAATGTTCCGCAAGAACAGAGTGTGGCCGCAGCAGAATATCCTGATCGGCGATGCCAGGTGAGCGAAACGTGAACTGCCAGCCACGATCAGCCGCATTCACCAGTTTCTCCATCGCCGGTGAAAATAGCCTTGGTGAGATCAATGGATCGGAGGCATCAGCAGATGCTACGGTTTGCCCGCCACCTTGAAACTCCCCATCCACGGCAACAATCGGCCGCGTTACTGACGACGGCATCTCACCATGCCGAGCGAACCAGCCCGCCACATAAAACAGCATGGCAGTCACAGCACACAGAAAAACTAGGTAGATGCGGCGGCGCATACAGAACACAGCGTAAGGTAACGCCACTGCCTGCCAACTGGCAACGGCCAATCCACTCCTCAATGAAGCAAGAGTGAATTTCCACCCGACGATCGCCTGATCAGCAGTGGATTCGCTTCCAATTGAGAGCGATCCTGCTGGATAGTGTTCCCAGAATGCTATTCGCGGAGAGTGTTAAAAAGCGCGGCCAGTACCAGCGCACTCAATACTAAAGAACCGCCCCGTTCATCATTCAAACCTCATCATTGATAAGTCTCGCTGCCTGGATAAAATATTCGCCATGCCTTAACAAACGAGGGGATCCCAGGCAGCATTGCCAGCCGTTCCCCTTTGTGCGTCCCCCTTGTGCAAGCCCCGGTGGATGGATTCCATACAGAACCTGATGCTTTGTCTAACAACACACTCTCTTTCATCTCAAATTCGAGCACTTGTCCCTTGAGTTTTCGATCGAAGGCACGTGCGGTCGCCGATGCCGCATCGTATGTCACAAGCACAGGGTGATCACCCACTTTGGTCGAAATTGCACGCTTACGCTTTAGAATGTCGAAAGGGAAATCTGACACATCGCCGCCCATGCGCAGGCCCAAAGTGTAGACTCCTCGTTGCTTCTGCATCTCAGTGACAAATGCTTTGGTCGTCCGCGACATATCCAGCACATCGGTACCTGGATAGTTCAATTTCCAGGTCTTCCAGTCGGTCATTTCCGAAGGAATCACTGCCAGTTGAGTCCCCTTCAACTCACCATCCATGGCGCGCCCCATTAGGTGGCTCCATTGTGAGCTCGTCTCCTCATCCTCCATCACCAGACTGCGCCGCCACAGCAATCCTGACACGGTCAATGTCAACTCGCGCTTATCGGCTTTTCTGACATACACGATGCCATTGTAACAAAGATGTCACCACGTTGCGGCGATGACCTCACCGCCCAGTCGATCGTTGACGATCTCCCTGGTCGGCTGCGTAAGCATGTTGATCGGATAAGCGCGCGATGCACCATTGATCGTAACTCCCAGCACCAATTCATTGTCGTTGATCTGCGCCTCAGATGCTTTGATAAAATCAGGTTCAATGATCGGCGGAAATCGCTTCACCACCCGAACGGGATCAAATTCCGGAGTGGTCGCCGACTCTTCCTGTGCAGAGCAATGCGTGAGGAGTGAGAAGCAGAGAACTGAGCCGATGATCACAGATTTCATACCAGTGAAGAGTCCAGACATCTCACTTTATTCCATTAACGTCATTAATCTACCGTTGCGAGGCGACAGCTGGGATATGCCGTGCCTGCACCATCCGCTGGATGAGCGCACGATCTGCAATATCGAGCTGCGCCAGTGCCACTTTCCGCATGCGGTTGTCCTCGTCCTTGAACATCGCAATCTTATCATTTGCACGCACCAGCTTGGCGAATAACAGGCTGCCTTTCGAACTCTCCCAATCACGGTATCCATCATCTGCCAATTCCATGCGTCGCTTTTCAACGCGTAGTACGCCGTCTTTATGCGCTTTGATCAATTGATTGAACTCAGCCGTAAAAAGAACCGTCCGCTCTTCGGAATCAGCAGAAATTTTATACCCTGATAGCTTGCCGAATTGCTTCCCCTCGTGGTCAAAGAAAATGAGCGCGGGAAATCCCTTTACCTCGTAGTATTCTTTCAGTTTCTTGTGCGTAGCCGACCACTCATTCTTGTTCTGCGGATAGTCGACGTAGCTCAAAATAAAGTCGTCACCAATTTTTTCCGGAAAACTCGGGTGGTTCAAGATTTCAGTGGCGAGCAATCGGCTTGGGTTCGGGTTGGTCGACCAGTTTACCCCGAGCAATGCCATAATGTGATACTTGCCCTTTTCCTTCGCCAGATCACGGGCTGACTTTGGATCTGTGTGCCAGTCTGCAACGATCCGCTCGGGTGAATCGTCAAGCCCCACCGCGTCCGGGTCAATGGATTCTGGTATCACCTCCTTCTCCGGCAAGATGACAAGACCTGGCACGACTTCCGGTAGTGGAGGAGTGGGCTCACCATCCGAGGGCGGGCGCAACGGCGGCAACCAGTCTGGCGCACTCATGGGATCAATCCCCTGCTGGCCATGAGCGCAAAGGCTCATGGCAACCGCTCCAGCGATCCCAGCAACACCTCTGGTAATGAGTGTGAACCTTCGCGACATCATCCTTTTCAAGCGCAGAATTCTTCCGGGCATGGGGGCATGTTGACACGAAATTCCACCAAAGTCACCCATAGAATAGAGCACAAAAAAGCCGGAGCAGGGAATGCACCCCGCTCCGGCTCAAATTGAACTGAATATTCCAAAAGCCTGGAACTCACTCGGAATCGCCCTGGCGCAAATGCAGAACACAAAAGATGCGATCGCCGCTTTCCAATAGGCCGCATCCTTCGATCCCACAGACGCCGAGCCACTCATCAATCAGGTGCTGACATTAAAAGCTGGCAAAATGCCCCTCCCCTCCGATACCCGCAAAACCATTCGCCGCCTGCTCCAGCGCGCCATTGACGTCGATCCGGACGGGCCCGTAGCAGCCAATGCCCACTACGAACTGGGTCGCGGCTATCTTGAACAGAACAAAGCAAAGCAAACTTAGCCCCTCCCCCACTACCAGGCCACCGCAAAATTAGAGCCAGACAATCCCGCTGCGCACCTGAACCTTGGACTCCTGCTGGAAAAAATCGACAATCCTAAAGGAGCCATCATTGCCTACAAAAATATTCTAGCCATAGCTCCCGAAAACAAGCTGGCGTCCGAACGCTTAACCGCACTCAACGCTGCCAATTAGTGTGACGTTCGTTTGCCCTTACCCTGTCACGTTAGCATTTTCGACCACTCCTGAGGCAGCAGCGGCAGCGAGGGCGGGCACGCCTGCAGGCAATTGAAAAACATTGATCGCAACAAGATTACGAGCACCCTCCCCTGTCCATCGAATTGCCGATACCATCTTCGGCTTCGCCCGGGTTTCCTGAATGCTGCAACCAGTGATCGAGATCCCATTACAGTTTTCGACCATCACCGCATGCGGCGCACCATCGGTGAGTTGCGCATTGCTAATGGTAATCGTGTTGCAATCGATCAATTCAACAAGAGCACGTCGCTCGAGCTTGATCGCACCGTCAACGGTATTCTCTGATGCCTGAGCGTCCTGAATACTGAACCCGCTCAGATTACAGCGCTGCGATTGCACGATACGGATCCCTGTCGCTAACTCTTTGTCTCCATAGTCGGCATTGTGACCGATGCTGTTGGCGCCGAAGACAACGTCCGCACAGTTCTCGATCAACAGATTGCGATACTGCGAAGAATAGAGAAAATTTCCGGACAATGCGAGGTGCTGACAATCCTTCAGGTGCACACTGGTTTCCTGACTACCAATGATATTCCCGGCAATGGTGAGCATGCCCGCTTTTCGCGCATTGTCAGGCCCGCTGCCGACGATGCGAACATTGGCACCACCAGGCGAGTAGGTCGCCTGAATAGTATTCGAGGCAATCGTCACTTCGCGAACACTGGATCCAGCCGCTGAGGCATCGATCAGTATGTCAGCGACGGCTTCTGGCTCGGATTTGTGCGCTCGATGATTGTTGTATTCAATGTCATTCCCGGTGATTTGAAGATTCCGGACTTCAGATTTCTCAATTCGGATCCCACCGCGTCGATTGTAGCTGATGTGATTTCCAGTAATATTAATTTGATGCAGATTCACCGCATCCAGGAAAATGCCTGCACCACTATTGTGATACACATGGCAGGCGTTGATCAGCACATTGCGATTACGCTCATGCAGGCGGATTCCGTTTCGACAGTTACGAATCAACACTCCCTCAAGAATCGCCTGCAGAGTGAATCGAAGTTCTACGCCATCCGCTTCCGGATGAGCACCCACGATCTCAAAATGGCGAAGTGTCGGCATGCGTTCAGTCTCCCATACTGACTCAATTACAGACCCAGGGTCGCCCGTTCCACGGTGGTTGCCCATCAACTGAAAGGCAGGCCCTGCTCCCTCCATCAAAATTCTGACGGTCCCACCTGATCCCTCAATTGCGTGAAACCCCCGACGCGAAAGATCGATCGTGATCGTCCTGGAAATGCGATACGTCCCCGAAGGAAATCGCAGCACCCCATCCCCCTGCTCAACTGCATGCATGATCACATCAGTCTCATCACGGGATCCATCACCCCGGGCACCAAAATCTCGAACGTTGCTCATAGCCTTTTCTTAACACTCTTTGTTGGATCAGGAACAGCATTGTTCTGCCCGTATTTTTGATCTGGTCGCAGATAAAACCGAATCGGACAGCCCATTATTCCGCAAGCTTGCAGTGAGTGACGGAATTTGAGAAGATGAGTGATGCCCTCCACCACGCGTCGCGAAAATTTGAAACATCTCTCGGGACTCGGGGTGACAGCACTTGCGGGAGGCATTTTGCTTCCCGAGCATTCGATTGCCGACGATCCGAGTGGAAAGATCGCCACTGAAAATGCGAAACCTGGAACGCGGGACTGGATGTTGACAAAGCCAAAAGTCGATGCGTCCAATCGGTGCCCATGGGTTGAGGGATACTGCTCGCACAACAGTATCCGTGCGGGCGAAACACTCACGCTGCATGTGAGTACGAATCCAGCAGCCGCGTTTTCCGTTGATGTCTTCCGGCTCGGTTACTATGGCGGTGCTGGGGGGCGTCTGATGAAGCGGCTTGAGCCATTTAAGGGTGTCACTCATTTGGATCCTCCGATTGGCGCAATGCGGGCGCGCATTTGTGAGTGGCCAGCAACGGCTGAGATCACCATTCCTGACGAGTGGCTGAGCGGCGTTTACGTGGGGAAATTGACCGAGCATACGAATGGAACTCAAAGCTATGTGATCTTTATCGTGCGCGATGATCGGAAGGCGGATTTTCTGTATCAATGCAGTGACAATACCTGGCAGTCCTATAATCGATGGCCGTCCACATTTTCACTTTATGATAGTGGTGATCATGAGTGGTTCTGGGGGAAGGGTGTGCAGGTAAGTTATCGACGCCCCTATGCAAAGTATCGGCAAATTCTGGACGCACCACTATCAACTGGTTCCGGTGAGTTTTTCCTCTGGGAGTTTCCGTTCGTCTACTGGATGGAATCGTTAGGCTTCGATGTCAGCTACATCTCGAACACGGATACCCATAGCGATCCTGCAGGATTATTGCGCGGGAGGGGATTCCTCAGCGTGGGACACGATGAATACTGGAGTATCGAAATGTTCCGCAACGTGCAGGGCGCGATTTCCAAGGGCGTCAGCGTCGGATTTTTCTCCGGCAATGCTGTGTGCGGGCGCATCGTCTTTGATGAATCAACGCACTCTTTCGAACGCGTCGGCGTCTTTGGCCCACCTGGTGGCACGCGCGAATTTCATTTGATGAAGTCCCTGACGCACGAACGCCCGTATGCCAATGAACTGGTCGGAGCCCATAGCACCGGGCCCGTCACTGGTGGTGCCGACTGGGTCTGTTCACTTCCAGATCACTGGATCTACAATGGCACTGGCATGAAGCGGGGTGATCGCATTCCCGGTGTGATCGGCTGGGAATGGCATGGTGATCCTGCCGACATTCCAGGTCTTGAAATTGTGGCGACCGGGCCAACGCAAAGTGCTCCCGGTGAACCCAATGGCGGAGTATACACGGCAACCGTCTATCCCGGCCCACACAAAAATATCGTCTTCAATGCTGCTACCTGCTGGTGGGCGGACGGACTGAGCGAACCACCCGGCTACGTGCGACCAAAGGTTTATACGGAGCCAAAAGGCCCGGACGACCGCCTTCAGCGTATCACCCGTAACGTGCTCGACCGCATGCGTCTCGGCTAGCGCGACCAACGAAGCGAGACAGTAATCCTACTCTACCAGCGGCTGAATTAGTACAAAGGGGGAGACGACAAGTGCTGTGAATTTTGCATCCGATTCCTCCCAGTAGGTTGCATGAGGTTGCGATGGTTTCAAAAGATCACCAGTCTTCAGCCATTCTTGCACCTTGTCCGATGCGTCACGGCTAAAGGTTTCGCCCACCGTGGTCAGATCCAGTCCCGGATCAACGTAGAGCAGGACTCCCGACTCAAAGTGCGGCTTGAGATAACTCCAATCGACATCGCCAGTGTACTTTGCAAGCTTGTCCGGCGTGGTCGTTGTATCGTCACCGAGCATGCCGTAGGGCATGGATTCCGGTGCATTATCGGGTTTAGTCATTGCATTCTCCAGACAGCAGTGAAATCAACGAAGGTCGAGCATCTCATCCTCATAGGCACCCGCTGGGACAAGCTTCGGCTCGCCGGTATTATTGTCGATGACGACGTCACCGCGGAAGATTGTGCCAGGAGAAAAGACGACCGCTCCATTGACCTGCAAGCTCTGACATTCGACCAGAGAAGGCACACTTTCTGTCAGTGCTGCTTCCAGTCCATCCAGCATCTTGTATCCTCCGTCGAGTTTCACGGTCGGAGGCACACCATTGAGTTCCGGGGCAAGTTCGAGACGAAAATCGGGCGTCTGCACACAGGCATCGGAACGCAACACGAGCAGGTCTGACGTTGTCTTGACTGGGGCAAAGCGATGTCGTCCGACTTCGATCGCACCGGCCTTTTCGAAGCACTGGATTGCGGCACCCATGGCGGTTTCCAATTGGAATACGGCTGGAGACTTTGGATCGCGCGGGTCTGCTGTCTTGCGATTCTTGATCATCGGCAGCGGTAGAAATCCACCATTTGCATCAAGCGCTTCCTGCAGGTGATCGAGACGGAACCAGATATTATTGGTGTTAAAGTAACGGTGACGATCGATGTCCTGGAAGGCGTCGATATCATCATCCGGGCACTGGGCAGATTCACGCAGTAACAATTGCCCGCCATCCCGGAAGCGAGCCAGGTGCCCGCCTTTGCGATCCGACGGGGTGCGACGCGTCACTTCCATGAGGAATGGCTGGTCGCTCTTCGCAAAGTAATCGAGCAGGGCAAGGTCAAGCGTTGCCCCGAGGTTATCCGAATTTGACACAAACGCATAGCGCACGCCAGCAGCCAGCAGCCGCTTCAACCAACCCGATCCTGCCAGTGCAGCATAAATATCACCGTGCCCGGGCGGACACCATTCCATCTCAGGATTTTCCGGCACCGCGACTGGTTGCAACGTCGCTGCATCAATTTTAGGAACCTTATTCTGGAGAAAATCGAGCTCCTCTCCCAACTCAGGATAGCGATCGTTGAGGTAATCCAGCGTGTCTGCTGAGGTGCTGAAGCTATTCATCAGCAGGAAGCGGAGATCGCTTCCGGTATTGCCGCGCATGAAAAGAATCTGCTGGGCGATAAAATCCAGGAACGAGTTATCGTCTTTCACTTTGAGCAGCGACTTTGCCTTCTCCAGCCCCATGCCAGTGCCGAGCCCGCCATTGAGCTTGATCACCACCGTTTCGGACAGGAGCGACTGCGCATTGGGCGATGCCTCCAGCGTATCCGCCAGCGGCAGACTATCGGCGGGCTCAATGAGAGCCTCTGAGATCAGCCCAGTTTCGTTCCTGCACAGCGCAGCATAGTTCTCGCGAAACGAAGCAATCGCAGCATCGCTCAAGTCTACAGCGCGCATCTTTGCCTCGATCTCTGAGAAAGCGGTAGGTTCCGCAGCTGAGTGCGGATGGTCATCATTATCTTTAGTCACAAGTGCCGAACATGCCTCTTGCAGACAAAATTACAAGGATGATCCGACGCTCCAGAGGAGTGAATGAAAGTGATGGGGCGGGACTGCAAAAGGCGGCTGGAAGCTGCCTCCACGGTGGCTGCGGCATCTTGCCGCAGATTGCAAGCCTGAGCGACCATCGCGGGATTCGACATGGATTCGTAGAATTTCAACCTTCCTTCCTGCCCATCAGTTTCATTCACACCCACGCCCCAGCCAGATCTAATCTAAAACAACATATGGCAGCAATCCATGCAGCCCCCCTTCCCTGCCAAAGCCACTTTCCTTAAATCCACCAAAGGGGCTGGTGGGGTCAAACTTATTGTAAGTATTCGCCCAGATGACGCCCGCTTTCAGCTCGGATGCCAATTTGAAAATCTTACTGCCTTTGTCCGTCCAGATTCCTGCGCTGAGACCGTAGCATGTGTTATTCGCCCGCTCGATCGCCTCTGCCGGCGTGCGGAACGTCATCACACTCAGCACTGGGCCAAAAATTTCCTCGCGCGCTATACGGTGCGATGCCGTCACTCCAGTGAAAAAACTCGGCAGGAACCAATACCCGCGTTCAGGCAATGCGCATGGACTCTGAAAAAGTTCAGCACCTTCCGCAACTCCTGAGTCGACCAGTTCGCAAATTTGCTTCAGTTGCTCGCTAGAATTGATGGCACCGATGTCCGTATTCTTATCGAGCGGGTCGCCGACGCGTAATGTGCGAATGCGATCGCGCAGGCGACGCAACACCTGCGGGTAGATACTTTCCTCCACCAGCAACCGTGAACCAGCGCAGCAGACGTGTCCTTGATTGAAATAGATACCGTTGATGATTCCTTCGACAGCTTGATTGATCGGTGCATCTTCCATCAAAATATTTGCCGCCTTGCCTCCCAACTCCAGAGTGAGCTTCTTGCCCGTTCCTGCGACTGCCCTGGCAATTCGCTTACCCACCGCAGTCGATCCAGTGAAGGCAATTTTATCAATGTCAGGATGATTGACCAGCGCCGCCCCAGTCTTTCCATCTCCCGTGACAATATTCACCACGCCATCAGGCAGACCAGCATCTTGAAAAATCTGCGCCAGGTGCAGTGCAGTGATCGACGTCGTCTCCGCAGGCTTCAGCACCACTGTATTTCCGCAAGCCAGGGCTGGTGCTATTTTCCACGCAGCCATCATCAACGGAAAATTCCACGGAATGATTTGCCCGGTGACGCCGACCGATCTCGCCGTCTTCCCGGGAAAGGCATAGTCCAGCTTGTCAGCCCAGCCGGCGTAGTAGAAAAAATGCGCAGCCACCAGTGGCAAGTCGACGTCACGGCTTTCCTTGATCGGCTTTCCACCATCCATCGTTTCAAGAATCGCCAACTCGCGGGCGCGTTCTTGAATCATGCGTGCGACGCGAAACAGATACTTGCCACGCTCGCGACCAGACAATTTCCCCCATTCGCCATCATAAGCCTTATGAGCAGCCTTCACCGCTTTGTCGATGTCATTGGCATCCCCTCGCGCAATCCGCGTCAGTGGCTTCTCTGTAGACGGATTGATCGATCGGAAATACTTCCCAGCTCGAGGCTTCACAAACTTGCCACCGATGAACAATTCATAGCGATCCTGAATCTTCACAGGCGTCGACTCCGGAGCAGGTGCATAATTCCAAGCCGATCCAAAATCCAACACAGACACCCCCGATTGATCGGGAGCAACGGTAACAGCAGCACGTTTGCGCGGCGCTTTCTGGAGGGCAGTTTTCTTTCTCATCGACCCCACCATGCTTATCTACCCAGCAGAGAAAATCCACCCATTTCCGGCAATTGCTCTCCCTGACAACAAACACCGTCGTCACGCAGGTTGCCAAATCCACTTCTTGCAAGTAACACCCAATCCCCATGATGAACCAAACCTCCACAACTGCACAGATCGTCCAGCCTGGCGGGCCGGTGGAACTCCGCGAGGTGGCGCTGCCCGAGATCGAGCCGGGTGGCGTCTTATTGAAGACACTCTACAGCGAAGTGTGTGGCACTGATTGCCATCTGCTGCATGGGAAACTGGAAGGCGTCCCCTACCCGCTCATTCCGGGTCACGTCAGTGTTGGCGAAATTGCTACCATCAATGGCACGGTGCGCGACGTGGATGGTGTCCCATTTGAAATCGGCGACCGCGTGGCGTTTCTGGATGTGCACGAGACCTGCGGTGCCTGCTGGTATTGCACGGTGGGTAAGGCGAGCACGCGTTGTCCATCGCGTCGCGTCTATGGCATCACCTACGGGGCCGATGATGGCCTGCTCGGCGGCTGGAGCCAGTTCATCTATCTCAAGCCCGGTGTGCGCCTGCTGCGACTGCCTGAAAAGGTGAGCCCGCTCAGTTACATAGCCGGTGGCTGTGGAATGCCGACGGCATTTCATGCGATCGAGCGTGCGCAGATTCAACTGGGCGATACGGTAGTGATTCAGGGCAGTGGCCCAGTTGGGCTGAATGCGTTGATCTTTGCTCAAGTGGCAGGCGCAGCGCAAGTGATCATGACTGGGTCACCTCAGCTACGACTCGATCTTGCTCGCCAATATGGCGCTGATGAAGTGATCGATATTGCCACGACCACTCCAGCCGAAAGGATCGCGCGCATTCGCGAACAAACCGGTGGGCGCGGCGCAGATGTCACCATTGAAGCCTGCGGCAATCCCGCTGCGGTGGTCGAAGGAATGGAAATGACGCGCGATGCCGGGCGCTACGTGGTCGTCGGCCAATACACCGACAATGGCCCGGTGGAAGTAAATCCACACCTGCACATCAATCGCAAACACCTCGATGTGCGCGGCTGCTGGGGATGCGATTTTTCACATATCTACAGAGGTCTGTCGCTGATGGCACGCTGGAGCGACCACTTTGACTGGCAGGCCATGATCACCCGAAAGTACAAGCTATCTGAAGCAGCTGAAGCCCTCGAAGACGTCGCCCAACTAAGAGTCATCAAAGCCGTGATCGAACCCTGACAATTGCCATCAGTATCAGTGTTCTGAATAGAGGAACAACCGCCCACAACTACATTTTAACAGACAGCAGAAGATCCGTCATCGCCGTAGCCACAGGCAAGGGTGCCTACAATTTTAGAAATTGCCTGGCAGCTTGAGGTCACTTCACACAAGTGAGAGCCCGCGATCTGCCAGGGTTTTCCGAAAGACCTCGACTGCACGGGCACGGTGACTCAATGAGTTTTTCACCTCTGCCGAAAGCTCACCGAAAGTGGAGCAGTGGCCGGCGGGCACAAACAAGGGATCGTAACCGAAGCCGCTCGTGCCTTTTTCCTCATTGGTAATGATTCCTTCGACAGCGCCGTCGCAGTCGGCGACCACTTCACCATTTCTCGCCAGCACCAGGACACAACGAAATCGTCCGCTACGTTCTTTGCCACGAGCACCTGTTTCGTTCAATTCTCTCAGTAGCTTGGTGCGGTTGCTGGCGTCGGTCGCACCTTCTCCACTGTAGCGTGCAGAATACACGCCTGGCTCGCCGTTCAATGCATCTACTTCGAGTCCAGAATCGTCCGCCAGCACCCAGGTATCGGCTGGCAACAATTCAGATGCAGCGAGGGCCTTGATCTTTGCATTGCCGAGAAACGTCGTGGCCGTCTCGTCAGCAGCTGGGATGTGTGAAAACCGGGTCAAGTCGGACACTTCGTCGACGACACCGTCGAGCATGGCGCGAATCTCATCCGTCTTGTGGCTGTTGTGTGTGGCGATGACTAACATCATATAAAAAAGTTTACTGCGCAGCTTCGCTTAGGGGGAATCGAGAATCAATTGATCAGAGATGCGCAGTATTTTCGCTCAGCAGCGAGGCGGAATTTGCAATAGTAGCGGGCTATTTAAGCCAATTTCAACGAAGCTGATAATCGAAAAGACAAGTAGATTGATCAGATTATTTTCAATTTCCCCTTAGCTTAGCATTGTCGATCTCAGGACTCACCCAGTCGATCCATGGCGGAGCTGTCCCCTCAGCGACTTCCGTGACGAGAGTAAACTGAATCGACTCGGATTTCGGCAATGGAATCGTGATCGGTTCAGACATAACGTGGCGATCTCTGCGGGGAACGAGCCCTGCATGATAGAGTTCCTTACCATCGGCGAGCACGCGAAACATCACGCTGGCACGACGCGAAACGCCCGCATCCGTAGGCCCCACGCGAATTCTTGTGGTAAACTGCGCTCCTTCCTCAGTTACCACATTCCACGTCAATCGCGCAGCAGCAGTGCTGCGGATTCCGACAAGATCATCCCAGTCGCCCGGCTCTTCGAACGTCGTCGCCTTCGACTTGTCTGCAGATTCCTGCGCTGCCTCACTCACAAGAGCATCGCGCCAGAATTGCAGCGTATCGTCTGTATTGAGTGGAACTAGTCGCCACATTTTGTGCAGTGCAATGAATTCCTCGGCGATCTCCCAAATGACTAGATCAATACTATCGAGATCTGATTTGCGGGAGAAAATTTTACGCGCTGTCGTAACGCCACCATTTGGCGCGATGATGTCCCAATTGGCCCCGATCCTCGCC
The DNA here is from genome assembly GCA_051270635.1 of Verrucomicrobiales bacterium. Lineage (GTDB taxonomy): Bacteria > Verrucomicrobiota > Verrucomicrobiia > Verrucomicrobiales > DEV007 > JAGROY01. The sequence continues at coordinate 12,538 of JBNMNB010000024.1, read as the reverse complement.
TGCAGATGATCACCAAAGCTGGAACGATTGACATCGAAAATGCGCGTGAGCGAATCCCCTAACAACTGCACATGGACGCCATCCTGAACGGGCGCTGGCTGCACCTGATAGGCAACCGTGTCACGTGCTAATTCGGTGATACCGTTTGCGATCATCAGCTCGGCCAGGTCACCAGTGTGCGTAATCGGCAGTTCGGCAGCCGTTGGTGCGATTGTTAGAGCGCTGTCAGGCAGAAGCTTGTTGCTGCGGATGTAATCCGTAACGACGTTCGCCGCGAGCTGCGCCCCGGAGGGCCCCCAGTGGCTATCGTTCTGCAGGTAGACCGGGTAGGACTTGCCATCGCTGGCTTCCGTAAAACGGTTAGCTAAAAACGGCGCTGTCAAGTTTACTACGTGCACTCCTTTGCCGCGTAATTCCTGGCACCAGTCTTCGACCGGGGCATTGACGGCACCATTGCTCTCCCAATCATACGGCAGCCCTGTCTCGATATCAGGAAAAATTGTACTGGCACGCGGCACGACGACGAACACCAACGGAATCCCTTTGGCCTCAAGCTGGCGATGAAAATCGAGCACCACCTCCGCTGCACCGGGTGCAAAATCGCTCTCCAGCGGAAGCTTCCAGAAATCTTTGCGATAAATCTCCCGCGTCGGCATACCAAAAAAGAATCCGTCTTGTCCAATCGTAAAACCTTCTCCTCTCTCGACAAGTTTACGATTCAGTGGCGCGAGCTCTTCCAGCGGCACACCAAAAACTGGCGGCTCAACATGCACATGCGCACCCGGCTTCACCACGGCCATTGACTGAACCCAGAACTCTGGCTTGTCGAATGTGTCAGATTCATCGATGCGCATCGTCGTCGCCAGACCCATGGCCTCCAGATCCAGTGACTCCAGCGTCAGGCGGATCAGCGCGCCCTTCGTCAGTTCCTGCCCCGGCTGCGCGATTCGATCACGAAACGCCCATGTGGTCGCGAGAAAATTCTCATTGGCAGGAGCATCTCCCGAAATCGAGCGCTCGACTTTACACCTTACCGTGAACAGGCAATCGCGATACGGCGCAGTTTCTGGCGATGGCAATTCCGGCGAACTGAGCACCACGGCGTCGACGACCACCGGGCGGCTCTTCGCTTTGACGCTCGAGTTCCCTTTATTGTCAGCGCAGCCAGTCGTCAGTGGCGCTAAGACACAAATTAATAGGGCGGCCGCACAGGTCGTGCCACTATGAGAAAGGCGGGTAATCCAATCGGTTCGGTACATTGCCGCCAGCCTAGATTAGGAATCACCGGGTCGCAAATGATTGCCGCCCTGTCGTCATTCCATCATGCCGTCATTGTCGGCTCACGTTCCGGCTTCACGGAGCAGGGCTAGCATTTCTTCTGAGGTAAGGCGCCCTGCGGTGTCAGTGCCTTCCAGCATGGCGCTGGCGAGGTCGCGTTTGTCGTGGTGCAGAGCAACGATTTTTTCTTCGATCGTGCCTTTTGTGACGAGTCGATAGACAGTTACGGGACGTTGCTGGCCGATGCGATGTGCGCGATCGGACGCCTGATCTTCTACCGCAGGGTTCCACCAGGGATCGAGGTGAATCACGTAGTCCGCAGCCGTCAAATTGAGCCCGGAACCGCCCGCTTTGAGTGAAATCAGAAAGACGTTTCCCTCACCGGATTGAAATGCCTCAATCGCGGTCTTGCGCTTCTTGGCCGGAGTCGATCCATCGAGGTATTGGTATTCAATGCCGAGGCCGTCAAGGCTCTTGCGCGCAATCTTCAAATGATCGACGAACTGGCTGAACACCAGCACCTGGTGGCCTCCATCGAGAATCTCCGTGAGCGTTTCTAGAAACACTCGCTGCTTGGAACTTTCAGGAGCCCCCTTTGGCTGCACTAGTTTCGGATGACAGCAGGCGCGGCGCAGACGGGTGATTTCTGCAAGAATTCGCATGGCATTTCCCTCGGGCGCCTTCTTTGCGGCTTCGAGATCGGACATCGCCTTCTGCCGCAGCGCCTCGTAGAATGCGGCCTCCTCCTCGTCTAATTCGACGTGCAACGTCACCTCTGTTTTGGGCGGAAGATCTTTAAGGACATCACCTTTCATTCGCCGCAGGATGAATGGCTTGATCACTCGTCGTAGCCTGTCCCTTGCGACCGTGTCCTTGTGGCGTTCGATCGGATCTGCAAATTGCTTTCGGAATCGTTCAGCGGATCCCAGTAGGCCAGGATTCAAAAACGAGAACAAATTGTGCAATTCATCCAACCTGTTCTCGACTGGCGTACCCGTCGTCACGATGCGGAATGGTGCCTGCAATTGCATTGCGGCTTTCGAGCGCTTGGTCGCACGATTTTTGATCGCCTGCGCCTCATCGAGCACCACGGTGTGCCACTCAGTTGCGGTGAGTTGTTCATCACCGCGCTGAAGAATTCCGTAAGTCGTGATGACAAGTGAGTGACTGCCAATCGACTCCAGCCGGCTCTTGCGATCCGTTCCCGTGTAGAGCACGATTTCCAACGTTGGCGCGAAGCGTGCGGCTTCATCGATCCAGTTAGCGGCCACTGAAGTCGGTGCTACTACCAGTGCGGGCCCACCCTTGGCTCTGGAAAGCAATAGTGCGAGTGCCTGCACGGTTTTTCCCAGGCCCATGTCGTCCGCCAGACACGCGCCTGCTCCCCACTCCGCAAGGCGTGCCAGCCATTCGTATCCTTCCACTTGATAAGAGCGAAGGTTCGCGCGCAGGGTCTTCGGCACCTTTGGCTGCAGGTTCTCAGCATTGCGGAATTTTTTCAACTGACTCTTCCATGCAGTCCCGGTTTTCAGCGTTGCCGTCTCCTCAAGTTCCGCCAGCGCAAAGGCTGCCAGCGGCGGAAATTTCCGCGCTCCTCCTTTGCCTGCTGACGACAGCACTCGCAAATCGTCTAACTGGTTCCGAAACTGTCTGGTCAAGGCAATGAAGCGCCCCTTACTGATCTCAATGAAACGGCTGCCGGGATTCGATTGCTCAAGCAGCTCCATGAGTTGTTTCATTGTCAGGACAAGGTCATCATTCACCTTCAACTCACCATTCGCCTCGAGCCATTGCCCCGATCCTTTCACTGACGCATGGAACTGGGAAGCACCCACTGCTTGCGGTGGAAGCAATGGCTCACCTTCCGGCCATGTTACCTTTTGGTTGTCGTCGCCCAATGCATCGAGATCAAACAACAACTCAAGACATTCATCTGGCTCAGTGAAATGCCAGTTCCACGCGTTGCGACTTTCTTCGCGGTCGCACTGAAGTGAGTTACAGGCAGCAACGGCTACCGCGGCGCGTTCGGATTCCAGTGCCAGATCTCTCTGCGTCTGCAGTGGCTCATTCTGCTGCGAGCGCGCAAAAATCACTGGCTTACCACTTCCTGGCGCATAATTTTCGCCAACATCGGCAATCGGTTGCACCGACATGCTGACCTGAATACCTCCAGATCCATCTGGCATTAAGCGAACTTCTGGCTTGCTCTGAGCTACTACCGAGCGCGCGATCGTTTCGAACCCAACGCTGTCCGACTCGATTGAAAATTCCGAACTGAGTTTCCCTAACGATGCCACCAATCGCTCCTTCGCCTCAACAGGGAAGCTGGTGCCGGACTGCAGAATGCGATTCAATTCGATGTGCGCCTGACGCACCTTCGTAAGAGTGATTCGCATATCGGATTCCCTGATCACGACCATCCCCGCCTCATGGTAGTCGATCTCAGGCAATAGCTTCAATTTCAACTTCCCTCCCCGTAGAGTGGTCAAACTGATTTCTGGCGTCCGAGTGACGACTTCCACTGGCCGATCGAATGAATCATCCATGTAAAGATTCGAACTACCGACAAGCACCTCAAGTGCCGAGACATGCTCCGCGCCGAACCTTCCCATGTAGTACCACCTGTTATACGAGGCACTCAGAATTTCGATTGCGGAGCGATCAGCATTCGACACGAATCCTTTACTTTTCACTTCAGCAGCTAGCCGCTCGATCGCACATTTCCTGGGACGGCCCAATTTACCGGATTTGAGAGATACCTGAAGGTAGGGGACAAGACCAATGGATTGAGAGTAATCGAATTCGATTAACCACAACAATCGCTTCCCTCCATCGACGCCCGCCTCGCGATTGTTACTTCCCGTTCCATCCGCGCGGGTGGCTAAAGTTTCGAGTGCAGTCAGCGACCGTTCCCAGGCTTCCGGAGCCTTAATCAAGTCCACCAATGGCGTAATTTCCCCATGACATTGCTGGCGCAGGGATTCCGCCTTCTGACGATGTCCGGTTGTCTCCTTTCCTTTCGATTTCGCGTTTGCCGCGAGCAACTCGTATGCCTCGCTCGCCAGCCAGAGGAACCCGTTCGACTCTGCTTCTTCAGCATATGTCAGGAGCCTCAATTTCGTCGGGGGCGTCCACTGAGTTACTATTCCTGACCACCGGCAACAAAGGGCAACAAAAAGAAAAAGCGGTGAACACGCAAGATTGTCAGTTGCATACAAACTGTCATCCTCGAACATTCGATGAACCTCAGCCGACCGCCCCCCAGTCATAAATGACATGGTGGATCGAAGGGCTGTAAGTGTCTTACCGGTCAGGCCCCATGGGCCGTAGATATCAAGCCCCCATTTCGCGATTTTCTTGAAATTCGTAAAGTCCTCCTCCGTGCCCCGTCGTAGCAATGCCATCAGAAAAAAGATTCCACAATGCCCAGTTTGGGTAGTCTTCCGTCTCCTCGTGCCCCTCACCGACCGTTCCATCGATGCCTCAAACCGAGTGATTGCTGTGTCGTAGTCGCCTCTTATGAATGCGATCCAGCCATAAATCTGTTCCACTGCCTGTGCAGAGAAATTGTCAGCATCATTTTTGCACCGATCCGCCAGAGCTTGTGCTTTCTCAAACTGCCCTGAAAAAATCAACGCCTCGCCTGCGAGAACCAACTCACCTGCGTCACCGAATTGAAATTCGCTGGCATCTGCCAGATCAAGATAAGGCGTTACCGGAAACGGGCTCGTCAGCATTGGCTCGATTCCAGCCCACGGCACCACCTGGCGATAGTTTTCAGGAAGTTGCTTGAGTCGATCAAGATCAAATGGCCGCCCCACAATGTCCAGCAGCTCGCGAGCCACGACATCTTCGTCGGAAGAAAAGCGAAAACCACCCGTCTGAAACGGAGACTCAAAGCCAACATAGTATGCCTCTTCAAAGCGTGAAATTGCCTCAACGCCTGAATCGGATTCATAGCGCCACATGCGCCGCGATCGTCGCCCATCATCCTGCCTTCTCCGTGCTTCTGCCAGCGCACGAAATGTCTTAGTTTCCTTGTCAGCTTCAGCGCACAACCACAAGAGAACGGGTATAAATTCCCGACTCACCACTTTTTGTCCCGAACCGAGCCTTACCAACCAGCCCTGCGCATCCAGTTTCTGCAACACTTCTTTCAACCTTAACCTGGCCTGATACTCCGCCCCCCGTTCGTCAGAAATGACCCCCAGCAACTTCAATTGTTCCAAGATCGATTCATGTTCCTTCTCCCATCCATTCATGGCCATGAGATAGGCGACCATGCGATCGAATTCAGGCAACGCCAGAAACGCGCGCAGGCGATCGTGGTACCGTTCCGGAAACAATCGGGTGGGAAAGTCTGACATGATTTAGAATGCTTAGGGGGAATCGAGAATCAACTGATCAAAGATGCGCAGTATTTTCGCTCAGCAGCGAGGCGGAATTTGCGATAATAGCGAGCTATTTGAGCCAATTTCAACGAAGCTGATGGGCGAAAAGACAAGAAGATTGATCAGTTTATTTTCGATTTCCCCTTACTTGGTAAAATTCATCGCTGCGTGCAGTGTGATGCGCACACTTCAGGCTGAATACCAAGCTAAGTTCCCGCTAAGGCGCAAGCATTTCCTACGGGATACCCAGAAGCCTGCTTCACAGAAACAGAGAAGATGGAAACGATGCCAGATTACCCATTCATGTCGGACGAAGCACGAAACCTTGAAATCAGCACGACTGTCGCCATAGTGGCCGGATGCAGTTTTCTTTTTATTCCCGAATCCTTTTGATGGCGGTGCTTGGGGTAGCCCCCTTGCTTTGCGGCGTCGAACATTCCGCTGCACAGTCCGGGAAAGGCAAAGTGGTAGCATCTGTGAACGGAGAAAGCATCACGCAGGCAGACGTCGATGAGGTCTTTCAGGGACTGGTCGGAGACAGAGCAAAAACGGCATCACCGGAAGGCCTCGAAAGAGTTCGCGCTGAGAACGAACCAGCGATCATCGAGCAATTGATCGATAAAAAACTTTTCATGAAAGTAGCTGCGCGACAAGAGCTGGCGCCGAGCGAAATCGACAAAGCAGTGGCCGAAGTAACAAAAGCGCTGACGGCAGAGGAATTTAAAAAAATGAACTGGACGGATGAAAAACTCCGCACTGAGATCACCAATGATCTGAAAATCAATAAACTACTGGAAGAACGTGCTGCCCTGCTTCCGGTAATCAACGATGCGGAAATGAAAGATTACTACAATGGCAACATTAAGGAATTTACCCAGCGGAGGTTTGTAGTGCCTCGACATATCTTGATTTCGACTGAAGGCGCCACAGGAGATTCCCTCAGAGAAAAACGTCTGATGGCAGAGCGCCTCCGGCTTAAACTGAATGCCGCAGGTGGTGAAAATTTTTCCGAACTGGCAAAGGAACACTCCACTTGTCCAAGCGCCAAAAACGGCGGAGTTTTAGGCAAAGTCGGCGAAGGCCAGATGCCCGCAGCATTCGAAGCGGTTGCCTTCAGCCAACCAGTCGGCGAAGTAAGTCCAGTATTCGAAACGGATCTTGGCTTCCACATCCTGATCGTCGACGAACGCCAGGAAGCAACGACACTTTCCCTTCAGGATGCCGCCCCCAGAATCGCACAAATTCTACTGGCGCAACGCAAGCAACAGGCGATGAACGACTACCTCAGTATCCTCAAGCTGAAGGCGAATATTCAGCGATATTAGTCAGGCTGGCGAAAAAACCGCTGGCGGTGAATCACCGCGAATAGGGAGAATTATGATCTGGGCTCATCCTTCTTTATCTATGTGTCTCTGTATTGAATTCTACTTCTCCAGCACGGATGATTGAACACCTTGTTTGGGAGACCTGAGGCGTACTACTACGACGTCTAACATTGCTGCCAAAATGATCCCTGTCGCATAGCGCAACAGATCCACCCAGAGAAACCCGTGCCCGAGCACCAACGCACCCAATCGCGTCGCCCGCGCATGTGCGAGAATCGGGTGGCTGCTGAGTTGGCTCAACTCGATCGCTAGAGAGAAAGACGCCGCAGCCGTCACCAGCGACCAGACAGGCAAACGCGGAAACACGAAGGCACCCCCCCAGTAGACCATCGCCGCCCACAATGCGTCCCCAGCATGTACCCTGATAAACTCCGGAAGCCAGGGCAGAGCCCGTGTCGCCAACCCAAGCGGCACGATGATCCCGATCATCGCGCCACAGAGGATTCTGGAACGGCGATCAGGCGTCGCTAAGGGGGAATCGGGAATCAACTGATCAACTCGCTTTAGTTCAAATCCGAAAAGGACAAAATCCAATCACCTTCCTGATAGAAATCGCTCACCGAGGTGCTTGTCTATTTCATCGAATCGTTGGTCTCGCACTACCGGAAAGGTTTCGCGGCACAGCTGTAACGCGGCCAACACTGGCTCAGCATTCTGGTATTGGCGCGCATATTCCAGAGGTTTCCGCCAGGAGAAATAGCCGTTCCCGGAAAATTTAAGAGCGAACATCCCCATGCAAATATCGTCCTCTGTTGGAAATGTCCAAAGGCTCACTGGACCGATCTCCAAGCTACTTTGGTCTGGAACAATCCAACAGCCAGACTCATCTCCCTCAAGGCATGCCGCCAACGCTGATCCACTCTCTTCCGTCAGTGATCCCAAATCAAGGCACCCGCAGTAGACGTTCTCTTTGCTCTCATTAATCGTTGACAAACAAGACTCCCATTCTTCGTCTTCAACTGAAGGATCCCACTCACCCTCGACAACACCGATCAATCCACGCAACCGCGTGGCAAAATCCACCAAAGATTCCGCCGTCAAATGAGGAGGTTTTGCCGGGCAGAGTAAAACAAGTGAGCTAATGTAACTCATATAAACCTAACTGAGAGCGACTTGGGAGATCGCGGAATGAATGAAATTAAAATTGCGGATCTGATGGGAAGTTACACCTCTGATAGGTAAGCGTGTAAGTTGCTCATTCACGATAGCGCACAATAGTCCATTTCAAAAAAATCGTATGGGAGAAGTTGGGAAAGAGCTAATTAGAATAATCATAATTTATGGGCCGTTTACATTTTTCAAAAAATAAGACTATCTCAGTAAATACCAACAATACTATTCCCGCTCGTTCACAGCTTATCCCCAAGTTATTCACAGTGATTCTGAATATAACGGATTGAAGAATTTTTGAGATTCGTTACTGTCGCGCGGCGGTAACTCCATAATGACTCTTTCAGCACATCCAGCGGCCCCCTCTCGGCCGCGCGCTCTCCTCATTGAGGACGATCAGGCTATCCAGGGCGAACTTATTGCCGTGGTCGAGTCGCACGGTTTTTCGGTGGAAGTATATCCTGATGCAGTGTCAGCGGCACAACATTTTTCGGTGCCGCATTTAATCGTTATGAACGTTCCGGCGGGTAACGGCACAGCTCCGCAATTTGCGGAATGGGCGCGCCGTAAATCAGGACGCCAACAGCCATTCATCCTTGCAATGGGCGAAATCGAATCGCTTCGCAGTAGCCCTAATGCGGCGATGCTCTGGAATGACGTGGCGGCAGATGACTCCCCACTTGATGTGATCCAATCGCGTCTAACGATCGCCACGCAGTGGCTCACTAAGAATCACCCCGAGCTGGCATCCACCGGCCATGCGGGAAACAACACGTTTCTCGAGCAAACTGGCCTGAGACGTCCCGCGCAATCTACTGCTGGAATCGCAACGGCGACCGTGGGATCCCATGAAGGGCGGCGGGAGGCACCACCTGTCGCTTCACCACCGAACAGCCAGCCGACCGTGGCAGCCAGCCCATTCCGCGCAGCTGGCCCACCACGGAATCGACCACCGACAGCAATCCCAGCGCGACAAGGTAGTGCTGTACTGGCGACCTCTGCGCCCCCAGCCCCCCAATCCAGCGCCCCCTTTTCTGCAGTTCTGAGAAACCAAGACAGCAATACTTTGCCAAACGAGAATCGATCCATACTTCCAGAAGCGCGCACGTCACAAATGGAAATCCGCCCTACCAACGTTGCTATTGCCCGCCCATCTGCACCACCTCCATTAGCAACACCACCCGAGCCGGAAGCATGGAATTCGGACCCAGGGAATGACGGTGCACGCATGCGGCAACTGCTCGACCATCTGCCCATGGCGGTGGCTTTGTTCGATCGCGAGATGCACTATCTGGCAGCCAACAGGCGGTGGTTGAGTGACTTCAGCCTCACAGAAGCAGAGGTCATAGGACGATCTCACTATGACGTCTTCCCTGACCTCCATGAGAATTGGAAGCTGGTTTATAAGAAGGCGATGGATGGCGAGACGCAACGCAGCGACGAAAGCGCCATTAATCACCCCGATGGAACGCGCAGCTGGGTAAGATGGGAAGTCACCCCGTGGGACGAGTCAGACAGCGGCACCGCTGCAGGCATTCTTATTTCCTGCCAGAAGATGACGGGCAAACAGACGACTGCGGCATCAGCGACTGCGGCAGAGCAAACGCCACCACCACCGCTCAGGGAACAGCCACAAATTAAAAACCCTGCCGCGCCATCGGCTCCGAAGGTAGCCGTCGAAAGTGCTGAACAACTGTTGGCCACCGCTGAGTCACCAGCAATGGCGCTCGATCTTGAGGGCACGGTTACGTTTACCAATCAACACTTGGGAAATGTGTTAGGCTCCGATTCCATGGCTGGCATGAAGCTGTGGGACATCGCGGGCGGTGATCAACATAGATCGCTGCACGAAGCCTTCGATTGTATTACAGCGACATACGCTGACACGAACAAACTGAGCATTGGCAACAAGCTCGATTTTGTATTGTATGATGAAGAAGGCGACAAATTTCGTCTTGCCTGGAGTAGCACTCCCCGCTGCGATGCGGAGGACAACGTGATCGGCATGGCCCTGTTCGGCACGTTGAGAAAAGAGGAGAGTGAGGAGGTTGGCCTGAGTCCTGAGACGGATCAGCTCGAAGCGAAGATCAAAGAACTGGAGGCCGTAGTCACATTACTGAATGACGAGAAGGCGCAAGGTCAGACCGAGCTTGAGGAGGCCAGATCAACAGTGTCCACGCAGCTGGATGAGGCATCTTCTGCTGTGCGATCACTTGAGGACAAACTCACGTATGCCCGGAACCGTGCTGCAGAACAAGAATCAGCCACACACTCTAAGCTTGAGGAGGATCCCCTCCCGGCGACAATCCTTGAAGCGCTTCCAGGAGGCATCGCCGTGTTGGATCGCGATGCCGCGACTCTCTTTAGCAACAAGGGATTCTCCGATCTACTGGGATATGATTTGGACGAATGCGGCAGCATCGAAGAATGGCTGCAAAGTGGCAGCCCGGATGAAGAACATGCCAGCGAGGTGAAGTCCACATGGTGGGATCGCGTCTGGCAAGCGCATGCAACAAAAGTATTTTCTCTGGCGGACACCAGCCACGTGCTGCGCGACATTGAGCTGCATCCAATGCCGCTGTCCTGTGATCGCTTGATGCTTCTGGCATCCGATGTCACCGACAAACGCCGCGCCGAAGATGCGCTGCGCACGAGCGAAGCCCGCTTCCGCACGCTGTTCCGCGAATGCGGTGTAGGTGTCGCCGTGATCGATCGAACCGGCGCGATTCTGAATGTGAATCCTTATCTGGAACGCATGCTGGGAACCAATCTTGTCGAACTACGGCGCAGCAAATTCGATACGCTCCTGTCGCAGGATGGGATCGTAGCAAGACGCGAACTTGAGCAACGACTGCAGGACGGCGATCCCAACGAAGCTGGCGAAGTCGAGATCGAGATTTTGCGCAAAGATGGCGACACTGCGCCCGTCACTCTCCGCGCTGCACTGGTGCGCAACCAGGCAGGCAAAGAATTGTTCACCGCCTACTTCATCCGCGAACGCACACCGGCACCGGCACCCCCAACAGCAACAGCAACTGCAACTGCAACCGCCGTGGAGGCAACACCCGTCGAAGCAGTCGCGGCAACAGCAACTCCGACTCCAGTGAATCGGATCCCTCTGCCAGCACTGACCACCGTAAAGGAAATTGAGCCCACAGTAGAAAAAGTGGAAAGTGTGCTGCACAGCGCGACTAACCAAGCGCTGCGAAGCAAGCTGACCACTGCTCTGCTCGAAGCGACCCCAGTCCCCGTCATCATCACCGATGGCACGGGCGCTATCATCGAATGCAATATTGCGGCAGAAGATTATCTTGAGGCCGAAATCGATGTGCTCCAGGGCCAGAGCTTGTCGGTTCTGTTCGATGAAATGGAGACCGAAGCGTTCGAGGCATCATTGATCCCGACACTTCAGGAATCGGGTAATTTTGAGGGTGATGTGACCATTGTCCGCTCCACTGGGACGGACGATTGCGGGTTGCAATTGTTCGGCGTCAATGATGCGGAAGGAAAACTGGCATCGATCATTGCGGTCATCGAACCTGCCTCTCTCGACGAGCCGACGGATACCGAATCAGAGACGGAGGTAGCGATCACCGCCTCTGAGCCTTCGAGCGGAGTCCGCGAGTGCCTGCACCAGATTAAGAGTCACTTACAGATTCTCATGAGTCTGCAGAATCTGCAGATGAAGAAGCCCGCGGATCCCGCTGCTGAGAGCGTCTTACTTTCTACACGCAATCGCCTGAACGCCGTTGCGCACGTTTATCAGAATGTCGGTAGCACCGAAGAGGCGGCCACCACCGTCCAGTTCCACCACGTCGCCGAAGCACTACTCCAGTCTCTGCAGCGCGGATGGCGGACGGCCCGAACTGGCGTTGAATTAAAATGGCGCCTTGACGATCTGCGCTTGCAGACAACTGATGCAGTGCCGCTGGCATTGATCATCAATGAACTCGTCAGCAATGCCTTTGAACATGGGTTTACCAATGGCAACAGGGGACGCATTCAAGTGCGCCTGGGGGTAAAACCTAAGCGTAAGCTGGCGGTGCTCATCGTCACTAATTCCGGCCTCAAAATGTCTGGCGCGCCCGAAAACTCTGAAGGACAAGGTCTGGCCATAGCCGAGACGCTGACCGAACAGATCGGCGGATCCTTCCGCCCCGGCGAAGATGGCAAACCGGAATTCCGAATCGTCTTTCCACTCTCCGAATCCGACCTCGCAACCTGAGCACGCACAATCGACATTCATGCGCATCCTGGTAGTTGAGGACGAAGCGATAGTCGGCCGCGACATTCAGGCTTCCCTGTCTCAGTGTGGTCACTCGGTGACGCATGTGCTGCCGTCCGGGGAAGCCGCATTGGCCCACCTGGAGCGAG